>NZ_JBOGEG010000002.1:0-332032 GCF_050701915.1 Glutamicibacter sp. | reverse complement strand
CCGCACCACAGGTGCGGGCCATCGGCCGTAGCACTTACTTCTGGTAAGGATTAGTTGGCGGAGTGCTGCCGCCATTGGCGGTTGGATCCTGCGGCTGCTGCGGAGCAGGAGGGTTACCCGGGTGCGGGCGGTAGCCGCCTTCTGCCGGCGGGATGCCACCGGCCAGACGAACGAGTTCAGTGGTGTTCTCCGCAGTGCGGATCTGTGCCAGCAAGGATTCGAGACTTGCACGGACCAGAACCAGATAGACCAGGGACACCAAAGGACCCACGATCAAGAGCATCAAGAAGCCGAGCATTGCATCGGCCATGAACCCGGAAATCACGATCCCGATGTAGCCGATCGCCAACAGGATCATGATCAAGATGTAGACGATCTTGATGATCGATGGCGTTATGAATTTCTTAAATTCCAAGTCGAAGAGGGACTTCACCTTATTTCCTTCTTTCTTTAGAGAAATCGTGCTGTCACGCCCACGTTATCGAATTTCTCAGAAATCTCACAGTAGCTGGGGTGGAATAGCTTCATTTGTTGCGAAAATTTCGTCAACTAGTCACCAATGAATTTCTATGGGTTATTCTCCCCAGCCAAGCCAGAGCCTAGACTGATTGCATGACAAGCCAAGTGAAGCCGACTATTGTCCCTGCCCGATTGCAATCCGGAGACACCGTCAGGGTCATTGCTCCATCTTGCTCGCGCACCTTCGTGATGGAATTCGACAATACGAAGTGGATCGACGAACGCTTCGAGGCCATGGGGCTCAAGCAGGAATTCGGCGATCATGTAGATGAGAACGATGACTTCGACAGCTCCCCGATCCGGTCGCGCGTGGCCGATCTGCACGCCGCATTTGCCGATTCAACCGTCGCTGGAATCATCTCAGTAATTGGCGGCTTCAATTCAAACGAGCTGCTGCCCTACCTCGACTGGGATCTCATTGCCGCCAATCCCAAGGTCTTCTGCGGCTATTCGGATTTCACCGCCCTGGCTAACGCCGTGCACGCCAAGACCGGCCTGGTAACTTATGTCGGTGCGCATTGGTCCTCTTTCGGCATGCGCGATCATTTTGAACCGACCGGCCAGTGGTTCCGGACCGCAACCCACGAGCACTCGTGGACCATCGAGCACGCCAGCGAATTCACCGACGATCTGTGGTTCATGGATCAAGACAACAGGTCCGTCCAAGCATCCGGCGGACCATGGATCCTGAATCAGGGGGTGGCCACGGGCAAGGTGATTGGCGGGAATCTGGGCACGCTGCATTTATTGCTGGGTGGCGAATTCATGCCATCTTTGGACGGGGCAATGCTCTTCATCGAGGAAGACTCCTCAGAAGACATCCACGAAATCGCTCGAAAGCTCGCCTCGTTCCTGCAGTCCCCCAGCGCGGCTGGCATTACCGGGCTGGCCATTGGGCGCTTCCAGCAGCAGTCCGGAATCACCCGTAGCCTGCTGGAGCAAGTTATCGCAAAGCACCCAATCCTGCAGGGCATCCCGGTTGTGGCCAACCTCGATTTCGGCCATACTTCCCCGATGTTCACGTTGCCGATTGGCGGCTACGCCATGATTTCGACCAGTGCTGATTCAGTGCAGCTGCACTTTGCGCATTCACAGGACCAGCTGAGCTAGCCCATGGGCAACAGCAAGAGGCGGAACCAACCAGAATCTCCTGGTTAGTCCCGCCTCGCTTTGCATTCAGAGGACCACGGCCCTTGCGCGCCTAGGCCTTGCCGATCGCTTCCTTCAGCGCAGCCAGCAGCAGCGCCACCGATCCCGGATTAGCGTTGGGGCCCATCATGCCGATGCGCCACACGGTGCTCGCGTACTTGCCAACACCGCCCCCGATTTCAATATTGAAGCGGTCGAGCAGGTATCCACGGACCTTCGCTGAGTCAACGCCTTCGGGAACGTAGACTGTTGTCAGCTGCGGCAGGCGGTACCCCTCCTGGGCGAATAGCTCCAGGCCCATTTCCTGCAAGCCATCTTGCAGCAGGGCGCCGGCTTCCTGATGGCGCGCAGTCACTGCATCCAGGCCCTCAGCCAGGATGCGGTCGATACCGGCTTCCAGCGAAGCGACCATCGAGACCGGTGCGGTGTGGTGATAGGTGCGTTGGCCCCCGGTGGAACCGGTGGCGTAGCCGCCGAGCAAGCCCAGATCCAGGTACCAGGATTGGGGCTTCTGGACGCGGCGCTCGAAAGCACGGTCGGAAATGGTGAATGGCGCCAGGCCCGGAGCAACGCCGAGGCATTTCTGCGTGCCCGCATAGCCAACGTCGATCCCCCATTCATCAGCCAGCACCGGCATGCCGCCAATGGAGGTCACCGCATCGGTGATCAGCAGAGCATCGCCCTTGATCGCTCCCAGCGCGGCAATATCGGAAACAACACCGGTGCTGGTTTCAGCATGCACACCTGCGATTACAGCAGGGTTCGCATGCGCTTGCGCAACTCGCTGCACATCAATTGGCGTACCGTATTCATGGTCGACGCGGACAACTTCAGCGCCAGCGCGCGAAGCAACTTCGCACATGCGCTCGCCGAACAAGCCGTTGATCGCGATGACCGCTACGTCACCTGGGTTGATGGTGTTGACGAACGCGGCTTCCATGCCAGCTGAGCCCGTAGCGCTCAATGGCAAGGTCCGGGAGTTCCCGGTTCCCCAGAGGGTACGCAAACCATCAGCAACACGATCCATGCGTGCAATGAACTCCGGATCCAGATGCCCCAGCAGCGGCAGTCCGAGCGCTGCTGTTGCCTCCGGATACGGGTTGCATGGACCTGGTCCGAATAGGTGACGCTGAAGAACAGTCTTGCTCATGACGACTCTCTTTCATCTCAATGGGATGTTCCAACTAGAGCCCAGCTTATCCCGCATCTGAATCCGAAACGAAACATATCTTCCGCATTGCAAAATTATTCGGACCGAGCTAAACGGCTGCGGGCTCGACCGCCTTGAGATAATCCGGCAGCTCGGCCACCGATTCGAGGATTGCGGCATGAGGGAACCGGTCCAGCTCTTCGCGGCCCAGCTTCCCGGTCAGCACGCCGATCCCATGCACTCCCGCATTACGCGCGGCCAGCAAGTCATTGACGGTATCACCAGCGGCAACGACCTTGGCTACATCGCGAATTCCCGTCAACTCCATGGCTCGATGAATCATGTACGGCGCAGGGCGTCCCGCTGCGGCTTCATCGCCGGCAACCACTGCGTCGAGAAGTTCGCCAGGACCGACCTTCCACCCCAAGCCATCGAGGATAATATCGGCAACATCGCGCGAGAACCCCGTTGTCAATGCGATCTTCTTGCCGCTGGCAGCCAAGCGTTCCAGCGCTTCCACGACACCTGGCAGTGCGACGGGCGGATTCTCCTGGTAATACCCCAGCAGCAAATGGCGGAAACGGTCAAACTGCACCTGCACCTGTTCATCGCTGGCAGTACCGCCGCCAAGTTTAATCAGCGCTTTGATTGCTTCCTTCTTCTCGGCGCCCATCCAATGCTGCAGATCCTCCTCCTTGACCTCAACACCGAATTCGCAAACCGCATTCTCGAGAGCTCGGTACACATCGGCATGCTCGTCAATGGTCGTTCCAGCCATATCGCAGGCAATGAGTTCAAACATGTCTTCTCTTTTCGTCGTGTTTTCTTGTTCAGACAGCAATGCTTCGCACACGGCTCAGTGAGGCGCGATGCTCGCTGGTGTTTTCAATGGTGAAGTTGGCAAGGTTCGGCAAATACCGGTCATCGGAGAACTCAAGCTTCTGTCCCGACTTGGAGGACGTGACTCGCCGTTCGCGCAAGAGCGGGGCACCGAGGGGAACACCCAGCAGCTGCGCGTCCAATTCATCGGCCGCAACCGCGTCAATGGTGTGCTTGCCGCGGTAGAGGTCTACGCCTTGCTCCCGCAAGTACTCGAAAATCGAACCGTTATCCGCATCGAAATCGAAGAGCAACCGGCCAACCTCTTGGGAAAAGCTTGTTCTCTCCAGCATCGCCGGGCTCCCGTCGAGCAAGCGCAGGCGCAGGATCTGCACCACCTTGGCTCCTTCTTCGAGTTCGAGCTGCTCGGCCACGAGGGCATCGGCCGGGCGCTGCGCCAATTCCCGCGTTTCCTGGCCAGCCTCCAATCCGATGGAGCGCGCCCAATCGGTAAAGGACATGAAGGTTGTAAACGATTGGGATTGCACTTGCTGAGCCACGATTGGCGGCTTGCCTTGTCCCCCTGCAATGAGGCCCTCCGATCGCAGCTGGGCGAGCGCATGCCGGACCGTGCCACGCGAGGCATTAGCGCGTGCACAGAGCTCTGCCTCGCTGGGCAGGACATCTCCTTCGTGCCATGTACCGGCCGCGATTTCCTGCCGCAACCAGGTGGTGAGAGCTTGGTACTTGGGTTGCTTCTTGTTCTCCATCACCACTTGATCATACAAGTCGTTTCATCGTGGAATCAGCGATTCATGAGACATTCCAGTGAACTGAAAGTGAACAACCAGACCTCATTCTGAACTCTGGGCAAACTTGTTCAAACAAGTGTCATTTCGGGTTGATTCCGCTCATCCCGAGCATGGATGATCACTGTCGTGAGCAACGAAAAAAATTCCCCACAGACCCAGCCAATCGCCAACCAGGCAGATGTGCTGGTGATCGGAGCCGGCATTGTCGGCATGGCCCATGCCGCTCGATCCCTGGACGCTGGCCTCTCCGTAATCGTCATTGATCGTGACCATGAGGCCGTCGGCGCATCGGTCCGCAACTTCGGCCACTGCTGCATCACCGCACAGTCCGGCGAACTCTACGACCTGGCGCAGTCAGGTCGCCCCTTGTGGCTTGACTACGCTGAACGCGCTGGCTTCTGGGCCGTTGAATCGGGAGCTGTCGTGGTGGCCGCGACAGAAACAGAATTGCAGGTACTGCGCGAACTCTCCGCACGCCGAGAAACCGGCCAGGTCGAGATGCTCAACGCGCAGGATGTCGCAGAACAGCTCGGACGCCAAAGTCCCGAAGGAATCCTCGGCGGCGCTTTCCTGCGTGATGACCTGCGCGTCGATCCACGCACCACGGTGGCCAAGCTGGCCCAGTGGGTCGATGCCCATGTTGCTGGCAGCGTCCAGTTCAACACCAGTGCTTTGGGATTTGGTGCCGGCCAGCAGCGACGAGCCAGCGTGCAAACTAATCGCGGCACCTTCGAGGCCGACCAGGTTTTCGTTTGCGTCGGGCACGACGTGGACTACCTCTTCCCGCAGATCGCGCAGGACCACCAGATCACCCGGTGCGCGCTTCAGATGCTCCGCGCAGAGGCATCCGAAGACCTGGAATTGAAGCCGGCCGTCCTCACCGCCACCTCCATGCTGCGCTATGAGGCCTTCACCGAAGTGCCAGCGGCCAAGGCCCTGCAGGCAGAAGTTCTCGCCGAGCACCCAGAACTGCTGAATATCCAGGCGAATGTCATGTTCACCCAGCGCCCTGACGGCACCCTGCTCATGGGAGATTCGCACAGCTACGCCGCAACCCAAGCACCTTTCCTCAAGGAAGCGACCTCGCAAACATTGCTCTCAGCCATCGGAGGCTACCTCAGAGGCACCGAACTGAAAGTCATTGAACGTTGGCAAGGAATCTATGCCTCGAGCGCTACCGGGCCCTTGCTCATCCGCAATGTCACCGACGCCATCACAATCGTCTCCGTCACCGCCGGTGTCGGAATGACCCTGTCCTTCGGCCTGGCCGATAAGAACATCAAGGACCTCGCCAAGCCGGCACTGGCTTCGTCGATTACCGCCTAACTTAGCTACACCACGCATTGGAGCAAACCATGAAGATCTCCCAGGCACTTAAATTCTCTGCCGTCTCGCTGGGCCTGCTGGCCCTCACCGCTTGCGGGTCCGCCCAGGCAGATGAGCAAGCCAACTCCGCGGCCCCGGCATTCTGCGCCGATGGACCAATCAATTTCGGTATCGAGCCCTATGAAGCACCAGCCAAGCTGGAACCGGCGTACGGGGTGCTCGCCGACGCATTGGAGCGCGAGCTCGGATGCGAAGTCGAGGTACAAGTTGTCGAGGACTACGCCGCCGAGGTACTGGCAATGCGCAATGGAAAGCTGGATCTTGGCCAGTTCGGTCCCGTGGGATACGTGTTCGCCAGCCAGCAGGCCGGCGCTGAACCGCTGGTGTCCTTCGGAACCTCCCAAGGTGAGCTCAGCACCTACACCGGCGGCATCTGGGTTGCCAAGGATTCGGAAATCAAGACCCTCGAAGATCTGCGCGGAAAGGACTTCGCACTTGGCGGCGTGGGCTCAACCTCCGGAGATGTCCTGCCCCGCTACGCACTGAAGACTGCCGGCATTGCCGAGTCGGAAGTCAACTTGAACTACGCGGGCGGCCATCCCGAAGCGCTGCTGGCCCTGGCCAACGGAACCGTCGACGCCGCCCAGCTCAACTCGCAGACCCAGGCAGTCGCCGAAGAAGAAGGCACCTTCAACCCGGAAGAATACCGCCAGATCTGGACTTCGGATCCCATACCGAATGACCCGATCACCATCAGCGCCGATGCCGATCCCGAATTGAAGAAGGCCGTAAAGCACGCGCTGCTGAACCTGCCCAAGGAAGATATCGCCCAGGTAGGAGCCTTCCTGGATGTGACCCCTCCGGGCCCACTGCTGGAAGTCACCAAGGAAACCTATGCCCCGCTATTCGATCTGGCTTCCAAAATGGGCCTCACCGAGGACGATATCTAACCATGGCCACCACGCAAATCACCCGCCCGGCCCTCTTGGTGAAGTCCCTGGCCAAGACCTTCAACCAGCGCCGCGTGCTTGATGACGTCGATTTCACCGTCAACCGTGGCGAGCTCGTAGCCTTCCTGGGTGCCAACGGCTCCGGAAAATCCACCACCCTCAAGTGCGTCGCGGGATTGACCATCCCGGATTCGGGAAGCATCGAATTGGATGGCACCCACCTGGCTGATCTCCATGGCCGCGATCTAGCGCGTGCGCGATCCCGGGCAGCCATGGTGTTCCAAAAGATTCATCTGGTGCCCCGCCGCACAGCATTGGACAATGTCTGCGCAGGCGCCTTGGCCCGCGTCTCCGGCCTGGCCTCGTTCTCCCCCGCCTTCTTCTCCCGCGAATTGCGTGAAGAAGCAATGGCCTGCCTTGACCGGGTTGGCATGGCCGACCGGGCCCTGGACAAGGTCGGGCGCCTTTCTGGCGGGCAGCAGCAGCGCGTGGCCGTCGCCCGGGCCCTGTGCCAGCGTGCTTCGGTGTTGCTTGCCGATGAGCCGGTTTCTGCGCTGGACCCGCATGCGGCCGAGAACATCATGGAACTGCTCGCTACCCTGGCACACGAAGAAAACCTTGCCGTTGCAGCGGTCTTGCATCAACCAGAGCTTGCACAGCGGTATGCAGACCGAGCCATCGGGTTGCTGCATGGACGTATCGCTTTCGATGGTCCGGTCCAGAATCTCGGCGACGACTTCCTGGATGTCCTCTACTCTCCCGAGAGGATTGCAGCATGAGCCTTCATACCCAGACTCGCATCAAGGAGCAGGCAGTGGAAAGTACCTCGCAAATGGTCGTTGGAAAGACCGCGCCAGCACTGCCCAGAGACCCGCACAAGGCGGCCCGGCGTACCCTTTGGATTACCGCAGTTGCAGTGATTGCCGTCCTTCACCTCCTGGCCATCGCGGGAACTGATTTTGATCCGGCGTTGCTCGTGGATGGCTGGCGCGGGATGGCACGCTTCATCAGCGATGCGTTCCCGCCGGATCTGAGCTGGGACAAAGTCATTCTTCCTGGCTTGGAGGCAACGCTGGTCACCTTGTGGATCGGCCTGCTGGGCACCACCTTCTCCATTCCTACGGCCTTGGTGCTCGCTGTCCTGGCATGCCGAACCACGACGCCGCATCCGCTGGCCTACCAAGCATCACGCAGCATCTTGTCATTCTTCCGCGCGGTACCCGATATCGTCTTTGCGCTCATCTTCGTCACTGCCGTGGGCTTGGGTCCATTCGCGGGTGTGCTGGCGTTGATCTGCCACAATACAGGCGTGATGGGAAAGCTCTGGGCCGAATCCCTGGAAGAAACCGATCAGGGCCCGCAGGAGGCGCTCTCCACCACCGGTGCATCACGGGTGCAGCAGCTGACTCATGGATCGCTGCCTCTTGTGATCCCGCAGTTCGTTGGCTTGCTGTTGTACCGTTTCGACGTGAATGTCCGTTCCTCGCTGGTCCTGGGCTTGGTGGGCGCCGGTGGCATCGGCTTGCTCATCAACCAGGCGATCAAGTCCTTCCAGTTCGATACGATGCTCACGCACATCATCATCGTCCTGCTCTTGATCATCGTGGTTGACCAGGCTTCAGGCTTCATCCGCCGCAAGCTGGCAGTCTAGCTCCTCGCCAATCGGAAAAGCGCGCTTCGGCCCCAGCAGGTGTCCGTGATCCCAGTAGGATCGAGGACTCCGGCTGGGGCTTCATAGCGCTCTGGGGCCAATCGCATGGGCCCATGAAGATGCCTCGGCATCTTTATCGGCGGCGCAGGTCCTGGAAGGTCGTCGACTTCCATTGGTCCGGTTGCGCCGGTGGCGGGCCGGGCACTGCTATTCAGGAATTCCCATTGAAACGGCCTGCCGGGACAAGATGGGCTGTTTGCGGCCCTGGACGAGAGCAACGCAGATCATGGACAGGAACACGCCAACGCCGCAGGCGGCGAGAAGGACATCGAAGCCACCGGCAGCTTCGATGAGCATGCCGCCCAGAACCGGTCCAAGCGCGAACCCGGTGCCGATCATCAAGTTCGTGGAATTCATCAGGTGGCCGCTGGAGTCCAAGTCGGAAACCGTGGACAGCAGGTAGGGCAGGATGAAGGTCCAGGCGAATTTGAAGATGATCGCCGCGGCCGCGAACTGCACGGCTCCGCTCAACCCGAACAGCAAGCCGATGGAGAGCATCATCGCCAGATAGCCGAGCATGAGCAGCAGCGGCCGGCGCGGATGATCGCCCAGGAATGTGGCCAGCAAGGAGGAAGCAATTCCTGGGACCGTCGCGACCGCGAGAATCAAGCTCGTCGTACCCAAATCGATCTGCGCGGCCGCCGCGAATTGCCCCATGAACGACCACACTCCGCTCAACGCAACGTAGAAAAGCATCACCGCCGCCAGGGCCAGGAACGCCTTGGCTCTTGGGGCCGCCCGGTGCCCGTAGCTGGCGCTGTTGGCAGCCGGGTCAGTGGCGCTTCTCAGCAGCACGTTGCCATCGATGCGGTGCGCAACCGCCAAGCAGCACAGGGCAAGCCCAGCCATGGTCCAGTAGATCGCAGACACCGCGGAATCCGCGAAGAGCACCGGGAAGAGCGCCAGAATCACGGCGCCCATGACCAGCTGGGCCGCAACGAATAGCCCATAGGCCCGTCCTGGGTTCGCGCTCCTGCCGCTCAGGCTCAGGATCACCACCGTGATCGACCCGGCAGCCAGGGACGTCACAATGCGGCACACCGCCAAGAGCGCGTAGTTGTCGGCAAAGCCCGAGACCACGTTTCCGGCCACGGCAACCAGCGTGAAGACACGAGTTGCCGTCACGAGGTTGACGCGCTTGAGCCACAGATAGGCGGGGATGGTCGCCAGGCTGAAGGCCCCGAGCTCCATGGACAGCAGCCCGCCTACTTGGGTGGCTGTCAGGTCGAATTGCGCCACCAGCTTGGAGGCCACCACCGGTGCGGTCAGCAGCACCATGTACAGCACCGCGCTGTAGGCACCAATGTAGATGTAGGTTCCGCGCTCGCCGCCTGTTTTTGTGCGCGCGCCAGCCAGTATCGAGTCCATGGGTTTCCTTCAAGACAGCGGCGAGTTGCCGCGGGTAAATAATGGATGCTCCGGCCGATACCCTGGCCGGGGAAGAACAGCGGGCTGGGCTGGCGTTTAGCGCACCGGCACGCTCAAGGATCCGAGGCGGTCGTAGACTTTCTGTCCGCTGAACCAGGTCTGCTGCGCAGTGATCTGCGGCAGCTCTTCGAGCTGCACCTCAAACGGGTCTGCCGAGAGCATGATGAAGTCAGCTGACTTTCCGATCTCTAGCGATCCGGTCAGATCATCCAGCCCCATCGCCTTGGCGCAATTGATCGTGTAGATGCGCAAGGCATCAGCCAAGGTCACTGCTTCCTCTTCCCAGAGGGTTCCGGGGAACGCTCCGGTAGGATCCTTGCGGGTGATAAGCCCGTAGATTCCCTCCCAGGCGTTCGGGGAAACGCTCACCGGCCAGTCCGAGCCGCCGGCAACCAGCGCCCCGGTGGCCAGCAAGGTCTTGTTCGGGTGCATCTTGGATGCCCGGTCGGCGGGAAGGACGAGTTTCATCGCTTCGGTAATCACCCCGGGGAACCACAATGACGGCGAGATATCCGCCGTGACGCCCAGTTCTGCAAAGCGCGGCAGGTCATCCGGGTGAATGAACTGGCCGTGGGCGATATGGTACTTCGGCTCGCCCAGACCTGCCTCGCGCACCTTCTGGACCGTGTCCAGGACCAGCCGCACCGAGGCATCGCCGGTGCAGTGGATCTTCGCGGAAATGCCCCGCCGCGCCGTGCTCATCAGCCAGCCCGCGAGTTCTTCTGGAGGCATCGTGGTGCTGCCGCAATGGCATTCAGGGAAACCCGCACCGTCCAGATACGGTTCGATGAAGGCTCCGGTTCCTGCCGGCGGAACGCCATCAAGGAAGATCTTGATGAAATCCGGGCGGTGATGAGCTGACCTGGTTTGCTCGCGCTCGGCAATAATCCCCTCGCCCAAAGGATGGGTCCCGAAAATGAAGTCGTTGGCCTGCATGCTGGAAACCACCCAGGCGTGCAGATTCCCGGATTCATCGAGTTCTTTCAAGGCCTGCATGAGTTGCAAGGAGGCTGCGGCATCCTGAAAACCGGTGATGCCGTAGGAATGCAGTATTTCCATGCCCCGCGATGCCGCTTCGGCCAACTGCCACGTCGGTGTGGGGCTCATTGATTCGCGGGCCTGTTCGACAATGACGCCGCCGGCTTCGAGCAGCACGCCGGTGGCGCGGCCTTCGGCATCCCGCATGATCTCCCCGCCTTCGGGGTTAGGGGTCGCGCCGGTGATGCCCGCAAGCTCCAAGGCACGGCTGTTCACCCACCGGTTGTGCTTAGCATCGTCTTTGAGCAAGGCCGGCCGCCCGCCGGTGGCCTGGTCCAGCCGCGCGAGAGCCTGGGGCGTGTTGATCTCGCTGAACAGGCCCGAGCCCCAGCTTCCGCCGATGACCCATTGGTCCGCGGCCAGCTTATCCGCCCAGGCCGCTACCGCCTCCAGGAACTCGTCCAGGCTGAGCGTCGGTGGCACGTTGAGTTCGAACAGGTCCATCTGCCCGGCAAGCATGTGATGATTGTGCACGTCCATCAGCCCGGGCATGATCGTGGCCCCGTCCAGATCGATCAACTCCGTTTCCTGTCCGCGCAGCGCCAGGGCGTCCTCTCCGAGCGCGACGATCTTTCCTGCGCGGACCGCCATCGCATCGACTATGCGTTCATGCGGATCCAGCGTATGGATGGTGCCGTTGACCATGAGCAGGCTAGGGGCGGTGTTCACGAGTGCAATCCTTTCGATCGGTACCTATCCGGGATGGCTGCCAAAGGCCCAAGAAGTGATGCACGGCATATCCCGGCTGGTGCATTCATTCTCGCAAAGTCTTCCCCAGGGGCATTGGCTTTAAGCGCATGCTTGGTTGGCAAAGCACGCCAAAGTGGCACCGGGCCCGCATGCCGGTGCAGGTCCATGCGCCCTCCTTCCCGGGCACGGTTCCGGATAGCAAACTGGCAACTTGCGCATCGCCCTTGCGGCAGCCTGCCTGTTGTACAAGGCTGGAAGGACGAATGCGAAAGGAGCACACCTTGAAGAAAATCCTCATGGTCCTGACCAGCGTTTCCGAAATCGGTGAGGACAAGGAACCTACCGGATACAACGTCGCCGAGGCGGCACATCCATGGAAGGTGTTCCGGGATTCCGGGCACTTCGTCGACTTCGCTTCCATTAAGGGCGGACAGCCCCCGCGCGACACCGTGGACCAGGACGACCCGATCCAGGTCCAGTTCACCCAGGACGAAACTACCCGCGCCGGCTTGTACAACACCGCGCGCGTTGATGTGGTGGATCCCGTGCAGTACGACGCGGTGTACCTCGTGGGAGGCCACGGCACCATGTGGGACTTCCCCAATAATGCGGGCCTGCAGAAACTGATCAGCGACATCTACAACAAGGGCGGCGTTGTCGGCGCCGTCTGCCACGGCCCGGCCGGTCTGCTTGATGTCGAGCTGCATCATGGCATGAAGCTCTTGAGTGGCAAGACCGTGGCCGCGTTCACCAACGACGAGGAAGTGGCCGTTGGCAAGGATCAGATCATTCCGTTCTTCCTGGCAGACAAGCTCTCCGAGCAAGGAGCCACGCATATTGCCGCCGATAATTTTGAAGAGAATGTCCAGGTCTCCGAACGCCTGGTGACCGGGCAGAACCCTGCCTCCGCCGCAGGTGTCGCCAAAGAAATGGAAAAGCTTTTGGCCGAGGTGATCCATCAGGAAAAGGCCCAGGAGGCCGCGGCAGCCGAAGCAGAAGCCGAAGCTGAATGACCGAAGGCGCAACGTAGCCAGAAGTCACGCGAAATGCGCTTGGAACAGTCGGGGCCGGGCGGATTCGGGCGATAACGGGCAAGAAAAATCCCCGCTTCCTGAAACGGAGGCGGGGATTTTCTTGCTCTGAAGCAGAGGACTACTTGCGCAGGCCCAGACGCTCGATCAGCGAACGGTAACGCTCGATGTCGGTGTTCTTCAGGTAGCCGAGCATACGACGACGACGACCAACCAGAGCCATCAGGCCACGGCGGGTGTGGTGGTCATGCTTGTGCATCTTCAGGTGCTCGGTCAGGTCCGAAATACGGCGGGACATGACGGCAATCTGAACCTCAGGCGAACCGGTGTCACCCTCGTGGGTAGCGTAAGCCTTGATGATTTCGTTCTTGATAGTGGCATCCAATGCCATAACAAACTCCTAGAGTTGGACCGCGTTCATAAGTCAGTGCGAACGCCTAGGCATCCACAGGGGAAACTCGCAACCGCGGACTGCAGCGAGAACCATCGTCAATCATATCACCGACGGGTGCGTCGGCGGGACCTCCAAGCATGGGTGAGATACGGCACCTGCACCTTCTCGTCCAGCTCATGCCCCAAGTGCTCATTCCAGTACCAAGCCAGGTTCGCCTCCACCTTGGCCCGCGTCGCTTCTGAAGACTTGCGGTAGTAGCTACGCGATTTGGTCAGCTCGACGATGTCGTGGAAATCCAGGTCCATGGACCAATGCCAGATACCATGTTCCGGCTTCTGGAACTGCGGTCCCAGGGGCGGTTCCAGCTCTGGCCGGTGCACATCGCCGGCATGCATGATGCGCGCCAAGCGGTGCACCCACGGAACGGCGACATCCAGCTGATTCCACAGCAGGGTCAGCCAACCGCCATCATGGAGCAATCGAGCCGCTTCGGCACTGGCTCGTGGGTGGTCAACCCAGTGCCACGCCTGCGCGTAGGTCACCAAGTCAACGCTGTCCTCGACTAAGCCGGTGGCTTCACCTGAGGCACAGGTTACCTCAACCGTCGGCAGCCGCTTGGACAGGACCAAGAGCATTTCCGCCGACGGGTCCACGGCTCTGACGTCCAGACCTGCAAAGACCAGTTGTTCGGTGAAGATCCCCGAACCGCAACCGATATCAATCGCACTCATCGGTCGGTGCTGCAACGTGAATTCCAAGGCTTCCTGCGGATAGGAAGGACGGATCCGGTCATAGCTCTCGGCATCCGTTTGGAAAGCCGAGGCTAATTCATCGCGTCGCTGAGCTCCCACAACGAAGGCCCGCTGCGGCAAAGACGGAATTTCAGCCATGATCCCTAGTGGCGTTCGATGGCCAGTACCGCACGGGCCTGGTCAACGTCCTCGGTCATTTGCTCAATCAAGGCTTCGATGCCACGGTAGGCGACCATCGGGCGCAGGTGGGAAATGAACTCAACGATGATCTGCTGTCCGTACAGGTCGAAATCTTCCACGCCTTCTTCGGGACGGTCAATCACATGGGCTTCAACCACACGGGAGACGCCATCGAAGGTAGGGTTCGACCCGACGGAAATTGCCGCTGGCCAACGCACCTCGGCCTCGTCGATGACCCAGCCGGCATAGACGCCATCGGCTGGGATGATACCGGTGGCTTCGGTATCCAGATTCGCGGTGGGGAATCCAAGCTCGCGTCCGCGGGCGTGGCCATGCACTACTTCGCCGCGCATGCGGTGCGGCCGGCCGAGGATCGCGGCGGCCGCTTCGACGTTGCCTGCGGCCAGTTCTTCACGAACCCATGTCGAGGACAATCGACGCTTGTCCCCTACGTCTTCAACACCGATAACTTCGAAACCGTACTTGATTCCCAGCTCCTGCATGTAGCTGAAGTCCCCGGAGTTGCCGCGGCCAAAGCGCACATCATGCCCGACAACAACAGCTATGGCATTCAGCTTCTCCACGATGATGGAGCGAACGAACTCTTCAGCGCTTTGATCCGCGAAGTCCAGCGTGTAGTGAATCATCAGCGTGGCATCCAGGCCAACACTGGCCAGGGTGTCAACGCGGTCGGCGATGCCCATGATCAATTCAGGAGCATCGTGGGGACGGTGCACCAGCGCCGGGTGCGGATCAAAAGTGATCGCCACCGATTGAGCAGAGCGCGCCTTGGCCTGTGCGACAGCTGCATCCAGCACTTCGCAATGGCCCAGGTGGACACCATCAAAGTTGCCAATGGTCACGACAGTGGGAGCCATATCCGCGGGGACGGCATCCAAGCCCTTCCAATAGTGCACTTTGCTCCTTCAGAAAATTCTGCTGCGGTGGATGGAAAACCCACCGTAGTAATTCTTGCACGTCTTTAGGCGTGACGCTCATTACGGTTACGGTATAGCCACCACAAACCGACAATTGGCAGCACCAATGGAACGTATCCGTATCCTTCGCCGAAACCGCTCCACACCGATGGATGCGCGAAGACTTCGGGGTGGGTCAGCGACAAGATGCCGACCACGATAACGCCCACCAATTCAACGGCTACCGCATAGAGCGAGACCAACCAGGCACCACGCTTGGCTGAAGACAGCGAGAACGTGGCAAGGATATAGACCAGGCCAGAAATCAGCGACAGGCTATAGGCGATCGGCGCTTCGTCGAATTTGCTCATGATCTGGTACACCGCGCGCACGCTCGCTGCCAGCGCGAGGATGCCGTACACGGCAATGATCACCCGGCCCAGACCGGTGGACCGGCTCGGCTTGGGCGCCTTATTGGTGCTGCGAGCCTGAGCGGCCTGCATGATTCGCGAGTTGCGCGGCTTTTCACCCATGTGAGTACTCCTACTACTGCTGCCAGATCTGTTCCATGCGGAACAACATTACGAAGGTGACGGCGGCCGATGCGGCCAGCACGGCATTGGACCAACGGCTCTTCTCGCTAATGGCCCAGAAGAAGGCCACCGGCGGCATGATCAGCGCCGTGATGAAGTAGCCCCAGAATTCCACCGGGTCACCTTGCACCACGTTGCCGCCAACCTGGCGGATCGCAGCCGCGATGCCGTAGGCAACCAGAAAAAGCTCTGTGGCAACCGCGCCGATCAGCGCCCAGTCATCCGGGTGCTTGCGAATAGCGGTTGCGATAACTGCCACCAGCAATGCCAGTGCACAGACCACCGCACCGGCGATGAAGAATCCATTGACGGCAATCAAGCCAGGTCCTTTCGGGATTACTTAGCGGTGAAGACCAAGGCGGTACGAGCCTTGTCGCCCTTGTCTTCCAACAGCGCGACGAGCACGCCATTGGGAGCGAAAGCGGCAACGGTCTGGCCTTCAGCAATGTCCATGCCCAGATGCGAGGCGGGGATGGTGCGGCCGAAAGACAGTTCCACGGCTTCGTCGACGCTGACCGTGCGGTTGGGGAACAGCGCGGCAGCAGCCTTTTCGATTGGGAGAATTTCGAATTCCCGGGACAGCTGCTCCAAGGTGCGGGTGAGCTCGATCTTGTACGGGCCCACCTCGGTACGGCGCAGCGCGGTGAGGTGCCCGCCAACGTTCAACGCTTCGCCCAGGTCGCGGGCCAACGCACGGATGTAGGTTCCAGAAGAGCACGATACGGTGACGTCGACGTCGAGGATCTTGCCGCCGTTTTCGCGGCGCACTTCATGGATTTCGAAACGCGAAATGGTCACCGGGCGGGCCTTGAGCTCTACCTGTTCGCCGGCGCGCACGCGAGCGTAGGAACGCTTGCCGTCGACCTTGATGGCCGAGACCGAGCTCGGAATCTGCTCGATGTCGCCGCGCAGCAGGGCAATCTCGCGCTCGATGTCTTCGTCGCTGACGGCCGCAGCGATGCGCTCGGAAATGATTTCGCCTTCGGCATCGTCGGTGACGGTGTTCTGTCCCAGGCGGATGGTGGCGGTGTAGGTCTTGTCATGGCCCACGATGTAGGTGAGAAGGCGGGTTGCCTTGTTCACGCCAATCACCAGCACGCCGGTGGCCATTGGGTCCAAGGTGCCTGCATGGCCCACTTTTCGGGTCCCGGCAAGTCGGCGGATGCGGCCTACCACGTCGTGGGAGGTCATTCCCTGGTCTTTGTCGACTAATACGAGGCCCGAGGCCTGCTCTTCAGTGTTCTGCCCGGCTTTACTCACGCCTTCCAGTATATGGGCTGTGCAGAAAATAAGCCTGTCGTTGGATCCAAGCGTGGCAGATCCCACGTGCCAACCGCGGCCCCGGCCGAGCAATGCCCCCAACCCCCGCAAAGCCTGCCTGCTTCGGGGCCGGGGATCCGGGCAGCAGGCCTGCCGCAACGCAGATGCGCCAGCTCCGCGGGCCTTGGCGGCTGGAGGCGAAAAATATTTTAAAGAGATTCCAATCCGTTTGGCGTCCTGCGCCGAATGCTCCATGACAGCCTGCTCCGCTCGGACAGGAAAAGGACCGACGACAATTGTCGCGGCGAAGCAAGGAGAAAATCATGAAGCGCACCTACAGCAAAGTCGCTGGAGCTTTCGGGCTCATCGCAGTCGCCGCCATGGGACTGAGTGCCTGCTCGACCGGTTCGGAAACCATGGAATCGCCCTCGGCGTCCGCCTCGGAAAGCAGCTCGACCATGGCCAGCGAATCGGCAATGGATCCAGCAAGCAATCTCGTTGGCGCCGGTTGCGCCGCCTACGCCGAAGCGGTCCCGACAGGTGAGGGCTCGGTAGCCGGCATGGCCCAGGATCCAGTTGCCGTCGCCGCCTCGAATAACCCGCTGCTGACCACGCTGACTTCTGCAGTATCCGGCGAGCTGAACCCGGATGTTGACCTCGTCGACACCCTCAACGGCGGCGAATTCACCGTCTTCGCACCGGTTGATGACGCATTCGCGGCAATCCCGAAGGACGACTTGGCCGCAGTTGCCAAGGACACCGACACCCTGACCAGCGTCTTGACCTACCATGTGGTTTCCGGGCAGATCGCACCAGCTGACCTTCCCGGAACCCACGCAACGGTCCAGGGCGAGGAAGTCGAAGTCACCGGAAGCGGTGACGATCTGGAGGTCAACGGGGCCTCGGTCATCTGCGGCGGCGTGCAGACCGCCAACGCAACCGTGTACCTGGTGGACACCGTCCTGATGCCGCCGGCAAAGAAGTAGCACCGCCAGAATCACCAGGGCCACTGGCATGAAGGTGGTGCGTGGAATACCCTCCAGGCACCACCTTCGCCCGTGCAACGGGAATCTGGTTCCCCACGGAGGATCTATTCCCAGAACGCCACGCCACCGCAGATCGCCGCTTAGGCACAGATGCATGAGACTCTAGGATTCATGAGTTCCAATAGACTCGACGCCATGGAAGACGATTCCGTGCAAACACCAGACGACCTGTTGCGACAGGTCGCGCTGGGACAGGAATCTGCCTTCGAGTCGCTCTACGATGCCATGGCATCCCGGGTCTTCGGACTCGTGCTGCGGGTGCTTCGCGATAAAGCGCAGAGCGAAGAGGTCACCCAGGAAGTTTTTGTCGAAGCATGGCAGCAGGCCAAGCGCTTTGATCCGGCCCGCGGAACCGCAGCATCGTGGCTGCTGACCATTGCCCACCGCCGGGCCGTGGACCGGGTGCGCTCAAGCCAAGCGAGCCAGGCCAGGGATTTGCGCATTGGAATCAAGGAATTCCAAGGCAGCTACGAAGACGTGGAAGAGAATGCCATCTTGCACGACGAGACCCTGCGCGTAGCCCAGGCCCTGCAGCGGCTCACCGCGCCGCAACGCGAGGCCATACATCTGGCCTACTTCGGCGGATACACCCACATGGAGGTCGCCGAGCTGCTGAAAATACCAGTGGGAACCGCTAAAACGCGAATACGCGATGGAATGGGCAAGCTTCGAGAACTGATGGGAGTGGCGTAATGGAAAAGCATGAGAACGAGCGGACCGACAGCTTCGCCCTGGATGCTCTGGGAGACAAGGAACGCGAAGAGCTGCTGAGCAAGGCTCCTGATTCCGCTCAGGCTCGCCATGAGCTCGATGCCCTGCAGGAAACTGCGGGACTGCTCGGCTTGGCAGCGCAGCCGGTCGCTCCTCCGGCTCGGCTCA
Organism: Glutamicibacter sp.; assembly: GCF_050701915.1. NCBI lineage: Bacteria > Bacillati > Actinomycetota > Actinomycetes > Micrococcales > Micrococcaceae > Glutamicibacter > Glutamicibacter sp. The sequence continues at coordinate 313,388 of NZ_JBOGEG010000002.1, read as the reverse complement.
AGAACAACATCATGGCCGCAGTCCGCGCCACCGAGCAATTGCCTCCCGTTCAGGAGCAGGAGCCCGGCCAAGGCAGCGCCGCGGCACTGGACCCATCTGCCGCGGCCGAACAGGAAACCGGTTCCCCGGCAGCGCATCCAGCGCCGCCGCCCGGTGCGGCACGCGGCAGGCAGCGCTTCTTCGCCCTGGCCGCCGGCGTCCTGCTGCTGGCAGCCGTGGCCTTGGGCGGCTTGGCCATCAACCAGAATTCCCAGCAGCGCGAGCTGGAAAGCAAGATGGCTGCCATGGCCTCGCATCAAGAGGAACTCACCCGGATCCTGGGGGCACCCGATGCCAAATCGAAGACGCAGACCTTGGACGACGGGGCTAGAATCACGCTGTCCTATTCCGCGGACGAAGGACTGATGGCCGTTTCTACCTCGGGCATGCCGGCGCTGTCCAGCGACAAGGGCTACGAGCTGTGGCTGATTTCGGCCGACGGTGCGGTTCCTGCGGGAATGCTCACGGGCGGCGATGCCAATGGCATGATCATGGTTTCCGATCCGATGCAGGACATCACGCATTTCGGGATCACTGTCGAGCCAGCCACCGGCTCCCCCGCCCCGACAACAGATCCCATCATGGTCCAATCGCTGTGAGAGTGCAGAAATTCTCGTAGCCCATTCCAATCCGTACTGCTGCCCGTTCCGAAAACACTGTGAGTGGTTGTTCCCCTGCGCTCCGCAAGGGAACATGGATCGCAACGCATGAGGTGAGTGGCAGTGGGCAGTTGGCAGAAGCGCAGCAGCAGGATTCTCGTATTCCACGCGGTGGCTGGGATTTGTTCGGCAGCGCTCATGTTTGCCGTCGCCCAGTTCGTCTCGGCATTTTTCAACAACGCATCCTCGCCGTTCTTCGCGCTGGGTTCGGCCATCATCGATTTCACGCCCCCATGGCTCAAGGACTTCGCCATCGCGGCCTTCGGGACCAATGACAAGCTGGCGCTGTTCATTTCCATCGGCGTGGTGGCAACGGTCCTGTCCGCCTTGATCGGCCTGCTGGCCAAGCGCAGCTTTGCACTGGCCTGCACCGCCATCATTGCCTTGGCGCTGGTGCTCTCCAGTGCCGTGGCCTCTCGCGCCGCTACCAGCCTGCTCGATATTGCCCCTACGGTCCTGGGCGCGATCGCCGGCATCGGGGTTCTGCAGTGGCTGACCCGGCTGGCTGCGGCCACGGCCCCAGGGCAGGGCGAAGATGCTGAAGGCTCCGGGCCGAGCCGCAGAACATTCCTGCTCAGCGCGGCCCTGTCCTTGGCCACCGCGGCCATAGCCACCGGCGTTTCCACTTCGCTGTCCGCTTCGCGCAATATGGCCGCTGCCGCACGCAAGGCCCTGCGCCTGCCAGCGGCCCGGACCAAGGCAAAACCCCTGCCCGAAGGGGTGCAGGTCGAGGTGGCGGATATGCCCCGCTTCGTGACTCCCAACCAGAATTTCTACCGCATCGATACCGCGCTCTCGGTGCCGCAAATCGACCCGAACCAGTGGTCGCTGCGCGTGCACGGCATGGTGGAGAACGAATTCACCGTGAACTTCGACGAGCTGCTGGGCGAAGAACTCGTGGAAACCTATCTGACGCTGACCTGTGTATCGAATCCGGTCGGTGGCGATCTGGTGGGCAACGCGAAATGGCTGGGCTACCCGCTGCGTAACCTGCTGGAGCGTGCGGTTCCGCAGGCCGGCGCCGATATGGTGCTCTCGACTTCGCAAGACGGTTTCAGTGCCTCCACCCCGCTCCAAGCCCTGACCGATGACCGGATGGCTTTGCTGGCCGTCGGCATGAACGGTGAACCGTTGCCGTTCGAGCATGGGTTCCCGGTGCGCATGGTGGTTCCCGGTCTCTACGGCTACGTGTCGGCCACCAAGTGGGTGGTTGATTTGGAAGTGACGCGGTTCCAGGACAAGGCGGCCTATTGGACTACCCGCGGTTGGTCCGAACGCGGTCCGATCAAGATGTCTTCCCGCATCGATACGCCTCGTCCGTTCGCCAAGGTGCCGGCAGGAGAAGTCGTCTTGGGCGGAACGGCATGGGCGCAGACCCGAGGCATTTCGCGCGTGCAGGTGCAGATCGATGACGGCCCCTGGGAGGATGCCCAGCTAGCTGCCGAAGCCTCGCTGGACACGTGGCGGCAGTGGCGCTTCGCTTGGAAGGATGCTGCACCTGGCACGCATTCGGCTACAGTGCGCGCCTATGATGCGCAGGGCAAGCTGCAGACCAGCGAGAAGGCCAACCCGGTGCCCAATGGTGCCAGCGGCTGGCAGCGTCTGCAATTCACCGTGCAGTAGCCGCTCAGGGATCAGCCGGTCGGGGGCCACCACGGCATGATCCGGACGGGCCCGCTTGGCATGCCGGACGCTGCCCTATGTTCCAGCATGGCGCATCCGGCATCGAGCCAGCGGCCTATTGGCTGCGCAGCACCTTGATGACCTTCTCGACCCGGCGCGTCCTGGTGTCCTCGCCGCGGGCAGCCACGATGGGGTCCACGTGACCTCGCTGCTTGCTGTAGGACAGCTTGTTCCAGGCTTCAAGGAGCTCTGGCTCTGCGGAGAGCAGCACCGCCAGCGGTTCAGGGACTTCGACGGTCCGCGGTTCTTCGTCCAGTTCGAGTTTCACGCTGATTTCATCGCCCGCGCCCTTGCCCGTGGCAGCACGGGTCTCGGAGTTGAAGGAAATGAGGAACTGCCCGTGCATGGGAGAAATGCTGTTCCGGTACGTGTAGTCCCCGTCAATGCACACGATGACCGGGACACGATTGCCGCGGTCGAATCCGAGCACGATGCCATCGGGAACCACGATGCCCACGTTGTTCCCGCCAGTTGCGCTCAATGTTGTGGTGAATTCTGGCATGTGCTGCACCTTTGGTCGGATCCGGCGGTTTCTGATCACGCTATCCCACCATCTGCCCGGCGACCAGCCTTCGGCAGGGATTCCCGCTTCGCTGTGAGGGTAATCGAGGCCAACGCACAACGCCCCGGCTAGCACGCAATGCGTGCCAGCCGGGGCGTTGATCCAGGCAGAGTGAAGCCCAGAAGCCCTTAGGCTTCTTCGGCGTCCTCGTCCTTCTTGTACGGGTCCTGGTCTCCGGCGAAGTCCTTGCCTTCGCGCAGAGCTGCAACCTCAGCGTCCTTCTCGCGGGCCTTGGCCAGCAATTCCTCCAGGTGCGAAGCACCCTCGGGGATTTCGTCAGCGACGAATGCCAGCGTCGGGGTCAGGCGGATGGTCAGATTGCGGCCCAATTCCTTGCGCAGGGCACCGCCACGCTTTTCCAGCATGGTTGCGATGTCCTTCTTCATCTCGTCATCGCCAAAGACGGTGTAGTACACCGTAGCGTGCTGCAGGTCGTTGGTGACGCGAGCGTCGGTCACGGTGACGTTGTCGATGCGCTCGTCCTTGATGACGTTGCGCAGCGACTGGGCCATGAGGACCTGTACGCGCTTAGCCAGGCGTGCGGCGCGGGCTGAATCAGCCATGGTTTTCTCCTAATGGTTCAAAACTCGTGGGCGCTTGACCAAAGCTTATCGGTCAAGCGCCCACGAATCAGTGAGTCACACTGCTAATTGCTTGTCGGCAATTAGTCGCGTGGCTTTTCGCGCATCTCGAAGGTCTCGATGATGTCGCCTTCCTTGATGTCGTTGAACGACCCCAGGCCGATACCGCATTCGAAGCCCTCGCGGACCTCGGTGACATCGTCCTTTTCGCGGCGCAGCGAATCGATGTTCAGGTTGTCGCCCACGACGTTGCCGTCGCGTACCAGGCGAGCCTTGGTGTTGCGCTTGATGGTGCCCGAGCGGATGATCGAACCGGCAATGTTGCCGAACTTCGAGGAGCGGAAGACCATGCGGATCTCGGCGGTGCCGAGGGCCACTTCTTCGAACTCCGGCTTGAGCATGCCCTTGAGCGCATTCTCGATGTCGTCGATAGCGGAGTAGATGACCGAGTAGAAGCGCATGTCGACGCCCTCCTTGTCGGCCAGTTCTGCCACGCGCTCGGCTGGGCGGACGTTGAAGCCAATGATGATGGCGTTGTCCACGGTTGCCAGGTTGACGTCGTTCTGGGTGATCGCACCGACACCGCGGTGGATAACGCGCAGCTGCACATCGTCGCCGACCTCGATCTTCATCAGCGAGTCTTCCAGTGCTTCAACAGCACCGGAAGCGTCACCCTTGAGGATCAGGTTCAGGGTATCGATCTTGCCGTCGGCAACAGCCTTGTCGAAGTCTTCCAGGGTGATGCGCTTGCGGCGCTTGGCCAGCATTGCGTTGCGCTCTGCGGTTTCGCGCTTGTCAGCGATCTGGCGGGCGGTGCGCTCGTCTTCGGTGATCAGGAAGCCGTCGCCAGCACGTGGAACCGAGGACATGCCCAGGACCTGCACCGGACGCGATGGCAGTGCCACGTCGAGGTTTTCGCCGTTCTCGTTGAACATCGCACGCACGCGGCCGTGGGCGGTACCCACAACCATGGTGTCGCCAACGCAGAGGGTACCGGACTGGACCAGGACGGTAACAACCGAACCGCGGCCCTTATCCAGGTTCGCTTCAATGGCCACGCCACGAGCGGACTTGTCCGGGTTGGCCTTCAGCTCCAGGACATCGGAGGTCAGCAGGACAGCGTCCAGCAGCTCATCGATGCCTTCCTTCTGCAGTGCCGAAACCTTCACGAACATGGTGTCGCCACCGTATTCTTCTGGAACCAAACCGTATTCGGTCAGCTGGCCCATGACCTTGTCAGGGTTGGCGCCTTCCTTATCGATCTTGTTCACTGCGACGATGATCGGCACGCCGGCAGCCTGTGCGTGGTTCAGTGCTTCCACGGTCTGCGGCATAACGCCGTCGTCCGCTGCGACAACCAGCACGGCCACGTCGGTGACCTCGGCACCACGGGCACGCATGGCGGTGAACGCCTCGTGGCCCGGGGTATCGATGAAGGTCATTGCGCGATCGCGGCCTTCGTGGATGTGGTTGATCTGGTAGGCACCGATGTGCTGGGTGATGCCGCCGTGCTCGCCCTCGATAACGTTCGACTTGCGGATAGCATCCAGCAGTCGGGTCTTACCGTGGTCGACGTGGCCCATGATGGTGATGACTGGGGCGCGCTCTTCAAGCACGTCTTCGCCTTCAGCCTCGAGTTCGGCGTCCAGGTCCAGGCCGAAGCCTTCGAGCAGTTCCTTGTCTTCGTCCTCAGGGGAGACGACAAGTACCTTGTAGCCCAGCTCTTCGCCGAGCACCTCGAAGGTTGCCTCATCCAGCGACTGGGTAGCGGTAGCCATTTCACCGAGGTGGAACAGTACGGTTACCAGTGCCGCTGGGTTCGCGCCAATCTTGTCAGCGAAGTCGGTGATCGACGCGCCACGGCGCAGACGGATCTCGGTGTCACCGTTGCCGCGTGGAACATTCACGCCGCCCAATGACGGAGCACTCATCTGCTCCAATTCCTGGCGCTTTGCGCGCTTGGACTTGCGCTGCTTGCCGCGACCGGCGCCTCCCTTGCCGAAAGCACCGCCAACGCCACCGCGACCGCGTGGTGCACCTGGGCGGAAACCGCCACCGGTACCGCCGCCGTTGCCGCCACCTGGGCGTCCGCGACCGCCGGCACCTGCACCTGGGCGTCCGCCGCCTGCTGGCGCTGGACGATCGGTGCGGTTAGGCATCATGCGTGGGGTTGCAGTGGTACCCGCGCCAGCGCCTGGGCGTGGACCGCCGGCACCTGCTGGGCGTGGGCCACCTGCGCCGGCTGGGCGTGGAGCACCCTGGCCTGCTGGACGTGGGCCACCGGCACCTGCTGGGCGTGGACCGCGCTGGGCATCGCGTGCCGGACGTGGGCCGCCCTGGCCGTCGCGTGCCGGGCGTGGACCGCCAGCACCTGCTGGGCGTGGACCGCGCTGGCCGTCACGTGCTGGGCGGGGACCGCCCTGGCCGCCTTCGCCGCGCATACCCTGCTGCGAGGAGAACGGGTTGTTGCCTGGGCGTGGACCGCCCGGACGAGGTGCGCCTGGACGTGGGGCACGACCGCCTTCGCGGTTGCCTCCGCCACGGCGTTCGCCGGACTCAGCGCCGCGCATACCCTGCTGGGAAGAGAACGGGCTGTTGCCTGGGCGTGGAGCACCTGGCTTTGGAGCTGGCTTGGCACCTGGCTTCGGAGCTGGGGCTGCACCTGGCAATGGAGCGCCAGGGGTTGCCTTCGCGGCCGGTGCGGCCGGTGCTGCTGGCGTAGCTGGTGCTGCAGGAGCCGGAGCTGCCGCAGCTGGCTTCACGCCTGGCTTTGGAGCCGAGGCACCTGGGGTAGCAGCCGGCTTGGAGGCCGACTTCGGTGCTCCAGGAGTCGCTGGCTTGGCGGCGGCTGGCTTGGCAGCAGCTGCTGGCTTAGCGGCACCGTTGGAACCTGGGAATGCGTCGCGCAGCTTGCGCGCTACTGGTGGTTCAACGGTCGAGGATGCCGAACGAACGAATTCGCCCATGTCCTGCAACTTGGTTAGTGCTTCTTTTGAAGTGATTCCGAGCTCTTTAGCGAGCTCGTGAACGCGGGGTTTAGCCACATCTCTCCTGTGTCGATGTGATCTGCTCAAACCCCGGTATCAAAAGATAAATCTTTAGATCAGCGGTCTGGCAGATCAGCTGTGTAATTCGTGAAATTCTTCCGTCGCACGGTGGATCACGCAGAACTGATAGTTCATCGTTGTGCGCTCAGCATTGCCGACTCATCGGGTTGCCATCAGATTTCTGACCCGCTTTCATCATGTTTGCCAGATAGCTGGTTTGTTGCCAGCTGATCTTCGTATGCAGCGAATTCCTGCAGTACCTGCGAATCGTCAACCGCAGACCTGAAGGCCCGCGCGAACGCCCGGCGCTGCACCGCTTGCTGCACACACTTTTCGGTCCCGTGGGTCCAAGTGCCCCGCCCGAAAGCGGAACCTTGATGATCCAAACTCACCGCATGCAGCGGTGTACCGTCTTTCAGGACCCAACGGAGTAGCTCATTCTTACTGGTTACGGTTCGACAGCCAATGCACGTGCGTTGCTGATGCAGCTTCATGCGAGCGCCGTCGCCACCTTCCCTAGTTATTACGAGCCATCTACTAGTCTAGCGCGTTTGGACGCCATAGCACGCATGAGTTGTGGCTCACACGCAGCTAGGCATCCAACACGCTGAACTGGAATTTTGCCGGCAGCTGCTTAGAGCTGCGGTTCCTTGCCGCCCGATGCAGCCAGGATGTCAATGCGCCAGCCGGTCAGCTTGGCAGCAAGGCGAGCATTCTGCCCTTCCTTGCCGATAGCCAGCGAGAGCTGGGAGTCAGGAACAACCACGCGGGCACGGCGTTCGTCTTCGTCCAGGATTTCTACCGAGACTACCTTCGATGGGGACAGGGCCGCGGCGATGAACTTCGCTGGATCCTCGTTGTAGTCAACGATGTCGATCTTCTCGTCGTTCAGTTCGTTCATCACGGCGCGCACGCGGGTTCCCATTTCGCCAATGCAAGCGCCCTTGGCGTTGACGCCGGCCTTGGTTGCGCGTACGGCAATCTTGGTGCGGTGGCCAGCTTCACGAGCCAATGCCTCAACCGTGACGGTGCCGTCAGCGATTTCCGGAACTTCCATTTCGAACAGCAGGCGAACCAGGTTCGGGTGGGAACGGGACAGGGTAACAGCTGGGCCCTTGTTGCCGCGCTCGGCGGAAACAACGTAGGCGCGCAGGCGGTTTCCGTGCTGGTACTTCTCGCCTGGGGACTGCTCAACTGGTGGCAGCAGCGCTTCCAGATCACCGATCTTGACCTGCACCATATGCGAGGAGTAGCCCTGCTGGATGACGCCCGAGATCAGGGTACCAACGCGGGCCGCGAACTCGCCGACAACCTGCGCATCTTCAGCTTCACGCAGGCGCTGCATAATCACCTGTCGGGCAGTGGAGGCAGCGATGCGACCGAAACCGTGCGGGGTGTCGTCGAATTCGCCCAGCAGCACGCCGGCATTGTCGCGGTCCTCTACCAGGATCGCTACGTGGCCGTTGCTGCGCTCAATGTGCGCGCGAGCGCCAGGCATGGCGCCTTCGGTCTTGTTGTAAGCAAGCAGCAGGGCCGACTCAATGGTTGGAATCAAAACATCCATTGGGATGTCGCGGTCTTTTTCCAGGATGCGCAGCGCATTCAGATCGATATCCACGCTTAGCCCTCCAAATCTTCAGTATCGGCAGTGTCTAGTAGTGCGTCATCGAAGTTCAGCTCTGGATCGACAACAGCTTTACGGATATTTTCAAAGGCATGGGCCGCAGGATCGAGCACCTTGACCTTCATGCCCTTCTTGGCCGGCTCGCGGTGCTCAGCAACCAACACGTCGCCGTCGTTGACCTCAAGCAGGCGCCCGCGAAGCTTCGTGCCGTCGGCCAGCGAAATCTTGACCATGCGGTTGATGGCGCGGATCCAGTGACGCTGGGCAGTCAATGGGCGGGAGAGTCCTGGGGAACTGACTTCGAGTTCGTATGGAGCCGCCGATGCGTAGACGGAGTCCTTGTCCAGAGCGTTGGAGATAGTGGTGGTAACTTCACCAAGTTCATCGAGATTCAGCGTTTCATGTCCGTCGGCCTTGTCGACGATGATCTGCACAATCATCTGCTTGCCGGAGGGACGCAAGGCGACTTCCTCTAGGAGAAGCCCGTGGGATTCTACTTCCTTGGAGAGCAATGCAGTCAGACGCTGCGCTTCCTGTTCGGTATCGGCCGGCATTCCGGTCATGGATATCCTCCCACGCTATTCGATGTTGTCCGTTAAGCCTATATTGCGTTCCGCTCATTGAGAACATCTAAACGGGCACAGGTGAAGGAACTCACGCCCATTTTCTATTCATCGTGGCGCGCGACACCGCCATTGCCCTCTTTACCTGCATTGATCATGGCATGATCGAAACGCTATGACTGAAAAATCGCCTCATTCCTCCCGTCGTACCGACAGGCAAGTACGCCGCGCTCCAGGCTGGATAGCTCCAGCCTTGGCTGGTGCAGTTGCCATTGCCGTGACGTGGGGCATTGGCAGCACTCTCTTCCGCGGCGCCCTGGTTGAGCGGGGCCTTCCGGAACAGGTCAATGAGGCCAGCGCCGATGCGCGCATGATGTGGGAACAAGGAGCAAGGTTGGCAGATCTGGCTTCCCAAGCCCAGGCTTTGTCCACGCTGGCACCCGAAGAAAGTGCTTCAAGGCTGTCCACGCTGGCCGCTTCCCTGTCGCAGGGGTCGGCGCTGCTCGGCGAATTGCGGTTCGATGGCCAAGAGCCCCCAGCGCTGCCGCGCAGCTTCTCCCCCGACGCAGTGGTGGCGCTTGTCACGAATGTCACCGATGCCTCGGCAGCGATGCCTGCCTTTGCAGAGCCGTCGCTGTCCAGGGATTCGGCCCTGGCCCAGATTGCCTTCCAAATCAATCTGGATGCCCGCGGCGCCGTGGCAACTTTGGGAAAAGAGCGTGATCTCGACTTGGCCTTGCCGCTGAGCAAGGTCTCGGGTGAAGAAGAGCAGAAAGACCAGCCAGTAGCCTGCCTGCCTCATGGGGAGCTGTTGGATCCCGCGAAGGTAATCACCGAAGCGCAGAACATCGAGCCAACGGCTGTCGCCCGGGCTCTGGACCGCGGCTACGCACTGGATTTCCTATTGCAGCTCACGGCTGCACGTGGTGCCGATGCATCCAAGGATGCCATTGAAGCTCGACGCAGCGAGTTGGGACGCCAGCTTCGTGGCCTGCGTGCGGCCGTTGATGCCCAGTGCGCAGACCTGCGGGCACCTGCCTACGCATTGCCCGAAGGCGGCCTGGAGGAGCTGACCGCCCTAACCGCGGCGGCCGAAGAGGATTTTGCTGATGCATTGGTCGTAGCAGCGGGAAATACCGATGGTGCGGCCGGCGCTAAAATCTCCGCCGTGGCTTTCCATGCTCTCACGGCCCATCAGGGATCAAATAGTGAATACCGCATCTTGGAAACTGACGGGTCCAAGAAATAGCTTTGGATTCGGCTGTCATTTGACCGAATTTCACACTTCGTTGAATTATCACGAAATAATCACAACGATTAATTGCCCTCAGTCCAAATAGGGTAAGGCTTCGGGCAGGCTCACGGTTCCGCGAAGAGCGCCCAATTCATGGCTGATCAGTATTTTCCGCCCGTACGGCATGGCGAAACTGGCATAATCCATGCAGGTTTTGCGCGGTTAGTCCTTGAATCGATTTATCGGCATTCGTATTTTCTCTCCGCCATGGAATGAGTTCAAAACCATATGAACTTCGTTCCTCTTCCCCTGCTCTCGATATTCGCAGGGAAAGGAGCTATCGTGAATTACAAGTGCTTGAGGTACGGCTTTTAACTCCGATAGCTCGGAGTCGAATTCTCCGCTTTCTGCCACTTATTGGGGAACTATCAACATGTGGCTAGGTCGTCAATTGGAGGTTGGGTAATGTCAGGTCGATTCATGCGTTCGAAGACAGCTGAACTGGTCAGCGAAGTGATCGGTTCAAGGCAAGGTCGTGCGCAACTCAGTTCACATGGTTGGATTCAGGGAATGCCTATTGTCATCGCGCAACCCGAAGAAACCGTCAACGACGTCATGTCGCTCGTCGCAGCGCATCAGCCGCCAGCGTTGATCGCTACGCTCGATCCGGCGAACAACGATTTGTGGTTCCTGTACGTTTCCATCGGTTGCACAGCGTTGAAGGTTGTTGATCCGCTGGAAAGCCACACGACGATTTCCCAACTCTACAAAGCAGCCATGGGTTCTAGCTTCCTGACCTTCAGGATCGCGCAAATGGCGGCCAGTTCCATGGTCCATGCCATCGAACCGCAACATGTCCAGCACTATGCCGGATACCCGCCAATCGACACATCAGCAGTTAGCGGTCGCTAAAGCTATCCGTTGCCGGCAAGGATCAGATCCGAGCCGAGCTTGATGATCAGTGCCGAAACGACTATCACGAAGACGATGCGAATAAAGGCACTACCCTTTGAGATGGCCATCCGCGCCCCGAGATAGCCTCCGAGCATATTCATCAGGCCCATGGCCAGGCCTAATGCTACTAGGACGTGCCCGGTCGGAATGAAGAGCAGCAGAGCACCGGCGTTGGTGCAAAGATTAACGATCTTGGCTTTGGCGGAGGACTGCAAGAAGTTGTAGCCCAGCACCGTCACCATGGCGATGATCAAGAACGATCCAGTCCCGGGACCGATCATCCCGTCGTAGCCGCCAATCACCAGCCCAATGAGGACGGCTCGCAGATAATGCCCATGCCCGGTGTAGCGCAGGCGCGACAGCTCCCCGGCTTTGGGCTTGAGGATCGTGAACAGCAGCACCGCAATGAGCGCTGCGATAATGATGGGCTGGATGGCTTCAGCGGGGAGTATGGTCGCCAGCGCGGCTCCGCCGAAGGCACCGAGCATAGCAGTCAATGCCATCGGTATCGCGGTTTTCAAATCCGGGCTGGTACGCCGGTAATACGTCACCGCACTGGTAGCCGTTCCGAAGATTGAACCCAGCTTATTCGTGGCCAGCGCTTGCACCGGGGTGATGCCCGGGAAAAGAAGCAGCGCGGGCAATTGAATCAGGCCGCCGCCGCCAACAACCGCGTCAATCCATCCAGCGCCCAAGGCTGCAAGAAACAGCAAGACCAGGGGCCAGAAGGAGACGGGTTCACCGTTGACGGACAGCAATTCCAAGAACTCTTGCACCGCGCTACTCCCCTATTCAGTTTTCGGCTGCCGCTGTTTAGGCGGACAGCTCAGCGACAACGTCCTCGACCTTGACATCGCGGCGTTCGCCGGAGGTACGGTCCTTGACCTCAACTACGCCCTCTGCCAGGCCTCGGCCAACAACAACGATGGTTGGGATGCCGATCAGTTCTGCATCGGAGAACTTCACGCCCGCCGAAACCTTTGGACGGTCATCCAGGATAACTTCCAAACCGGCCGCTTCGAACTCGGACGCCAGCTTCTCAGCAGCTTCGAGCAGCTCTGGGCCCTTGCCGGTGACAACCATGTGGATGTCGGCTGGAGCAACCTGCTTTGGCCATGCCAGACCGTTGTCGTCGTGGTATGCCTCAGCGAGTGCGGCTACCGCACGGGTGACGCCAATGCCATAGGAACCCATGGTGACAACCTTCAGCTTGCCGTTCTGGTCCAGGACCCGCAGATCCAGTGCCTCAGCGTACTTGCGGCCAAGCTGGAAGATATGACCCATTTCGATACCGCGCTCGGTGCGCAATGGGCCGGAGCCGTCCGGTGCCGGGTCGCCTTCGAGCACGTTGACCGACTCGATGGTGCCGTCAAAGCCGAAGTCACGCTCGGCCACCAGGCCGAAGACGTGCTTGCCCTTCTCATTGGCGCCGGTGATCCACGGGGTACCGGATACAACGCGTGGATCAACGAAGTAGGTGATGCCGCTGGTGCCTTCGGTACCCAGAACAGCCTGATCCAGGCCGTTGCCTGGGCCGATGTAGCCGGCAATCAATTCCGGGTGCTTAGCCAAGTCTTCACCGTTGGCGGCTTCAACCTGGACCTCGCCGATGATGCCCAGTGGGGCACCTACGGTAGCTTCGACACGCTTGAGGTCCACCTGGCGGTCACCTGGAACACCGATGACTACCAACTGGCGGTTTCCTTCTGGGTCGGTCACCGCCAGAACAACGTTCTTCAGGGTGTCTTTGGCTTCCCAAACGCCGGACTCGCGTGGGCGCAGCTCGTTGGCCGCAGCAACCAAGGTCTCGATAGTCGGGGTATCCGGGGTATCGACAACATCGAACGCAGGTGCGTTGGCGTAATCGATGGACGCTGGAACCACGGTGGTCACGGCCTCGACGTTAGCTGCGTAGCCGCCGGCCGAACGGACGAAGGTATCTTCGCCAATAGCCGTTGGATGCAGGAATTCCTCGGACTTGGAACCGCCCATGGCACCAGCCTGCGCGAAGACCGGAATAACTTCCAGTCCCAGGCGCTCGAAGATCTTCAGGTAGGCGCCGCGGTGAGCCATGTAGGCCTCGTCCAGGCCTTCATCATCGATGTTGAAGGAATAGGAATCCTTCATGATGAATTCGCGGCCGCGCAGCAGGCCTGCGCGCGGACGTGCTTCGTCGCGGTACTTGTTCTGGATCTGGTACAGGTAGACCGGAAGATCCTTGTACGAGTTGTACAGATCCTTCACCAGCAGGGTGAACATTTCCTCATGGGTTGGCGCCAAGAGGTAGTCTGCATCTTTGCGGTCCTTGAGACGGAACAGGCCTTCGCCGTATTCGGTCCAACGGCCGGTCTGTTCGTAAGGTTCACGTGGCAACAGCGCTGGGAAGTGAACTTCCTGGCCGCCGATAGCGTTCATTTCCTCGCGAACGATAGCTTCAACACGCGCAAGGACCTTCAAACCCAACGGCAACCAGGTGTAGATACCCGGGGCCGCACGACGGATGTAACCAGCGCGTACCAGCAACTTGTGGCTGGCGACTTCGGCGTCAACCGGATCTTCACGCAAGGTGCGCAAGAAGGTAGTGGAAAGCTTCAAAACCACTCGGGGTGTCCTTTTCCGTCCGTCGACTTCAGAAATATTTTCGGATGCCGACTAGCTATGCAAAATCAAATGGGTTTTGGCCGCAAATTTGGCCTTAATCAATGCTACAGCTTTCGGCGACTTCCCAATAAATTCAAGGGCTTGCGCGGAACCGTGTTGCGTATATGGGGCTGGACACGTGCCACTGGATGGATGGAGTGCGCTGCAAGATTCCGTCTCGTTGAGGCACTGGCAGCCAAGGACATCCCAGTCCGGTGCCAGTTCAGCGCCGATTTGCCTTGCCAGCACCCGCGGCGCGGCTTTCCCGGAAGCATCGGGCAGCTGGCTTGGCTGTGGCGCACAGGCTGGTTCCCCGACGCCGTTGCGGCAACTGGGTCCGGACCTGATTCAACAACTGCACTGATGCCCCGGTCCTGGAAATCCCCGATTCACCTCAGTTTCCGTTCATTTCGGTATTCGATAGTCTCGCCGCGCTAGTTCAAGAGAAATTCCGGATATAGCGCGAAAGCGCGCGCACGGCGGACCCACGGCGGACCCGGAGGAAGCGCCTAACAGCGCTTGCTCCGGGTCCGGGAATCCGGTTCACGGGCAGGGAACCGGTTTATCAGGATTGATGATAGGTTTCGGCGAGTGCATATACCGGAGTTTCGATTCCCTCGTATCGTGCCTTGAGCTGCAAGCCCAGGTACTTCGAATAGTGCCTGGACTGGTGCAGATTGCCTCCGTGGAACCACAGGTTCTTGACCTTGGTGGGCTTCCACATATTGCGCAGTTCCCCTTGCCATGGGCCCGGATCCTTAGCGGTCCCCGAACCCAGGCCCCAGCATTTCCCGACTTCGTCAGCGACTTCCTGGGAGATGAGCTTCGCAGCCCATCCGTTCATCGAGCCGTACCCGGTGGCGTAGACCACCGCGTCCGCCCGCAGCTGCGTTCCATCGGCCAGCACTACCGAATCTTCGGTCAGGTGCGATACCTCGCCATGGGCCAACGCGATCGATCCGTCGGCCACCAGCTCGCTAGCACCGATGTTGATGTAGTACCCCGAGCCTCGGCGCAGGTACTTGAGAAACAGCCCGGAGCCATCGTCGCCGAAGTCCAGCGCGAATCCCGCATCTTCCAGCGACTTGTAGAATTTTGCATCTTCCTGCTGGATTTTCTCGAAGACCGGCTTGTGGAATTCCGGGAGGACCTTGTACGGGATGGAGGCGAAGATCAGGTCTGCCTTGTTGTGATCTATGCCGGAAGCGAGGGCTTCCTCCGAGTACAGTCCGCCGAGCACATGCTTCATCAGCGATTCGGAGCGCACAATATGCGTGCTGGAGCGTTGCACCATCGTCGGCTTGGCGCCGTTTTGCACCAAATCCGCGCAGATATCGTGTGCGGAATTGTTGGCGCCGATAACCACAACGTTCTTGCCCGCATACCGCTCTCCGCCTGGATGCTTCGAGGAATGATTCTGCTCGCCTTCGAAGATCTCGGCTCCCGGGTACTGGGGAACGTTCGGAATGCCGGACATGCCAGTGGCCAGCACCAGTTGGGTGGGACGCAGGGTCAGCGGAACTCCGTCGCGCTCCACCTCGACGATCCAGCCCTCTCCCTCTGGATCTTGCCGGGCGCTTGTGGCTTCAGTCAGGGACCAATAGTCCAGCTCCATGAGCTTGGTGTAGCTTTCCAGCCAATCCCCCATCTTGTCCTTGGGCGTGAACACCGGCCAGTGGTCGGGAAAATCGATATAGGGCATATGGTCGTACCAGACCGGATCATGCAGGGCCAAGGAATGGTAGCGCGAGCGCCATTGGTCACCGGGACGCGGATGCTTATCGATTACCAGGGCGGGAACACCCATGCGCTTGAGCCGAGCGGCCAAGCCTATGCCGCCTTGGCCGCCGCCGACAATCAGCGTGTAGGGCTGATCGGTGATTCCCAGGGACTGCTGCTGCGCGATCCGCCGATCCAGCCAGTTTTCCTTGCTCATCGCCGAGCCATGCTCAGCTCCCAGTTCGCGGCGCGGTCCAGCAGGCTCGGGGAATTTGCGCAGGCCCTGCGCGGTGCTCAGCAGGGTCCAGGCCTTGCCATCGCGCAAGCGGAGGAATCCAAGCCCGTTGAATGAGTCGTTCTCAAACGTGTACCAGGCTTCAATGACGCCGTCAGCCTCTTGTGCGCTGGTGACTTCGATGTTCCGCGGCCAAGCGCCGCGCTCGACGCCAAGCAGCATCTTCTCGATCCCGTCACGGCCCTCGCTGGTGTGCAGGTTCCATGTCATCGAGGCCAGGTCCCGCCAGTAGCATTCCTCTGAGAATAGCTGCACGGCTGCTGGCGCATCGCCTGCTTCCAATGCTAGCTGCAAGGAATGGAACCAGCTCTGGGCTTGCATCCGCCAATCGTTGTCAGGCATTTTCATCTCATCTCTTCATCGGGATTCAATGGATGGCCATTCTGGCCCTCCGCCACTAATGAAAGAATATGATTTGCATCACAAAAGAAAAGCGTTGCAATAGGTTGCAGCTGCTCCGGGACTGCTAGTGGCTGCTCACCGGGACCACGATCCGGTAGGGACGTGAGGCAATCAGGCCACGCAATTTGGAGCGCAAACGGGATATTTCGGCACGGATGGTGACGTTGGGCGTACTTGCAGGCCACAGGCTCGCCAACTGGCCTGAGCTCACTCCGTGAGGATTCGCCGCCAGCAGCTCAAGGATCTGCCAATGCTTCGCGCTCAAGTTGATGCGCGTTGCCCCGCTGGGCGAATGGACAATGGCTTGCAGCGAAGCGCCTGCGTACAGCTGGAGGCTCACCTGGCCTTCTGCCCTTTGCAGCAGCCAACCTCCCGGTGTCCGCCGCGCATCGATTGACCCCAGCCCGGAAATCCAGTTCCGCCCTTCATCCATGGAGGTCGGCAAATTGAGCTTGGATCCAACACTGTAGCC
Source organism: Glutamicibacter sp. (assembly GCF_050701915.1). Taxonomy (NCBI): domain Bacteria; kingdom Bacillati; phylum Actinomycetota; class Actinomycetes; order Micrococcales; family Micrococcaceae; genus Glutamicibacter; species Glutamicibacter sp. Next base: position 296,914 of record NZ_JBOGEG010000002.1, on the reverse strand, counting down.
TTGGGCGGCGGCTATGGAGCCTTGCACGTCGACTAAAACGTACTCGCCTTCGGGCAGTTGGGTGGAAAGCTGGAGTTTCTGCATTTTCAAGGCATGCTCGGTCCGCAGGAATACTTCTGCTTCTTGAGCCGCAGATGAGACCAGAGCCAAGGAGTGCGGATGCGCCGTGCGGAACGATCCTGCCAGCGTGATCGTTCCAATCAACGCCGAGGTGGCAGGATTCATGACCGGCGCTGAGGTGCAGACCCAGTTGTGCTGTTCTTCCCGGGCATGCTCCGGGCCAAAAATCTGCACCGGGGCACGCTCGGCCATCGCCGCGCCGATCCCATTGGTGCCCACGTCGCTTTCGCGCCAGCGTGCACCGGCGACAAATCCGATGCCGTCACTTCGTCGGCGCACCGCAGAGGGCCCGAGTACCCAGAGCACGAATCCTTGCCCGTCGGAGATGACCAGCTGGTTCCCCGCCTGAGTGGCCAAGGAGAGCAAGCGATCCTTGAAGAGCTCGACCAGCCCGTTGAGTTCTTCGTTGGCCTGCCTGCGCTCGAGTATTTCCGCAGATTCCAATGGAATGATGTCTTTGCCAAGTTTGCCGGCTCGGGACCACGAACGCGCCACCACCGGCCGAACGACGTCAGGAATGCACGCGCCTTCAGCCCAGAGCTGGTGCAGCGACTTCAAGCTCCGGGCTTTGAGCGTCGGGTCCTCGCCCGCAATCAAGGCAGCCTCGATGGCTTTGCGCGGCGCACTGTGTTCCAGGGTCATTCATTGAGAATGCCATGCCGAAGAAGCGATGAAAAGGAACTCGGCCAAATCTCTTCCAAATCATGGCATGGCGAAGGCCCCGAGATGCTGATGCCGGATCAGGATCCCGGGGCCTGCGGCCCCAACAGCGACGCTTCGGCGCCGAAACCGATTATTGGGCGTTCCTGGCTTCAGCCAGAGTCTTCTCGGCCAATTGTGTTGCCTGCTCTTGCAGTCCTTCGGCGCCTGGCTGCCCGATGACATTGACCAGGACATAGGTCGAGCCGTCCAAAGCCTGGACGTTCACGCTGTCCTGGACTGCCTTCCCGCCCGTCAAAGTGGTCGTGGAAATGGCCAGTTCATGTGGAGCCTGCGTATCGACGTCCAGCACCATGGACTCAATATCGAGTTGCTGGCCTCCGGACTCCACCTGCATCGTGGAGCATTTGCCGAAGTCATCGAACTCCAGCAGACTTTCAATGGTTTGACTTGTTGCATCGTCCTTCAAGGACAGCAATTGCACCGTGGTGCTGCCTGCAGATTCGGCCACGACCCCTGCTGCCGCATAGGCCTTGCTGAGATCAGTGAAGCTGTTCTCCTTCTGCAGATCGGCACATTCCTTGGGCGAGATGCCCTCAGTCAAGGCGCTCAGGTCCAAGCTGTCCTGCTGCTGCTGCAGCGTGTCGTTGTCGAGCACCTGCGCGCCGTCTTGGCCTTCCATCACCTTGTCGATGACGGCTTTGACCTGCGCGGCATCGAGGGCCTTACCGGATGCCCCCGCGGATTCACTGGTTCCAGTGGATTCTGCAGTGCCGCCGGTTTCGGTGTCTGAACCGGCGCAACCGGTCAAGGCCAGGGCAATTGCTGCGGGCAACACCCAAAGTGAGCTCTTCTTCATGGTGACTTCCTCACGTCGATGACAATTGATCATCTTCAGTATTTCACAAGACGTTGGAAATAAAAGTACTTTCGGGGAGTAATGCCGCGATTCGATTTGAGCACGGATTCACCCCCGTTGCTGGCGCTTTCAGCACGCGGGAAGACGATCGGCAAGGCATGTCGCCAAAACCTGTCACCCGCCGCGGGCGGCAGTCAGCGCCCGGCGGCTGGGTGGGAACGCATCGCGAAAGCATTGAGCATGGACCAGGCACGAGTTCCTGGTTCTGCTCGGCATTGGTGATTCGGGGATTTGCGAACCTCTCCCCCGGGCAGGGTGCAGAAGCACTTGCCGTGTCGCACGGCAAAGCATTGGCGTAGCCACGGCCAGGGAAGACCATGCCTGCGCGGGGCCTGTTGCGCTCACGCTGGACCCCGCTGCTTTAACCATGGCTTGAGTCAATGCAAAAGATGCATCAACGCTGCTGTGCTTGGGACCACTGGGGGTGCCTTCAGCGCTGTCTTATTGCACCGATTCGATTTCAGCGAATGCCTGATCCGCCAGTTCTACTGCCTGTCCAGCCAATTCTGCAGGCTGCTGCGAGCCGGTTTGCAAGGTGACCAGGACGAAGTTGTTTCCGTCCAAGGCCTGCACGGCAACCGAGGTCAAAATCTGGCCGCCACCGGCATCCATTTGCGTGGACATGGTCAACGACTGCTCTGCTTGCACATCCAGCGCTAGGATCTGGCGTTCGGCTTGGATCTCTTGGCCGCCTTGATCGATGGTGACCGTCTTGCAGTCTTCGAGATCATCGAGCGTCAAGGCCTGGGCTACTCTCTTTCGCGTCGCCTCGTCCGTCAGGGAAAACACCTGCACCACCTTGCCCACTGCTTCCGAGGAACTGGTTGCAGTGGCTGCGACAGAGCCAGTTAGATCCGTGACCGAATATTCGGCATTCATGTCGGCGCATTTCTCAGGCTTGATGCCGCTCGGCAAGTTCGCATCCTTGGCAACAGCCAACTGCTTTTGCATTTGCTCGTTGCCAATGACTTGCACAGCCTTGTCGCCTTCTACAATCTGGGAGGCGATGCTCTCAACTTCCTCTGCCGACAGCGCATCCCCGACGGACTGCTCCGCTGGCTGGCTGGGATCCGCCGATGGTGCTTGCGATTCCAGGGAGGCGGAGGGCTCTGGACTCGATCCCGAAGAGCAACCGGTCAAAGCCATCGCAGTGGCCAAAGGCAGTGCCCAGAAGGCTGAACGCTTAATCATAGTTTTCTTCCTGTCGTTGCCGTCCGGCACATCCGTGTGAAGATCAGCGTGGCGCTCTAGTTCAATTGTTCAAGCAACGCCTGCATGGTCTCAGTTGCCGCCTTCAGCTGCTCGGCCGCCGAGTCCTTCGAAGTCGGTTCTTGCAGGCCGATCAACACGTTCGACGTTGCCGAACGGACAATCAGTTGCTGTTCCGTCGACGAGCCGTTGCTGCTCGTTACGACATAGCTTTCATTCATCTCGGCTGGAGAATCGATCGGCTGCTTCGCCAGGTGGTAGGCTCGCGATTCATTGCCGGATTTCACGGTGTACCGGGAGCATCCGGCGTTCTCTTCCAACTTGGCTTCCCACTGTTCCTTCAAGGTTTCCTCGTCCTTGAACAGGGCCACGGTCAAATAGCCATCTTGATATTCGATGGCTCCCATCGTGGAGTTCTTCAACTGCTCTGTAATCGGAGCTGCAAAGGTCACGCCGCATTTGCTGGGCGTGACTTCCATGTTTTCCATCCATTCTTGCGCTGCGGGAATGCTGGAACGGAGCGCCCGGTCATCGAAGACTTTGGCCTTGGGCAAGCCCTTTCCGAATTCGGCAAGCTTGGCCTTAAGTTGCTGGGCATCCATTTGCACCACGGGCAGCGGGCTTGGAGATGCAGAGCTTTCTCCTCCACCGGAGCACGATGCCAGCATCGGTATTGCCAGCAACGCGAGCACGGCCAGAATCTTCTTGGTAGCGATCGCTGCTGGCACTATTCTCCCTGTCCGTGGTTACAACACCTACGAGTCTATGAGATTCGGGTGCGCATGCCGCGTATTAAGAAGCCTCAGGGACGTTTAACCAGCGGTACGCTAGAACAGGATCGTCGCGAAGGTGCCGACCTGTTCAAAGCCGATGCGCTGATAAGTCTTGATTGCAGCGGTGTTGTAGTCGTTGACGTAAAGGCTCACGACTGGCGCAAACTGCATCGCGTAGTCCACTGTGGAGGCCATATAGCCGGCAGCCAAGCCCTGGCCGCGGTACATCGGGTTCACCCAAACACCTTGGATTTGCACTACTTCCTCGGTGACGGTGCCTAAATCAGCCTTGAAAATCACGTTGCCCCGCTGGTCGCAGTCCATCAGCGTGTGCCCCTCACGAATTAACTGGCGTACACGGTTGCGGTAGAAGCTTCCCCCGTTTTCCAACGGTGAATATCCAAGTTCTTCTTCAAACATGGCAGCACTGGCGGGCAAGACCAGATCGAATTCTTGTACCTGAGCCGGGCGAAGCCGGTTACGGCGAATTCCCGCAGGGTTTTGGGTGATGGCCATTAATGGCTGATTTTCCCGGACATCAAAAATTTCTTGCGGACCGTCCCGCAAGACATCATGCATGGCCAGAACGGTTTCTGCCGGTCCGAATACCGAGGCGAATCGCTGTCGGGAATCGATGGCATGCATAGCGTATTTCTGGGCATCGGACTCCGGCATGGCGGTGGGCGCCATATTGGCGCCCACCCAGCATGCCGATTCAAGGCCTTCGCTGCCGTCCAAGCCAACGATATGGGCAAACCCATCTGGGACCGCTGACCGGTGGATGCTCACCTGCGAACGGGTGAATATATTGGCGACGGGGTCACGATCGAGCAGCTCAATGAGGGCGGTCGTATCACGACGGCCCAAGATGCGCGGCTCTCCCTCGACGCTTCGTCGGCTAGTTCTAGCTGACGGAGACCACGGGAGAACCCGAGGAAGGATTCTCGTCATTGTCCAGTCCCATTTCTGCTGCCAAACGGTTGGCTTCTTCAATCAAAGTCTCGACGATTTGATCTTCTGGGACGGTCTTGATGACTTCACCCTTAACGAAGATCTGCCCCTTGCCATTGCCGGAGGCAACACCGAGGTCAGCGTCGCGGGCTTCGCCCGGTCCGTTGACAACGCAGCCCATTACGGCCACGCGCAGTGGAGCCTTCATGCCTTCGAGCCCAGCGGTAACCTGCTCGGCCAAGGTGTAGACATCCACCTGGGCACGGCCGCAGGATGGGCAAGACACGATGTCCAGCTTGCGAGGGCGCAGGTTCAGCGATTCCAGAATCTGGTTGCCGACCTTCACCTCTTCTACCGGTGGAGCGGACAGCGATACGCGAATGGTGTCGCCAATGCCCTTCGAGAGCAGTGCACCGAAAGCGGTGGCGGATTTGATGGTGCCCTGGAACGCTGGACCGGCTTCGGTCACGCCCAGGTGCAGTGGCCAGTCGCCACGTTCTGCCAGCATCTCGTAGGCACGGACCATGATCACAGGGTCGTTGTGCTTTACCGAGATCTTGAAGTCATGGAAGCCGTGCTCTTCAAACAGGGAAGCTTCCCAAACAGCCGATTCAACCAGCGCCTCAGGGGTGGCCTTGCCGTACTTCTGCAGCAAGCGGCGATCCAGCGAGCCAGCATTGACGCCGATGCGAATGGAGGTGCCGTGGTCCTTGGCGGCCTGTGCGATTTCCTTGACCTGGTCATCGAACTGGCGGATATTGCCTGGGTTCACGCGCACCGCGCCACAGCCTGCCTCGATGGCAGCGTAGACGTACTTTGGCTGGAAGTGGATATCTGCGATCACCGGGATCTGCGACTTCATCGCAATGATCTTCAGCGCTTCCGCATCCTTGTCCGTTGGGCAGGCAACACGCACGATGTCACAGCCGGCAGCGGTCAGCTCAGCGATCTGCTGCAAGGTGGCGTTGATGTCGTAGGTCTTGGTGGTGGTCATCGACTGAACCGAAATCGGCGAGTCGGAGCCGACGCCTACGGATCCAACCTGGAACTGGCGAGTCTTGCGACGTGGTGCGAGTACCGGCGGTGGGCCTGCCGGCATGCCTAGGCTGACCGAAGTCAATGGACGCCTCCGAATAGGTTGTGGGTATTTCTCTAGTCCAAGTATGTCACCGTATCGCGGTGAGCGGGTACTCATGCGAGAAAGGCCACGGTTACCGTGGCCTTTCTTGCACTGTTGAGCTGCTGGGGGGCTGCGAAAGCCTAGTTGGCTTCGGCGATTTCCTTGATGCTGCTCAGCACGCCAGAGACCTGCTCGACAACTTCAGCGTCATCCTTTGGGTGCAGTTCAGCGAAGCGTACTACCGAGTTAGGGATAGCCAGCTTGACGTTTTCCAGCACGTTGGCGCCGGCAATGTTCAGTGCCTTGCGCGCTTCGTCCTGCGCCCAGACGCCGCCGTACTGTCCGAAGGCGGTGCCGACGACCACGGTAGGCATGTCCTTCAGTGCACCGGCACCGAAGGGGCGGGACAGCCAGTCAATGGCGTTCTTCAGGACAGCTGGCATGGTGCCGTTGTACTCCGGAGTGACCAGCATCAGCGCATCGGCGTCGCCTGCCGCGTCGCGCAGGGCCTGGGCGGCGGCAGGAACGCCACCTTCCACGTCGTGGTCCTCGTTGTAGAAAGGAATGTTCTCCAAGCCGCTGAACACGGAAACTTCCATGCCTTCAGGTGCGTTGTGCGAAGTTGCTTCGGCCAGCTGCTGGTTGGTCGAACCGTTGCGCAGGGAACCGACGAGGGTGAGGACCTTGGTGGTCATAGGGTGTTCTCCTAAAGGCAGAAAAAATAGAAAGCTGACGCTTCACCTACTTTCAACCGTTTCACCACCCCAAGCATTCCGCACAGCAAAGTGACATGAGGCACATCCGCTGAGCGTTGGGGATCAATCCATCCCTGGTTTGCGACGAAGTTGCTTCGTGGCCGAGCGATTAGCTTTGGCATTCAGCCTGCGCCGGTGAGATCCGCGGGTAGGTTTTGTTGCCTTGCGCGCCGGTGCATCCGGTGCCAGCGCTCTTTCTACGATGCGCCCCAACTTCTCTAGGGCGAGCTGGCGGTTGCGCCATTGCGATCGTTCTTCGGCGGCAGTCACGACGATAGCCCCTGCCACCAAGCGAGGGCCGAGTTTCCCCAGCAAGCGCTGACGCTGCCAGTCGGACAAGGCCCGTGAAGCGCCAATGACCCAGGAAAGTTCCACCCGGGAGTCAGAGGTATTCACATGCTGCCCGCCGGGGCCCGAGGAACGGGAGAAATGCCAGTTCAGCTCTGCTGCAGGGATCGCCAGCGCTGACGTGATCTGCACATCCATGATGGTTTCCACTTCCTCTCCCCTACCAGTCTGAGCCATCCAAGCCGTTTAATGCAGTCAGCCTCCGCCGCTCTTGGAGAAGAACAGCAGAGGCTGGCGCAAGGGAACTATCGCCTAGGACGCGAAATCCTTTAGCAGGCCCATTACCGGGTTCCATTCGGTGACGGTGGCCGAGCCGACTCCGCCAACCTTCTGGAACGGATCGTTGGAAAGCACTTCGTTCAACGCCGCTTGCGATTCTGCCGCGAAGACCAGCAGCGCGCCGTCGTTGACCGGGGTTGGCCCCGAAGCAAGAAGGCGTACCGCGCCTTCGCCGAGGAAACCGCTGAGGTACTCGCGGTGTGCTGGACGGTGTTCATTGCGCAGCTCGGTGGAGTTCTCGGCGTACGCGTATTCAACAGCATAAACAGTCATGCCTACAGCATATTTCTCCCTGCTTAGAACAGCTGTATCGGCTTGAAGATATCCGCGTATATTAAGAGCCCGCCCATGACCAGCATCGCTACCACCACGACATAAGTCAGCGGCAAGAGCTTGACCGTGTCGACGGGCCTGACTTTCTTGATCTTGAAGATCCGGGCAACCGTGCGCTTCAGTCCCTCATACAGCGCGCCCACCACATGCCCGCCATCCAGCGGCAACAGCGGGATCAGGTTGAAGGCGAACAAGGCCAAGTTCAAACCGCCTACCAGTGACAGCAAGGTTGCGAATTTATCAGCTACCGAGATGGATTCCTCCGCACTGATCTCTCCGGCGATGCGTCCTACGCCCACGATGGACACCGGCCCGTTGGGATCGCGTTCCTCGCTGCCAAAGGCAGCCTGGGCGACATCCACCATGCGCTGGGGCAAGTGCAAGATGACATCGCCAATTCTCAGCAGCTGATCCCCGATCACGCCGGGAACCGCACTCAGGGGCTGGGTCAGGTCCCGCTGCAAGGAGCCCATCCCGACGAAACCGACCTTGGTCATGATGTATTCGCCCTGCTCGTCGAGCAGTACGTAACCATTTTCGTCAGTCGCCGGGCGTTCCGTCAGGTACGGGGTCAGCTCAGTAGTGCGGTTCTGCCCGTCGCGAGCATACTCCAGGGTTATAGGTTCTCCTGGATGATCGCGGATGACATCGGTGAGCTTATTCCATTCAGCCTCTGCGACAGCCGTGCCGTTTACGGCAGTAATCGTATCCCCTGGCAGGAGACCGGCTTCATAGGCCGGCGCCGGGACATCCTTGTCGGTGCATTCGGTCTGTTCTGCGTCCTGTGCGCTGGCAATGCACTGATACACCTCGGAGACTGTGGTGGTCGGCGTGGCCTGGCCGAAGCTAGTCAGCACAATGGCGATGACCACGAACCCGATGACCAGGTTCATGAATGGGCCACCGAGCATGATGATGACGCGCTTGTAGATCGGCAGCTGGTAGAACAATCGGCCTTCATCGCTTGGCAGGACGTTCTCGTTAGCCTGGGAGCGCGCGTCATCGACCATCTGGCCGAAGACCTTGTGGAAGAGATTCGGCTTCTTCCCCGGAGCACCCGAGGCGACCTGGTCACGTGGAGGGTACATGCCCACCATCGAGATGTAGCCGCCCAGGGGCAGGGCCTTGATGCCGTATTGGGTTTCACCTCGTTTGAAGGAAACCAGCGTTTTGCCAAAACCGATCATGTACTGCGGAACGCGCAGCTTGAACAATTTCGCGGGTACCAGGTGCCCGATTTCATGCAGTGCAATGGACAGCCCGACGGCTACCACCATGAATAGGACGCCGCCGATGAACAGCAATGCACTCATGCTTTCGCCCCAATGATCTTCGTTGCATGGGCGCGGGCCCAACGGTCCGTTTCCAGCACTGTTTCGACCGAAAGCGCGGCGCTCACCGGGGTGTACTCATCCAAGGCGCGTTCCACGGTCTCAACAATGTCGGTGAAGCGGATCTTTCCATCATGGAAGGCATCCACTGCAATCTCGTTGGCAGCGTTATAGACAGCCATATGCGTTCCCGACGACGCAGCAGCCTGTTTGGCAAGCTTAACAGCGCTGAAGACCTCCTCATCCAGTGGTTCAAAGGTCCAGCTTGCTGCGGTGGAGAAATCGCAAGCCTTCGCAGCACCAGCAACCCGATGCGGCCAATTGATGCCCAAAGCGATAGGCAGGCGCATATCCGGCGGCGATGCCTGGGCAATCACCGAACCGTCGATGAACTCCACCATCGAGTGGATGATGGACTGGCGATGCACCACAGGCTCGATCTTTTCCAGTGGTACGTCGAAAAGCAGGTGGGCTTCGATGACTTCCAAAGCCTTATTGACCATGGTGGCCGAGTTGGTAGTGACCATGCGCCCCATGTCCCAGGTTGGGTGAGCTAGCGCCTGGGCGGGGGTGACATCACGCAGCTGCTCGTAGCTGTGGCCGAAGAATGGGCCGCCAGAGGCAGTCACCAGCAGCTTAGCCACTTCCTCGGGGGCGCCAGAGCGCAGGGCCTGGGCGAGGGCGGAGTGCTCGGAGTCAACGGGCGAGATCTGGCCTGGTGCCGCGATCCGCTTGACTACCTGGCCTCCGATAATCAGCGATTCCTTGTTGGCCAGTGCCAGCAGGTGGCCGGCTTCCAAGGCAGCAATGGTCGGAGCTAGGCCAATGGCACCGGTTATGCCATTGAGGACTACGTCAGCCTCGGCGAAAGCGGCAACCTCGGTTGCCGCATGCGCGCCGGCCACCAGCTCGGGATTGTATCCGGTAACCGATGCATCGTCTGCGGCTCGCTTGATGGCCGAGGCAAGCTCTTCCTTGGATTCCACGGCGCTGCCAACCATCGCAGGACGGTGCTTAATCGCTTGGCGAGCCAGTAATTCAAGGTTGTACCCACCGGACAGGGCTGCCACGGAGAATTGCCCGGATGCGTTTTCGATGACGTCCAGTCCCTGGGTACCGATGGAACCAGTGGAACCGATCAGGCTGACTCGACGGGGATGTCCGGCTGGAATGAAAGTTTTCTGGGAGCTCACCTTACCCATTATGGTTCGTTTTACTGTGAGCGCCCAAAGAGCGCCACACCCCGAAATCAGGATGCAGCGCCCCCTGTTGCAAGAATCAGAGACCTAAGCTGCGGGCAATGAGCATCTGCTGGACCTGCGTGGTTCCTTCACCAATTTCCAGGATCTTCGAATCACGGTAGTGGCGTGCCACCAATGACTCATTCATGAATCCGTAGCCGCCAAAGATCTGGGTAGCATCACGGGCGTTGTCCATCGCCGCTTCGCTGGCAATCAGCTTGGCGTGCGCGGCTTCAATCTTGAAGTCCTTGCCGGCGAGCATCTTCGCCGCTGCCGCGTAGTAGGCCAAGCGGGCTGTGTGGGCGCGCGAAGCCATGCGGGCGATCATGAAGGAGATGCCCTGATACTGGCCGATGGCCTGGCCGAAGGAAGTACGGGTCTTGGCATATTTCACCGCCTCGTCGAGGCAGCCCTGGGCAGCTCCGGTGGCCAGCGCGGCGATGGCGATACGTCCTTCGTCGAGGATTTCCAAGAAGTAGGCGTATCCGCGTCCGCGCTCGCCAAGCAGGTTCTCCTCTGGAACTCGCACGCCGCTGAAGCTCAGCGGATGGGTGTCACTGGCACGCCAACCCACCTTGTCATATGCCTTCTCCGCGGTGAATCCCTCGGTGCCTGTCGGCACTATGATTGCCGAGATTTCCTTCTTGCCGGTTGCTTCATCGACGCCGGTGACGGCGGTGGCTGTGACAAGGGAGGTGATGTCGGTACCGGAGTTGGTTATGAATTCCTTGGCGCCATCAATGACCCATTGGCCATTTTCCAGTTTCGCCTTGGTCAAGGAAGCTGAGGCGTCGGAGCCGGAGCCGGGTTCGGTCAGGCCAAAACCGGCCAAGCGTTCGCCGGCGGCCAGGGCAGGCAGCCATTTCTGCTTCTGTTCCTCGCTGCCAAAGCGGTAAATCGGCATCGCGCCCAGGGAGACGCCGGCTTCGAGAGTGATGGCTACCGACTGGTCTACCTTGCCCAGCTCTTCGAGCGCCAGCGCGAGGTGGAAGTAGTCGCCGCCGGAACCACCGTATTCTTCGGAGACTGGCAGCCCAAAGAGACCCATCTGCCCCATTTGCTTGACGATGTCATAGGGGAATGCATGGTTGGCATCGTTCTGCGCGCTCTGCGGGGCAACGACTTCTTGGGCGAATTCGCGGACCATGTCGACCAGGTCTTGATACTGATCGTCGAGTTCGAGGTCAATCATCAGGCTCTCTCTTCGTTGAGGGACGAACCGGCACCGGCTGCGGGGTGTGCATTAACCGGTGGCGGTCATGTTCTGCGCTTGGTGCGTGAGTTTCTTGGAAGCACACGCCGCGACGCGTATGGTTAATATTTATTAACTGGTTACTGCCTACGGGTGGGTAAACAGCTACATTTTTGACAGTAGTGGCAGCCGTCACACTTGTCCAGACCGAGGCTTGGCAAACGTAAGGAGTTGATGGTGTTGGCGAGCAAATATCAATCGCTCAATGAACCAACAGATCGTGAGCGCGCCAAAGCTGAACGACGTGAAGCACTCTTACGCGAAGCCACCCGGCTGTTCGCCTTGAATGGCTACGCGGGCGTTTCCCTGGAAGATCTCGGCGCTGCCTGCGGCATCTCCGGTCCGGCCGTGTACCGCCATTTCGCCGGCAAGCAGGCAGTGCTCATCGCTCTGCTAGTAGATATGTCCAAAGACATCTATGCCGGGGGTTGCGCGGCTACGGAAGCCGGTGGCACTGCCCTGGAGGTGCTTTCGCGTCTGGTTGATTTCCACACTGATTTCTCGCTGTCCCGCCCGGACATTTTGCAGGTCCAAGACCGTGATTTGAAATCGCTTCCGAAGACCGAACTGGCATTAGTCCGTAAACTCCAGAACTCCTATATCGGGCTCTGGACTACCGAACTGGCCAAGTTGCATCCCACCGGAAGCAAGCAGTCGCACCGATTCCGCGCGCACGCCGTCTTCGGCTTGCTGAACTCGACTGCTCATTCCGCCCACTCGCCGAGGACTAAAAAGTCCGGCCTGAAGCCGTTATTGTCCAATATGGCACTCGCCGCACTCACTTCCCCGGTAGTGTAGGTTTCAAGCCATTGTTCACTGGCGTGCCAATACCGGCACGCTGACCCATACGATTGAAAGGCCTTTATCGTGCAGCTACGTGAAGTCCGCCCTTCCGACTTGGACGCATTCTTCGCTCACCAGCAAGAACCCGAGGCGAACCTCATGGCCGCTTATCAGGCGCGTAACCCAGCCGACCGCGCGGTATTCGACCACCACTGGAACTCGATTTTGAACGATCCGAATGTTCTGGTTCGCACCATCGAGCATGAGGGCGAAGTCGTTGGATCCATCCTGGTCTTCGACGGCGAAGTACCAGAGATCAATTTCTGGACTTCGACCAAGTACTGGGGCAAGGGACTGACCACCAGCGCGGTAGACGCATTCCTCGCTGAATACACCAAGCGCCCATTGACCGCGCACGTGGTCCAGGACAATCTAGGTTCCATCAAGGTCTTGGAACGTCGCGGATTCAAGACCGTTGGCACCGAGCAGATTTTCTCCAACGCCCGTGCTGAGGTCGTCACCGAAAACGTCATGCAGCTGGACTAGTTCCCATAGGCAATAAGCAAGAGCTGGCTCTCAATAGAGAGCCAGCTCTTGCTTACTTAACGGATCACAACCTTCGAGGTCAGCGTTGACGCTTTCCTCGATGAGTATCTTTCCGTGCGGATTCAGAGAGCTTTCTTCCACCCTGGCCACCTGTCCTGGGTAGCCGAAAGGGGCACGCTTCCAATGTCAGATTTGGAAACGCGCCCCTTTGCTCGCTGTTCAGCTCAATACTTACTTCGTGCTGTTCAACAAGCGCCAGGCCTCACGGCGTACTGCCTGCTCATGCGGATCCGGAACCGGTGCCGCGGCCAATAGGCGCTTGGTGTAATCGTGGGTCGGGGCATGCAGCACGGTGTCCACCATGCCCTGCTCAACTGCCCTGCCGGACTGCATCACAACGACCGCGTCAGCGAGCATGTCCACCACAGCCAGGTCATGGCTGACGAAGAGGCATGCGAAGTTGAAGTCCCGTTGCAGATCCTGAAGCATTTCCAATACGACTGCCTGAACCGAAACGTCCAAAGCGCTAGTTGGCTCATCGGCAATCAGCAGCTCTGGGTTCAAGGTCAGCGCACGAGCAATGCAAACACGTTGACGCTGGCCGCCCGAGAGCTCGTGGGGGTATCGGTTGATCACGTTGCGCGGCAGCTTCACCGCGTCGAGCAGTTCTTCAGCTCGCTTGATGCGCTCGGCTTTGCTGCCAACCTTGTGAACCACCATGGGTTCGGTGATGCAATCTCCGATAGGGAAACGCGGGTTCAAGGATGCGGCCGGGTCCTGGAAGATAACGCCGATTTCCTTGCGAACCTTGCGGGCTTCCTTCGGGGAAAGCTTCGGCAGGTCGTGGCCCTTGACCGACAAGGTTCCGCTAGCCACGGGCAATAGACCGAGCACAGCCTTGGCGATGGTGGATTTGCCAGAGCCGGATTCGCCCACAATGCCTAGAACTTCGCCCTTGGCAACATCAAAGCTCACGTTTTCCACGGCGCGGAAGATCTTTCCTCGCATGTCGTATTCCAGCACGAGGTCCTTGGCTTCCAGCACCAGTTCCCGTCCTGGAGGGGCAGTTGCGGAGCTGTGCGGGGCGGCCACGGTGGTAACAACTGGAGCAGACAAGCGCGGCACCGCTGCCAGCAGGCGCTGGGTGTATGGATGTTCTGGGCGCAGCAGAACCTGCTCCACGGTGCCGGTCTCGACGAGGTTGCCCTGGAACATCACGGCCACTTCATCGGCCATATCCGCAACAACACCCATGTTGTGGGTGATCAGCAAGATGCCGGTGTTCAGCCGATCCTTCAACTCGCGCAACAGATCGAGGATTTCAGCCTGCACCGTCACATCCAGTGCGGTGGTTGGCTCATCGGCGATGATCACCTTTGGATCGCAGGATATCGCCATGGCAATGACGATACGCTGGCGCTGGCCGCCGGAGAACTGGTGCGGGTACTGCTTGATGCGCTTGGCCGGGTCCGGGATGCCCACCATGTCCAGCAGCTCGATGGCGCGATCAGTTGCTTCCTTGCCGTGGGCAATGTCGTGCAGTTCCAGCGCCTCAGTCAACTGGCGCTCAATGGTCAGCACCGGGTTCAGCGCGGTCATTGGCTCCTGGAAGACCATCGCGATGTCGGTGGCGCGCATCTTGCGGAGCTTGCCTTCATCCAGGCCAACCACGTTGACGTTGCCTACCTTGGCGACGCCTGAGACGTTGGCGTTCTCTGGCAGCAGGCCCATCGCCGCAGTCGAGGTGACGGACTTGCCGGAACCGGACTCGCCGACCAGTGCCACGACTTGCCCCGGGCGTACGGTCAGGGACAATCCCTTGACCGCGTGGACGTCTGCACCAGAGGTTGCAAAGACGACATCGAGGTCGGTGAAGCTCAGCGCGAAGCCTTCTGAGCCTTGTTCGTTCATCGGTGCTGCATGGCTCATGGCTTCTCCTTGCGAGTTGGAAGGGCAAACAGCCCTGCGCGGCGGCGTCGTTTCTTTCCGATTTGGCGCGGGTCAAACGCATCGCGCAAACCGTCACCCAAGAAGTTCACCGACAGGGCGATGGTAACGATGATCATGCCTGGCCACCAGAACAAATACGGTCGGGTGGTGAAGGCATTCTGGTACTGGCTGATCAGCAGGCCCAGCGAGGATTCCGGAGCCTTCACGCCGAAGCCCAGGTAGGACAGCGAGGACTCCAGCAGGATCGCGCCAGCGATCGCGAAGGTAGCGTTCACGATGATCACGCCCATGGTGTTCGGGATCAGGTGCTTGAAGATCACGCGGCTGGTCTTCGAGCCCATGGCCTGGGCTGCAGCAACGTATTCGCGTTCGCGAAGCGAAAGGATTTCGCCGCGAACCAGTCGGGCCAAGCCGGTCCAGGTCACCAAGCCGAGCACCAGGGCCAGGATGATGATGGAGCCGGTGGAAGCACCAGCCATCTTGCCAAGAACAGCGGCCAGGACCAGCAGCGGGATCACGATGAACAGGTCAGTGATGCGCATCAGGATTTCGTCGACCCAACCGCGGAAGTAACCGGCGACAGCACCGATAACGGTTCCCAGGAAGGTGGCGACCAAGCCTACCACAACGCCGATAATGATGGACTTCTGCGTTCCATTCATGACCAGGGCGAAGTAGTCCTTGCCGACCGAGTCCTGCCCGAAGGGGTGCTCGCCAATGCGGATGCCTTCACCGCCGAGCCAGGTAGGAACCAGGCTCAAGGTCGGCTTGCCGCCATCCACAACGGCTCCGGCGTGGTAGAAGTTCTGTCCCCACCAGCCGGGCAATGGCCCCCAGCCGATGGAGCTGAAAGCGAAAACGGTGATGACGACCAGGATGACCGTGGAAATCATCGCCGGCTTGTGGCTGACGAAGCGCTCGAAAACAATGCGTCCCTGGCTCTTCGGCTTTTCGTGGATTTGGGCAAGCTTGGCGTCTTCCACCTCGGCCACGGAAGTCAGGTTCTGCGGCTCGTGCTCGTTCAAGTTCTTGTTCGGGGTGCTCATCGCTGGTCCTTAGGGTTGCAGGCATGAAGGATGTTCATTGGTCCATGCCTCCTAGACTCGGATTCGTGGGTCAAGCAGGGCGTAGACGATATCCGCCAGCAAGTTGAAGATGATTGCGGCGGTACCGGTAACCAGGAAGAAAGCCATCACGGGTGCCGGGTCGACATGATCCAGGCCGGTTGCGAACATTTCGCCCATGCCTTTCCAGCCGAAGACGCGCTCGGTGATCACGGCACCGCCGATCAGTCCGGCGAAGTCGAAGGCGGCGATGGTAGCGATAGGGATCATCGCGTTGCGGAATGCATGCCGGAAGATCACGGTGCGTTCGCTCAATCCCTTGGAGCGGGCGGTGCGGATGTAGTCCTGGCGCTGCACTTCGAGCATGGAGGAACGCGTGTAGCGCGAGTAACTAGCCAAAGAGATCACGGCAAGCAGGATGGTTGGCATCAGCAACTGGGTGCCGTTATCCAGGAAGTGATCCCAGAAGCCGCCTTCGAGGTTAGCAGTGGAAGACCCGATGGTCGCGATTGGACGCCCCTTGACGTCCAGGAAACCAGGCCAGGCGCGGAACATGTGATCGACAATGGTCAATCCTGCACCGACAACACCGGTGGCGATGGAAACGGACATGGCTGCCTTGCGCAAGCGGCCGCCCATGAAGCGCGCAATTACCGCCGGAATAACTACCGCCAGGATCAGTCCGAACAAAAGGATCCAGGCGTTTGGTTCCAAAAGCATGTAGAAGGTCGCGTAGTACATGGCCAAGACCAGCACCACGGTAATCAGTGCCGGGTACAGCACGCGCTTTTCCTTCAGGCCAACGCTCATGGCGGTGGCGCTCAAGGCCACGAGTGCCGACAGCACGATGATGATTGCCGGGCCCATTTGCGGGTAGCGGTAGAAATTCAGCCAAATGCTGTACTGCAGCACCAGAGGGACGAAAACAGCGGCAGCTATGAAGGTGATGCCACGGCGCTTGAGTGAGCCACCGAGGAACATCTGCAAGACGAGGCCTACAACGATGCCTATGGCTATTGACGACCCCAGGGATATCTGCGGATCGGCTAGCCAGTCATTGTAGCTAATCGCCAGATACTCCTTGAGCAGCACAGCTGCCCAGAAGACAGGAAGCGAGAAGAAGAGGAAAGTCATGAAGGTAACGATGTAATCCAGGCCAGAGTACTGGCGGATTGCAGTCAAAACGCCAATGGCGATACCCAGAACCGCTGCGATCACCGTAGCGAGCACAACCAATCGCAAGGTGGACGATGCAGCGTTGGCCAGCAAGCCGGAGACCTCTACGCCGTTGATATTCTGTCCCAGATCGCATTGCCCAATTAGGCATTTGCTGGCACCGGTCAGCCAGTCCCAATAGCGTCCATACCAGGGTGCATCCAGGTTCATGTATTCCACACGCTGGGCCATCAAGTACTCGCGGTTATCCGCGTTGCTTTCACGGAGGTCCTTGAGCGGGTCGCCTGAATTGATAACCAGCACGTAGAGCAACAGCGATGCGGCCAACAGCACGGCAAGCGCTGAGCCTAGTCTCTTGGCGATAAATTTCCACACGGTTCTAATGTCCTACTTTCATCTCACGGAAGTGAGCCGGTCCCTGGGGTTGGGGACCTTAGAACACACTGCGGGGCCCGATTTTTGATCGGGCCCCACATGTGCTCACTCACATTGTGCAAGTACGTTGCCTAGGGGCAACTACTCAGCACGTACCCACTGCTCGGCGTTCCAGACGATCTGGTCCTGCGTTGCGGTGTGACGGACATTTTGGATATCCGAACCCGAGGCGCTCAAGCCTGGGTGGGCGAATACCGGGATGCCGAACAAGTCATCCCACAACAGCTTCTCGATCTTCTTGGTCTGCTCGGCATGGACTGCTGGGTCCAGCGAACCTGCCAAGGTCGCCCAAGCGGCATCGACTTCGGCGTTCGAGTACTGCCCGAAGTTCTGCGGCTTGCCGGTGCCGTAGATGTTCTGGCCGGAACTGATCTGGCCGGAACCTGCCCAAGCGAACAGTGCTACCTCGTAGTCGCCTCGATCCTGGGCGCCATTTGGCGAGAAGAAGTCAGCGGAACCCTCGTCCTTGATCTTGAAACCAGCTTCATCGCAGGAGGACTTGATGGCCGAGACCTCATTGGCACGGCGTTCATTTGGTGCCGAGTAGCCGATACGCACTTCGGTGCCAACAGCGTCCTGCTCTTCGAGGATCTTCTTGGCGCCTTCGATATCCACCTGGTCATAGCGTCCGTCATAGGATGCGTCGACTACTTCCTGGTAGTTATCCTGGAACGGGAAGACTTCGCGTGCGTTCATCACGATAGCCTCGGGGTTCAGCGGCTTGATCAGGTTGTCAACAATCTGCTGGCGAGGAACGCACATGGCAAAGGCCTTGCGAAGTTCCAGGTTGGTCATGGCGTTGCCCTTGGCGAAGTTGAAGTCCAGGTGCTCCCAGGTCAGGGTGTCGCCTTTCTGGATAGCTACAGCGTCACCAAGGTTCTCCAGCTGTGCGAGGGTATCCACGGTCGGCTGCGGGTTAATGACGTCAACGTCTTTATTCTGCAGCGCCTGCACCATGCTTGCATCTTCGAGGAAGCGGAAGGTCAGCTCCTTGGTTGCAGGTGCCGGACCGTAGTAATTCTCGTTGGCAACCAGGGTTACGGATTCGCCGGCTTTCCAGCTGCCCAGCTTGTAGGGGCCGGACACCGGTGCGATCTTCTCATCTGGCAGCTTGCCCGGATCGGTCATCCAGCCTTCGTTCCAGAAATCGGCGGCCTTCTTCAGCTTGTCGGATTCGCCAGCGAGAATGGCGTTGACGAGCTCTTCGGTGCTCATGCCTGCTTCTTCGGCCACGACGTGTGCCGGGTGGAGCATCCAGGACTGGATGGCCCAGTCCGGGTCAGGCTCTGCGAATTCGACAGTGAATTCCTTGCCGTCCCAGTCGCCCTGCGGGCCGGCGGGAACGGTGTCGCCGAGATCAACCGAGACCGAGTTGAACAGCGGCTTGTCCTTGGAACCTTCATTGAGGTTCAGGTTCTGCACCCCCCACGCCAGTACGGAGTCGGCTACGGTGATCGGCGTTCCATCGGACCACTTGGCTTCTTCGTTGATGGTGTACTTGATGGTGAGCGGATCGTCGCTTACCTTCTCGTAGCTGCCCAAGGCCTCATTGGGGTACAGGGTGCCGTCAGTGCCGAAGTAACTGAATCCGGCAAACATCCGGTCCACGATGGCCGAGTTGTAGGTGGAATAGGTGTTCGGAGTGAAGCCGTTGTAGCTGATGAATTCCGGGGCACCTACGGTGACGTTGATGTTGTCTTCGGCAGTCTTGATATCACCCAGATCGGCTTTGCCGCTGTTTGCTGCTTCTGCCGAACCGTTGCCGCCGCCTGCGCCAGCATCCTTCGATGCGTCGGCGCCTGTGTCTCCGCCGCCTGGTGCACAAGCCGAAAGGGCCAGGGCCAGTGCAGCGCCTACAGCTACTGCTTTCGAAACGCGCTGAAACCGCATTTCGCCTCCTTGAGTTCTTGAACGATACGAGTGCTGGATCGGTGGATCCAATGTGGATCAGATCACATGATCAATCCATTGAGCAATAGACTAACCCGAATTTTCTGGCTTGGATATAGAAAGAAGCGCTTCAGATATTGCTGCGTGACGCCCCCTGAGAGTCATTCGCAACGCGCTTGTTACCCACGAGTTAACGAGACCCACCTCACATCCCCGAGATTTCAAGGATTTCTTTCAGATTGGGAAAAATCAATCGGGTAACCGTTTCACGCATATTGACTCGCGGAGTGATTTATAACATTTTTGCAACGTTTGTTTCAGATTGATTAAATCTGAAATATTCGTTGAATATTACGTTGCTTGAGCTTAGGTTAAGCGCTAAATGGGCCGGTGAAACCTTGCGGTTTCACCGGCCCATTTAGCAGAATCCGGAGCTGCTAGATCAGCGAAGCACCGGGGATTGCAGCCAGCAGGTTGCGGGTATATGCACTCTTTGGCGCATCGAAAATCTCATCCGTTGTTCCCTGCTCGACGATCTTGCCGTGTTCCATCACGCAGACGTTGTCTGCGATCTGGCGGACCACAGCCAGGTCGTGGGTGATGAACAGGTAGGTCAAGCCCATTTCACGCTGCAGCTCATCGAGCAGTTCCAGCACCTGGGCCTGGACCAGCACGTCCAACGCGGAAACAGCCTCATCGCACACGATCATTTCTGGCTGCAGGGCCAGGGCACGCGCGATTGCGATGCGCTGGCGCTGCCCACCGGAGAGTTCGTTAGGGAAGCGGTGCATGGTGGATGCTGGCATGGAAACCTGATCCAGCAGTTCCTTGACCTTCCTCTCCCGCGATTGCGCATTACCAATACCGTGAATGCGCAGCGGCTCTTCAATGGTTCGGAAAATCGAGTACATCGGATCCAAGGAACCGTATGGGTCCTGGAAGATCGGCTGCACACGTCGGCGGTACTTGAACAAGTGCTTCTCGCTCAAGTTGCCGATCTGTTCGCCGTCAAAGATGATCTCGCCCTCGGTCTTGTCCAGCAGGTTCAGCACCATCTGGGCGATGGTGGACTTGCCGGAACCGGACTCGCCGACCACGGCTGTGGTGGTGCCCTTGGGGATCTCGAAGGAAACATTGTCCACCGCGGTGAACTTCTCCTTCTTGCCGAACCCCTTGCGGATATCGAAGACCTTCGTCAGGTTGCTGATCTTCAGCAATGGCTCGGCCTTGCCCGGAATTACCTCATCAACAATCGCGTCGTGCTTGTCGCCACGCTGCGCAGACAACGATGGAGCCGAGTTGATCAAGCGCTGGGTATACGGGTGCTTGGGGTTGCGCAGAATCTCCAGCGCTGGGCCGTATTCAACGACGCGCCCCTTGTACATCACGACGACCTTCTCGGCACGCTCTGCTGCCAGGCCCAGGTCGTGGGTAATCAGCAGCACGGCGGTGCCCAGTTCACTGGTCATGGTGTCCAGGTGATCCAGGATCTGCTGCTGCACGGTGACGTCCAACGCGCTGGTTGGCTCGTCGGCAATCAGCAGGCGCGGGCGGCAGGCCAGGCCAATGGCGATCAGCGCACGCTGGCGCATGCCACCGGAGAATTCGTGCGGATACTGCCTCGCGCGGGTCTCCGGGTCGGGCAGACCAGCATCGGCCAAGACCTGGGCTACACGCTTGTTAGGGTTATCCCCCGCCAAGCCGTTGGCCTTCAGGGTTTCCTTGACCTGGAATCCAATCTTCCAGACCGGGTTCAGGTTGGACATCGGGTCCTGCGGAACCATGCCGATGTGGTTGCCGCGCAGCTCGACGAAACGCTTTTCGCTGGCTTGGGCGATGTCTTCTCCGTCAAAAAGAATCTGGCCGGAGGAAACCTTGCCGTTGCCGGCCAGCAGGCCGATGGCAGCCAGTGCCGAGGTTGACTTGCCGGAACCGGACTCGCCCACGATAGCCACGGTTTCGCCGGGCATCACGGTGAAGTTGGCGTCGCGCACTGCGTGCACTGGACCGTCAGGAGTGGAGAAGGTGATCGCCAGATCCTTGACTTCCAGCAGTGGCTTGGGAGTTGCACTCTGTGTCATTGCTTAGGCTCCCTTCCGGGCCTTCGGATCCAGTGCGTCGCGCACTGCATCGCCGAGCATGATGAAGCTCAAGACCGTCACCGAAAGGAACAGTGCTGGCCACATCAGCATGGTCGGGTTGTTGCGCAACTGGGTACGTGCGGAGGAAATATCGTTGCCCCAGCTCATGACGTCTGGCGGAAGCCCGACGCCCAGGAAGGACAGCGTGGCTTCAGCCACGATGTACACGCCCAAGTTCACAGTGGCAACAACAATGATCGGTGCCAGAGAGTTCGGGATAACGTGCTTTACCAACGCGCTGAATTTGGACAGACCCAACGCGCGCGAGGCCTTCACGAAGTCAGCATTGCGTGCTTCGATTACTGCGCCGCGGGTAATGCGCGCCAGCTGCGGCCATCCGAAGATCGCAAGGGTGATGATTACCGTCCAGACGCTTCGGTTCTCTCGGAATGCAGGAAGCTGCATCACGATGATGGCACCCAGGATCAGCGGCAGGGCGAAGAAGATATCGCCCAGGCGAGCCAGGATGATGTCGATCCAGCCACCGTAGTAGCCTGCCAGTGCGCCAATGGCGCCGCCGAGCAGCACGACGATGAGGGTAGTGAATACGCCTACGAGCAGCGAGGCACGCGTGCCGTAGATCGTACGGGCATAAATATCGCAGCCCTGCAGGTTGAAGCCCATGATATGTCCAGGGCGTCCTGGCTCATTGGAATTTTCCAGCAGGCATGCCTGGTTGCCATTCGGGTCAATGGACGTGAACAGCTGCGGGAAGGCAGCTACAACCACGACTGCGATGATCAGAAGCGTGGAGATGATGAACAGCGGCTGCTTGCGCAGCGAACGCCATGCTTCGGCCCACATGGACAATGGCTTGCCGGTTTCCTTAACCGAGTCCACCGCCTGCAGCGGGGTTTCGTCCAGCGGAGCAACATAGTGCTCGATCTTGTACTTGGAAACCTTGCCGGCACGGTTGTTGCGGATGGGAAGGCCGTCTTCGGGATTAAAGTTCTGGTTCTCAGGCATAACGGATCCTTGGGTCAAGCAGTGCGTACAGCATATCCACGATCAAGTTGGCGAGCACGAAGACGATCACCAGGACGCCTACGACTGCAACCACCGTCGGGGTTTCGCCCTTCTGGATCGCTTGGTAGAGCAAGTGGCCGACACCGGGGACATTGAAAATACCCTCGGTAACAATGGCGCCGCCCATGAGTGCGCCCAAGTCGGCGCCTAGGTAGGTCACCACGGGGATCAGCGAGTTGCGCAAGATGTGCACGGTGACAACGCGGTTGCGGCTCAAGCCCTTCGCGGTTGCGGTGCGCACGTAGTCAGCGGTCTTGTTCTCAATGACGGAGGTACGCGTCAGGCGCAAAACATAAGCCAGCGATACCAATCCGAGGACCAGTGCGGGCAGTATCAGTTCGCCCCAGGTTGCCGAACCGGAGACGGTTGGCTTTGCCCATTCGAGCTTGACGCCGACCACGTACTGCAGCAAGAAGCCCAGAACGAAGGTTGGAACTGCGATGACCAGCAGCGATGCAATCAGGACGGTGGAATCGAACAACTTGCCCTTGCGCATGCCCGCGATGACACCGAAGATGATGCCGAAGACGGATTCGATCAACAACGCCAATATCGCCAGGCGGGCAGTGACTGGGAATGCTCGTGCGAGCATTTCCTTGACTTCCTGGCCCGAGAACGCGCTTCCCAGGTCCAAGGTCACCAGATTTTTCAGGTACAGGCCATATTGGACCCAGAAAGGCTTATCCAAGTTGTATTGCGCAGTCAGGGCCGCTTTGGTGGCATCACTCATTGGCTTGCCGCCGGAGAGTGCCGCGATTGGGTCACCGGGAGTGGCGAAAACCAAGAAGTACACCAGCAGAGTAGCACCGATAAAGACCGGGATCAGCTGCGCGATTCTCTTCAGTGTGAAACTTAACATGCTTGCATCTCACCTCGAGACACATGAGGGCACAAGGCCATTTTTATCCTCTTTCCGTCGAATAAGTAATCGACGTTTATTTTTGCGAGGCAGGACAGACACGCCAAAGGGAGACCCTGAGCTACTCGGGTCTCCCTTGACGAGTTTTCAGCCTTTATCCGGCCTGGTTAGGCAGAATGCTGAAGGAAACTTACTTGCCAGTGATTTGCTGGTACATCGGGACGCCGTTCCAGCCGAACTCAACGTTATCCACGTTTTCGCTCCAACCACCCTGAACTGCCTGGTACCACAGCGGGATAGCCGGCAGATCCTTGAACAGGATTTCCTGTGCTTCATTGAAGATCTTTGCGCCTTCAACAGGATCCGTCGCGGACAGGCCTTCGGTCAGCTTCGAGTCGAATTCCTCGCTGGCGTACTTGCCATCGTTAGAACCGGCGCCGGTGCCGAATAGTGGACCCAGGAAGTTGTACAGCGATGGGTAGTCGGCCTGCCAACCGGTACGGAATGCACCGGTCATCTTGTAGCTGGTTACCTTCTCGCGCAGTTCCTTGAAGGAGCTGAATGGCTTGGCCACGGCGTTGATGCCCAGGTTACTCTTCAGCTGGTTGACGACAGCTTCGACGTATTCCTTGTTGCCGGCGCCATCAACGTTGTAGCCGACGGAGAATTCGTCGCCGGACTCCCACTTGCTGATCCCGTCAGCTTGCTCCCAGAGTTTCTTGGCTTCAGCCGCGTCGAAGTCCAGAACTTCGCTGCCTGGAACCTCTGCGTTGTAGCCTTCAAGCACTGGTGCAGTGAAGTCGTCAGCCTTGATCTTGCCTCCGTTGTATACCTTGTCGATAATCAACTGGCGGTCAATGGCGCGGGAGATCGCTGCGCGGCGGAGGTTGCCCTCTTCACCCTGCTTGAAATGGTCCAGGTAGCCCGGAATGGTGATGGTTGCGTTGCCAGCGTATGGCGAGTTGATCGAGCGGTCGCCCAGGTCAGTCTCGTAGGAAGCCAGCGAGCTTGGCGGGATCTGATCCAGCACGTCCAAGTTGTTGGACTGCAGATCGCTGTACGCCGAATCGGTGGACTGGTAGACCTTGAAGTCGATGCCGCCGTTGGCCGCCTTGCGAGGTCCCTCATAGCTCTCGTTGACGTCCAGCTTCAGGTTGACGTCGTGGTTCCACTCGGTCAACGTGTACGGGCCGTTGCCGACTGGCTTTTCGCCAAACGCCTTTGGATCTTCGAAAGCTGCTTCAGGCAACGGCATGAAGGCGGTGTAGCCCAGGCGCAGCGGGAAGTCGGACTCAGGCTGGGACAGCTCGACGGTGAAGGTGGTGTCATCCACTACCTTCAGGCCTTCCATCTCTTCCTTTTCGGAGCCTTCCTTGTTGACCTCATCGAAGCCCTTGATGGATTCGAAGAAGTATGAGTTCAACTGTGCGTTCTTGGCCGCGGCACCGAAGTTCCAGGCATCCACGAATGAAGCAGCAGTTACTGGGGAACCATCGGAGAAGGTCTGACCGGCCTTCAGCTTGATGGTGTAGTTCTGGGAGTCTTCGGTTTCGATGGACTCAGCGAGTTCATTGACCGGAGCGCCCTTTGCGTCATAGCTGACCAAACCGGTGAAAATCAGGTCCATTACGCGACCGCCGCCAACTTCGTTGGTGTTAGCCGGTAGAAGGCCATTCTGCGGTTCGGTGGTGTTTGCGGTTACGACATACGAGCCGTCGCCTTCGCCACCGGCGGTTTCATTGGAACCGCCGCCACAAGCGGACAGGGTCAGCGCCAAGGCTGCAGATAAAACGACAGCCTTAGATGCGTGCGAGTATCGCATCCTATTTCTCCTCAACAGATCGTTGCTGCTTCTGCATTTCGCAGAGCCGTGCAGGCAAGCGTGAGCTATAGCACGTAGTGAATGAGATTACATCAAACATTGCGAAACAACCAATGAATAGTCATGAAAGCAATGCTTGAAATCTGGTTACTCATCCGGCTGAAATAACTTCAGCCGGGTCAGTTTTTATTTTGGTTCAAATAAAAATATTCATCATTCCGGGGTCCTCTAATACTGAGCCGACACCTGCGAGGAACTCGCTTGCTTCCTTGCCGTCAACCACTCTGTGATCGAAGGACAATGCCAAAGTCATGGTATGGCGAAGGGCAACTTGGTCTTGATATTCCCAAGGCCTGCGTTTCACTTGGCCTAATGCCAAGATTCCAGCCTGGCCCGGAGGAAGAATTGGGGTGCCGGCATCTACGCCGAAAACCCCCACATTGGTAATGGAGAATGTGCCACCGGTCAATTGGGCTGGTGACAACGTTCCTTCGCGGCCCTGGAGAATAATCTCGCTGAGTTCAGTTGCCAGTACTGGCAACGTCTTAGCTTGGGCATTTTTCAGCACCGGAACCAGCAAACCGCGGTCACTTGCCACAGCCATGCCCAGATTCACTGACCCAAATTCAATAATTTCGTCAGCCTTTTCATCCCACGTCGAGTTCAGCGCGGGATAAGTCTTCAACAATCTCGTCACCACGAGCGCTGCCAGCGTTGTGATGTTGAGTTTCAGGTCCTTCAGCAAGCGATGCGAACGCATTCGTTCCACCAACGCCATGGATTCGGTGACGTCGATGGTGAGGAACTCGGTGGCATGCGGGGCAGTAAACGCCGACTGCACCATGGCCTTGGCCGTGGCCCTGCGGACGGCGGTGATCTTCACATGGCGATCCGTATCCTGCGAGGATATCGGCTCGCTTCCCCTGGCTGGCGGAGTGCTGGCACCGACGGATTCGATGGCCTGCTGGACATCCCGTCGCAGCACCAATCCCCCCTCGCCGCTGCCGGCGAGCGCCGAAATATCGACACCATGATCCCGGGCCAGTTTGCGTACTGGCGGCGTGCATCGAACCACCGCATGCTGTTCGCGTTCATGGCTGGCAGGCGCAGCCACTGGTACGGATACAGCTGGTGCAGCCGATGGCGCTGCTCCCCCGCCACGGGAGCCACGAGCTTTGCGCGTTGGACGATTGCCGGTATCTGCCGGTGCACCATAGCCCACCAGCGTGGGGGTGCGCTCGACGGACGCGCTTTCCTCCTGATTTGCCGGATCTGCTGCTGGCGGTTGCCCGCCAGAATTGCCTGGCTCCTGGTCAAAAGTGACCAGCGGACCGCCAACCTGCACGGTTTCGCCTTCGGTAGCATGCAGGGCCTGAACGAAGCCGGCATACGGAGACGGCAGTTCAACCACGGCCTTGGCGGTTTCAACCTCGGCAATGATCTGGTTGAGCGCAACATGCTCGCCAACCTTGATTTTCCAATTCAGCACCTCAGACTCGGTGAGCCCCTCGCCGAGGTCCGGGAGTTTGAATGTGTGGGCGGTCATCACTTGGCAGCTCCTTCGGTTGCCTCGTGGTGGCGCATCACGGTGTCGACCGCGTGCATCACTCGATCCAAATCGGGTAGGTGGTGGCTTTCGAGCCGCGATGGCGGATACGGAATATCGAATCCGGTGACGCGCAATGGGGCGTGCTCCAGATAGTCGAAGCAGCGCTCGGTGATTTCGGCACAGATTTCTGCACCGATACCGCTGGTGCGGCTGGCTTCATGAACCACAACCAGCTTGCCGGTGCGCTTGACGGACTCGGCCACAGTGTCGATATCCAGGGGATCCAAAGTGCGCAGGTCGATGACCTCCAGGCTGGTGCCTTCATCTTCTGCGGCCTTGGCAGCATCCACCAGGGTGTAGGTGGTCGGGCCATAGCCGACCACGGTGACATCTTCACCGGGGCGAACGATCTTGGCCTTGGGCGATCCATCCGGCGTTGGCGCGAGAAGTTCAGCAGTGGTCTTCTCGTGGTAGCGGCGCTTCGGTTCAAAGAAGATCACCGGATCATCGCAATCGATGGCCTGGCGCAACATGCTATAGGCGTCTTCGACACTCGAAGGCGCAAAGACACGCAGACCGGCGGTATGGGCGAAATAGGCTTCCGGTGATTCGGAGTGGTGCTCCGGTGAACCAATTCCTCCGCCATAGGGAATTCGAACGGTTACCGGCATCTTCACCCGTCCGCGGGAACGGTAATGCAATTTAGCCAGCTGGGAAACCAGCTGGTCAAAGGCCGGGTAGGTGAAGCCGTCAAACTGGATCTCCACCACCGGGCGATAGCCTCGATAAGCCAGGCCAATGGCGCTGCCGACAATGCCGGATTCTGCCAGCGGGGTATCGACGACGCGGTGTTCGCCGAATTTGGACTTCAGGCCATCGGTGACCCGGAAGACGCCACCGAGGGTGCCGATGTCTTCACCGAGCAGGATGACTTTCTCGTCCTCATCCAGGGCATCGTGCAGCGACTTATTCAGCGCCTTGAGCATGGTGGTTGCCACAGTTACTCTCCACCTTCAAAATCTGCCAAGTAGTCCAAGTAGTTTTTGGCTGCGCGTTCGGTTGGTTCATGCTTCTCGGCATATACATTGGTGAACAGCTCTTCCACCTTGGGATCTTCCATGGTGGTGATCGCGGCGCGAAGCTTCGCGGCTAGATCATCGGCTGCGTTCTGGGCACGCTGCTCGTAGGACTGAACATCGGCGCCCATCTCATGCAGGTACTTCACCAGACGGTCGATAGGATCCTTGGCCTTCCACTCTTCGAGCTGATCGCTCTTGCGGTAGCGGGTTGGATCATCAGCGGTGGTGTGCGACCCCATGCGATAGGTGACCGCTTCAATAAAGGTTGGACCCAGGCCGTTGCGGGCGTGGTTCAGCGCGGCCTTGGTGGCTGCGTAGACCGCAAGAATGTCATTGCCGTCCACCCGCCAAGTCTTCAGCCCGAAGCCGTGGGCTCGGTCGGCGATCTGGGTGCGGCTTTGCAGGTGGACTGGTTCGGAGATTGCCCATTGGTTGTTCTGGCAGAAGAACAGCACTGGCGCCTGGTAGCTGGCGGCGAAAACCATGGCTTCGCTCACGTCGCCCTGGCTGGTGGCGCCATCGCCAAAGTAGGCCACGGAGACTTGCTTGCCTCCATCGAATTTGATTCCCATGCCGTAGCCGGCTGCGTGCAGGGCCTGGGAGCCAATGACAATCTGCTGGCAAGCAATATTGACTTCATTCGGATCCCAGCCACTGGCCTGGGCTCCGCGCCAAACGCTGAGCAGATCCTCTGCTTTCACTCCCCTGGCCCAAGCAACACCATGCTCGCGGTAGGAAGGGAAAATGAAGTCATCCGCTTCGGTTGCGCGGACCGAGCCAATTTGCGCGGCCTCCTGGCCGAGCAGGGGCGCCCAGAGTCCTAGCTGGCCCTGGCGCTGCAAAGCGGTGGCTTCATTGTCCATGCGGCGCAGGACAACCATGTCGCGAAGGAAATCTGCAAGGTCCGCTTCTTTGAGGTCCTTGAGATAGTGGTCAAGTTCTTCGTCCGGGATTCGTTTCCCGTCGACGTTCAGCAGCTGATGCGTGGGTAGGCATCCGGCGGCTACGTCAATGTGCTGTGTGGACACGATCGGCATCCTTACTCTCACGTAGTCGGTTGCGGGTTTTTACTCACAAACTCCGCTCAATGTGATGCTACTCACGCAAAGCAGGATGCACAATGGTGTTTTTAAAATTAGAGCAAAACGCACTGTTTCCGTGACCCAACCAGTGCTAACGTGCACATTATGCAACTCTTGGACACTACCGACCGGCGCATCCTACTTGCCCTCTCCACCGCAGCCAAGCGCACCGGTTCAGCTATCGCCACGGCGCTGAACATCGGGCGCAATACCGTGCAGACGCGGATGACCCGCCTGGAGAACGAAGTTCTTGATTCCGTCGACCGCCGCATCCCACCCGAAGTGCTGGGCTACGGACTGCTGTCCTTTGTCGAGTTGCATGTTGAGCAACGCTACCTGGAGGACATTGCCGCCAAACTTGAAACCATCCCCGAGGTGCTTGAAGCGCACGGACTCACCGGCTCTGCCGACATCCTGGTGCGCGTAGCTGCCAAAGACGCCGAGGAGCTGTTCCGGGTACACGGGCAGCTGCTGCATATAGATGGAGTCAATCGTGCGGACTCGGCACTGTCCATGGCCGAGCTCGTCCCCTATCGCACCACCGCCTTGCTCCAGCATTCATTAGCCAATAACGCGTAGCGCCCTGGGCAGCAAAAAAGTTCCGGGAACCAACCTGCAGGCTGGTTCCCGGAACTTTGCTATTTAGCTATCTTGGGTCTTCCGTTTAGTGGTCGACTGCCTTCTCGGCACCGACGCCGGTCAGCGAACGAACTTCCATTTCCGCCTGCTTGGTAATGTCCTCGACTCCCTTATCGGTAACCGAGCCCAACCAACCCAGGAAGAAGGCCAGTGGAATAGAGACGATACCCGGGTTGGCCAGCGGGAAGATCACCATATCGATGCTTGGAATCATTGCAGTTTCCGAGCCCGAGAACACCGGCGAGAAGATGATCAGCAGCAGGGCCGAACCCAGGCCGCCATACATGGACCAAACTGCGCCGCGGGTCTTGAAGCCCTTCCAGAACAACGAGTACAAGATGGTTGGCAAGTTAGCCGAAGCGGCAACTGCGAAGGCCAATGCCACCAGGAAGGCCACGTTCTGCCCCTGGGCACCGATGCCGCCGGCGATAGCGAATACACCGATAACCAATACGGTACGGCGAGCCACCTTCATTTCCTTCTCGGGAGTGGACTTGCCCTTGGCAATCACCGATGAGTACACATCATGCGCGAAGGATGCCGCCGCGGTGATGGTCAAGCCAGCCACCACAGCAAGGATGGTCGCGAAGGCCACGGCCGAGATCAGGCCCAGCAGGACAGTGCCGCCCAGTTCGTAGGCCAGCAGCGGTGCCGCAGAGTTCACGCCGCCTGGAGCGGCCTTGATCCGGTCCGGTCCAATCAGGGCACCGGCGCCGAAGCCCAGCACCAGGGTGAACAGGTAGAAAGCGCCGATCAGCCAGATAGCCCAGACTACGGACTTGCGGGCTTCCTTGGCGGTAGGAACGGTGTAGAAGCGCATCAGCACGTGCGGCAGGCCTGCGGTGCCAAGCACCAAGGCCAGGGCCAGCGAGATGAAGTCCAGCTTGGAGGTATCCGAAGCACCGTACTTCATGCCCGGGTTCAGGATCTCCGGGTTGCCAGCCACTTCAGCTGCCTTGCCCAGCAGCTCGGAGAAGTTGAAGCCGAACAACGCCAGCGTCCACACGGTCATGATCAGCGCGCCGGCGATCAGCAGGCAGGCCTTGATGATCTGCACCCAGGTGGTGCCCTTCATGCCGCCAACCAGTACGTAGAGGATCATCAACGCGCCGACGATTACGATCACCAGCGACTGGCCCAGCTTCTCGTCGATACCCAGCAGCAGGGAAACCAGCGCACCGGCGCCGGCCATCTGTGCCAACAGGTAGAAGACGCACACTGCGAGAGTGGAGATTGCAGCAGCGATGCGCACCGGGCGCTGCTTGAGGCGGAAGGAAAGCACATCGGCCATGGTGAACTTGCCGGTATTGCGCAGCAGCTCTGCGACCAGCAGCAAGGCAACCAGCCAGGCGACCAGGAAGCCGATCGAGTAGAGGAAGCCATCGTAGCCCTGGATGGCGATGGCGCCAACGATACCCAGGAAGGACGCGGCCGAGAGGTAGTCGCCGGCAATAGCGGTACCGTTCTGCGTTCCGGTGAAGGAACGGCCGCCCGCGTAGTAATCCGCGGCGGTCTTGTTGTTCTTGGATGCGCGGAGCACGATCACCATGGTGACGCCCACGAAGGCCACGAAGATGGCGATATTGACCAGGGGGTTGCCGACTTGGGTCGACTCGCCCGCGGCCTGGGCCAGGATACTGAGCTGGTTCATCTAGTTCACTCCCTCGCGCTCTAGGCGTTCACGGATCTTGGTCGCCTTGGGGTCGAGCTTCTTATTTGAAAAACTGACGTAGGCCGCGGTGATCGCGAAGGTTGACACGAACTGCAGCAACCCGAGAACAATACCCATGTTGATATTGCCGAGAACCTTGATGGACATGAAGTCGTGGAAGTAATCGGCTAGCAGCACGTAGGCGAAATACCAGACGAGGAAGAAGATTGCCATCGGGAAAACGAAGCTGCGGTGGGTCTTGCGCAGTTCCTGGAATTCCTCGGATTGGCTCTCCTTGACGAAATCAACGTCAGCAGCGACGCCGTGTTCCGGGTTGGCACTCATGATGCCCTCCTTGAGCGAGTTGTTGATGTGACTGAGCGCACATCGGTTTTGTGACTAAGTTCACTATTGGCGATAAACTCCTTGGCGACTAGGGGGCCTGAACCGCTCGTGGCTCAACGGACTGCTTTCTGCGCCCAACGGCGCAACATGGCACGCTGAACGGTAGGCGGATTTTTCAGGGCCCTAAGATGGGATACATGTCTCCAGCGCTGCAAGTCACCCTGATCGTCGCCATCGTGATGATCGGAATCGCTCTTGTCGGCTACTTCGGTTTCAGGATTTCCCGCTCCACTAAGGAAATGGGTACCGACGTCGAGGAAGCCACCTACAAGACGCTGCACCACATGTCCGTTGCGGTTCCCCATTTGGAGCGCGGCCTGACCGAGGACGGTGCGGCGAAAAGCGCTAAGGCGCTGCGCCGGCTCTTGAACTGCCAGGTATTGCTGATCAGCGACACCACCCATGTGCTGGCGACCGATGCCGGGGCCGATTTCACCGCAGAACTCGAAGAAGAAGCCTCCAAGGTTTCCAAAAGCGCGCTGGCAACCGGCAAAACCCAGGTGGAGCGCTCTTCTGGCATGGACTTCGTATCCGCGCCGATCACCGTGGGCGACCAAAGCGTTGGCACGGTGACCGCACTCTCGCGCAGGGCCGGGGCCAGCTTCGTGCGGGCAGTCTCCGAGGTAGCAGTCTTTGTTTCCGCGCAGGTTTCCACTGCACAGCTGGATGAATCCAAGGCCATGCTGCTTGAAGCGCAGATGCGTGCCTTGCGCGCTCAGATCTCCCCGCACTTCATCTACAACTCGCTGAATGCGATCGCCTCGTTCATCAATACGGATCCCGCTCGGGCGCGTGAGCTGGTCATTGAGTTCGCCGACTTCACCCGGTACTCATTCCGCCGCCGCGGTGAATTCACCACCCTGGCCGAAGAGCTGGAAGCCATTGACCGCTACCTGTTGCTGGAAAAGGCCCGCTTCGGTGAGCGCATCAAGGTCTCCTTGCAGATCGCTCCCGAGGTGCTTCCCACGCAGATTCCCTTCCTTGCCTTGCAGCCGCTGGTTGAAAATGCGGTACGCCATGGGCTCGAGGCCCGGCCAGATGGCGGGGTCATCTCCATCACGGCCACCGAAGACGGGATGCACGCAGTAATCAGCGTGGAAGATGACGGCATGGGCATGGATCCCGAGCAGCTGGCCAGTGTGCTAGCTGGCGATACCCCGAATATGCACGTGGGCCTGCGCAACGTCGACCTGCGCATGCGCCAGCTCTACGGCAATTCCAATGGACTGGTAGTGGAGACCGCGCCGGGGGCCGGAACGCTGATCACTTTGCGCGTCCCGAAGTTCCGTCCGCCCAACACGATCACCTCGGATGTTTAGAAAAGCCCAATAAACGGTAGAATTTTCGCATGATTAACGTGGTGGTCGCCGATGATGAACTTCCAGCGGTAGAAGAAATCGCTTTTCTGCTCAGCCAGGATTCCCGCATCGGGAAAATTCACCGCGCCACCTCTGGTGCCGCGGCGCTGAAGGCGCTGGAGGAAAATACAGTCGACGCGCTTTTCCTGGATATCCACATGCCGGCTTTGTCAGGTTTGGACATCGCCCGCGTCATCTCCCGCTTCACCAATCCCCCATTGATTGTTTTTGTCACCGCCGATGAAGATCAAGCGCTGCAGGCCTTCGAATTGGCCGCCATCGACTACGTGCTCAAGCCCATTCGCCCACAGCGGCTGGCGGAATCCGTGCGCCGCATCTGCGAATTGGTCGAGGAGACCCCTGCCAAGCCGGAAATGATCACGGTGGACCAGGGTGGTATCACCAAGTTGATCCCTCGGGCAGATATCGCCTACGTGCAGGCCCAGGGAGACTATGCCCGGCTGCACACCAAGGATTCGAGCTATCTCATCCGGGTTCCGCTCAACGATTTGGAACAGCAGTGGGGCGAGTCCGGTTTCGTTCGGATCCACCGCTCTTACCTGGTTTGCATGGATAAGATCGAGACCGTTCGCTTGCAGACCGGCAAGGCCGCTGTGGTGGTCAACAGCACCGAACTTCCAATTTCTCGTCGGGCGTTGCCATACCTGCGTGAGCGCCTGGCTGCCAACCGCGTCCGCCCGCTGTAGGAAGCTGCTGGCCTTCCGTGGAGCAATTTCCTCAAGACAACAGCCGGCAAGAGTCCCTCATGCCCGGACGATTCGCTGAGCAGCGTCCGAAACGAGTGCGTGTCCAGGCTCCGCAAGATGCATCCTTGACTGTCTCTCCTCACCGCCCCGAGCACACAGCAGAAGAATTCTATGTTCGCCAGCTGATCCGTTCCCAGCTGCGCCTGGCCTGTGCCGTGGCTGCGGGCCTGCTGGCGCTGCTGGTGGGCATCAGTGCGCTACTCGTCTTTTGGCCGGTCTTCGAGGACATCCATTTACTCGGCCTGCCCTTGCCGTGGTGGGTTTTGGGCATAGGCATGTATCCGCTGATCATCGTGGCTGGAATGCTCTACAACAGGGCTGCGGAACGCAATGAAGAACGGTATCGGAGCATCAGCCGTGGCTAGCTTGCTTTCTGTTTCATCCCTGGTGATCGTTTGCCTGACGACGATGCTGATTGCCTTCCACGGCTTGCGCCTGTCCCGGACCACTTCCGACTTCTACGTCGCTTCGCGCACCGTACGCCCGTGGTGGAATGCCTCTGCGATTGGCGGCGAATACCTGTCGGCTGCTTCCTTCTTGGGCGTTGCCGGGCTGATTGTGCTCTCGGGACAATCAGGTTTGTGGTTCCCCATCGGCTACACCGCAGGCTACCTGATGCTGCTCCTGTTCGTTGCCGCTCCCCTGCGCCGCTCCCGGGCATACACGATTCCCGATTTTGCGCAGATCCGCTTTGAAAGCTCCCCGATGCTGCGAAAAATCACCACCTACCTGGTGGTGGTGATCTGTTGGCTGTATATCGTTCCGCAGATGCATGGCGCCGCCTTGACGCTGTCCATTGCTACCGGATTCCCTAGTTGGGTCGGTCCGGTCATTGTTGCCGCAGTTGTCTGCGTGACGGTGCTTTCTGGTGGGATGCGCTCGGTGACCTTTGTCCAGGCCTTCCAGTACTGGTTCAAGCTGGCAGCGTTGGTTATCCCCACGATCTTCTTGCTGGGGCGTGCCATCCCCGAGCATTCGGCATCCGGGCATGCCCAGGCCCTGTACGCGCAGCTGGAGACCGTGAATACGATGAACCTCTACGAGACGGTTTCCATCATCTTGGCATTGCTCTTTGGCACCCTGGGGCTGCCGCATGTACTGGTGCGCTTCTACACGAACCCCACCGGCCAGGCAGCGCGTACCACCACGGTGATTGTGCTGTGCCTGCTCTCTGCGTTCTACCTCCTGCCGACGACCTTGGGCGTCCTGGGCTTGCTGTACACCCCCGAGCTCGGTGCCACCAACGAAACCGATGCCACCATCCTGCTCTTGCCCGGACGCCTCTTCGACGGATTCCTGGGCGACGCCTTGACCGCAATCGTGGTCGGTGGCGCATTCGCAGCATTCCTCTCCACCACCTCCGGTTTGGTGGTGTCCTTAGCTGGAGCCCTATCCCAGGAATTCTTCTCGGGAACCGTGCGGGGCTTCAGGATCTCTACCGTGCTGGCCACCGCCCTGCCGGTGTTGATTGCGGTGGTGACCAATTCCCTGGCCTTAGCGGGCGCGATTGGCAACGTCTTCGCCTTCACTGCATCGACTATCTGCCCGCTGCTGCTCTTGGGCATCTGGTGGCGTTCACTGACCGCACGAGGTGCTGTTGCCGGCCTGCTGGCTGGTGGCATCTCATGCGGGCTCGCCCTGATGATCGGCACCTTCTTGCCCCAAGAAGATGAGATCTGGATCCACCTCTTGCGCCAGCCCGCGGCGTGGAGCGTTCCCTTGGCCTTCATGGTGATGATCTTCGTATCGCGGAGCACCAAGCGCAGCGTGCCAGCCAACGTTGAACGCGTCATGGCATTGCTCCATGTCCCGGACTGGCGAGCGAAGTTCTAGCAGGTCTTCACGGATTCTCCGGTAGGCGCGTCGCGGCCAGCTGCTTCGAGAGACGAAGCCGATCTGCGCCGGGAGCCCTTGGCGAGCCCCAGCAGGACTCCACCGAGAACCAAGCTCATTCCGATGAGGCTTTGGAGTCCAAGGCTTTCCGCTGCCAATAACGTTCCGAGCAGGACCCCGGTCACTGGATTGAGCAGTCCGATGAGGCCAACTGACGACGCGGGAAGATGACGCAACCCGGTGAACCAGGCGAGATAGGCAGCCGCGGTGGCAATGAGGCTGACATACCCGAAGCCCGCCACCGCCTCCAGGCCAAGCTCCGGTGGTGCCCCATGCACGAGCAGCGCGCAGGGGACCAGTACTGCCCCTCCGGCGACCAGCTGCCAGGCGGTGACGCAAATAATTGGCAGCCCGTCAGACCATCGTTTGGTCAGGATGAATCCGGCACTGGACAAGACCATCGCCACCAGCGACAAAACGATCCCCAAGATATCGATTCCGCCCTGTGCATCGAATACCATGATGGCCACGCCCATGAATCCCAAGAGGGCCCCAACCAGAGGCCAACGCGCAGGACGCTCACCGAGCAATAGCCATGCGAACAGCATGAGCACACCGGCTGAAACAGCCATGGTCGTAGCAGCGACACCCGATGGCAGCAGTTGCGCCACCACGTAGATCAACGCAAAGAAGGCTCCGATATTCAGGACGCCCAGAACCGCGGATTTCCACCACCAGCTGCCGTGCGGCAGTGTTCTGGATATCCCCAGCAAGACCAGGCCCGCCGGCAAGGCCCGGATCACTGCACCCCAGAGGGCGGAGCCATCGGGGAGGAATTCCTTGGTGACGTAGTAGTTGGACCCCCAAGCGATCGGGGCTATCGCGGTCAGTGCGACCCACCCCAGCGTTCGAAGCCGGAGCCCGGCTGAACTTAAACTATCTTCCATGGAAGATACTTTAGCTTCCTTGGAAGATATAATAAAGGCATGGAGCAGAAAGACCATGTAGCGCGCATTCAACAGCAGTGGGCAGAACAACGTCCGGACCTGGACCCAGCTCCCCAAGGAATCATCGGCCGTCTGCATCGGTTGGCAAATTACCTGACCGAGGAGCTGTGCACAATTTATGCAGAGCACGGGCTGACCGAAGCCGAATTCGATGTGCTGGCAACCTTGCGACGGGCAGGAGAACCGTTCTCGCTCGCCCCAGGTGATCTCGCGCTGCAGACTATGGTGACCACCGGAGCCATGACCAAGCGGCTCGACAAGCTGGTCAACAACGGCTGGGTCACCCGCGCGCAGTGCGGTGAAGACCGGCGTGGGCGCCGTATCTCCCTGACTGCTAGCGGCAAGGAGAAAATCGACGAAGCGTTTACCGCCCACATGCGCAATGAAAAGCGCCTCGTGGCCCAGCTCTCCCCCGCTGACCGTCCTGTGCTAGAAGAAATGCTGCGAAACTGGCTGGCCCACTATGAGCAAGCAGGGCCCTGACCTTACCGGCTAGTCCTTCTCCAGAAAGACAAAAAGCCGCGGAGGGCAGCGGGAAGAATCTCCCACCGCCCTCCGCGGCAAAGCATTTGCCAGCGGCAGCTGCTAGTCGATCGAAGCCATCAGCTCGACGACGCGGTCAAGGAATGCATCGACCTGCGACTCTTCATAGCCATCGGTCCCCTGCGAAGAACGGAATTCCACGCGGCGTACGGTATCAACGGCCATGGGCACGTCGTTCTCGAAATAGTCGATGAGCTGATCGCAAAGGCGATCGACGTCTTCAATGTTGTAGCTCGACGCGTTGGAACGCGACGGGCGACGGAAACGCTCGCCCTTGGCACGGTGCAGGCGGCCACGCAGGATCGCGGCCAGGCGGCCTACCTGCTGCAGCCAGACCTCCTCGCCCTGATGAGCAATCAAGTCGTCGCGCTCGCGCTTGGCAAAGACATCTTCCAAGCGGTCCAGCGCGCCATCGACTTCGCGGGCCTGGTACCCGCCCTTCTGCGGAGCAAAAGTGGTGCGGCGGATCAGGTGGCTGGTGACCACACTGTCGTCGTTTCCTCCACCATTGAAGGTGGCTCGGGCACGGCTCAGGAA
This sequence comes from Glutamicibacter sp., assembly GCF_050701915.1. Taxonomy (NCBI): domain Bacteria; kingdom Bacillati; phylum Actinomycetota; class Actinomycetes; order Micrococcales; family Micrococcaceae; genus Glutamicibacter; species Glutamicibacter sp. The sequence goes on along the minus strand of NZ_JBOGEG010000002.1, from coordinate 259,481 downwards.
CGCATCAACTTGCTTTGCGTTGTAGCCGAATTCCGAGTCCGGTACGCGGGAAAACGGAGCATCTTGCTGCTGCGACACGACAGTTCCTTTTTCTCTAGAGAGATATCAGTTGGGGACCGCGGTTAGGCGATACCCCTCATATTCTATTGGCTTGGGCCAAAAGTTGGCTTAATGGCCACACCAGCGAGTGTATTCCGGTAAAGGATCACACCCGCTGATGTGTTGGCCGGGGCACGGTCAGAAGACTGCGACGCTCCAGGCCAACACATGCGAAATCACGTAGCCCAGCGGAATGACAAACAAAATCGAGTCCAATCGATCCATAATTCCACCATGGCCCGGAAGCAGGTTGCTCATGTCCTTGATGCCCAGTTCACGCTTGACCATGGATTCCGCGAAGTCACCGGTGGTCGCTGCAATGGTGGTGAAGAACGCCAAGATGACGCCCGTCCACCATGGCATCTCCAGCCAGAAGTGCATTGCGCAAGCACCAATAGCCATGGAACCAACCATTGATCCGGCGAAGCCCTCCCAGGACTTCTTCGGGGAGATCTTTGGCGCCATCGGATGCTTGCCAATCAGCACACCCACGATATAGCCGAAGGTGTCGTTGGCGACCGCGAGCAGCAAAAGCGTGGCAATGAGCCACTGGCCATTCTCAGAATCGAGAATCAGCAGGGCAAAGGAAAGCAGCAGCGGCACCCAGCTGATGATGAACACACTGCTCATCACCGAGGCCACTGCACCCTTGAGTCCTTCCATAAGCCGGAAGAGCAAAGCGATTAGGATGCAGGCAATATAGCTGAATCCGAGGGCTTCTACCCCACCCCAAATGGCACTGACCGGCAGCAAGACCGAGGACAGGTACAACGGCAATTGAGGCACCGCGGTTTTGGCGTGGGTAGTAGCTCTCGCCACTTCCCAGCAACCGATGCCGCTGAGCGCTATCAGCGCGAATACCAGCAACGGCTGCGACCACAGCAGGCCAACGAGCACAACGCCGAGCATCAGCAACCCGACTCCGATTGCCGCTGGCAAGTTACGTCCTGCGCGCGATTTCTTCGGCTCCGGGGTTCCTACCAACAGCTCGGCAGGGATGTCTGCTTCTGCCGCGTCGGGCTGGCCGGTCTCGGCCAGGTCCGTGGAGTCGGAAACCGGCGGAGCTGGCATCTTGCCTTCGGCAGTCGCCGGCTTCTGCGCCGCGGATTTGTCTTCCGGCGTGGCTGCTTCGCCCTTCGCTGGCATGCCGCCCTGGGCAGCTGGGGCTTGGCCATTCTTGGCCGTACCGGGCGCAGCCAATTTTGCGGGCTGAGCCGGTTCCTTGGCAGCAGCTGGCGACGGGTCCTTGGCTGGTTCGGGCTGGTTGGCAGCTACCGGCTCCGAAGCAGTCACTGGCTTGGACGCATCAGCCTTGAAGGCTGCCTTGGCACGCTCTTTGGCTTGCTCGGTATCAGCCTTGGCAGTTGCATCCTTGCTGGGGTAAGCGTCGGTTGCCGGGATGGCGTCCGCTTCTGGCTGAGGAGTCGGCAAAGCACCATCTGTGCCGGCAGCTTGCTCCACGGCTGGTGCCGGAGTTGGCTTTGCCGTTGGAGCAGCTACGGGGCTAGCTGGTTCGCTCTTGACCGGTTCTTGGATTCCAGTGGCAGGTTCTGAAGTTTCCTTGGTCCCGCGGTTCTTCATGAAACCGCGTTTTTTCCCCTTGGCGGCAGCTTCGCGCTGGGCACGAGCTTCACGCCGGGTCAGGGGCTGGGATTCTCCGGATGCCACTGAGGGCACCGCCGAAGCGTTGCCCTCAGTGTTGTCTGTCGAGCCTGGCATTAGACTTCCAGCAGCTCTGCTTCTTTTTTCTTCAAGATCTCGTCAACTGCGTCAACGTGCTTCTTGGTCAGCGCGTCGAGGTCCTTTTCTGCACGAGTGCCCTCGTCCTCGCCAATTTCGCCATCCTTGACGAACTTGTCGATGGAATCCTTGGCCTTGCGGCGGTGATTGCGCAGCGCAACGCGAGCATCCTCACCCTTGGCCTTGGCCAGCTTGACGTATTCCTTGCGGCGTTCTTCGGTCAGTACTGGAAGGACAACGCGGATCATCTTGCCGTCCGAAGACGGGTTTGCCCCGACTTCTGGATCGCCCAGAGCCTTTTCGATTTCGCGCATTGCGGTTACATCGAATGGGGTGATGGTGATGGTGCGTGCTTCTGGCACTGCGAAGGAAGCCAACTGCTGCAGTGGGGTTGGGGAACCGTAGTAGTCCACCATGACCTTCGAGTACATGCCTGGGTGGGCGCGACCGGTACGGATCGTCGCGAAGTCCTCCTTGGCGGCCTCAATGGTGCGTTCCATCTTTTCGGCGGTTTCCGCCAGCGTTTCGTCAATCACCGGTACTCCTCAAGTACTTCATCTGTGTTTCCGCTACGGGAAATTAAATCTAGTTCAATCCTAAGCCACGATCACCGATTAGACGGTGACGGTGGTTCCGATCCGCTCGCCGCGAATTGCCGCGGCCACGTTTCCTTCGCCTTCCATGCCGAAGACCAGCATGTTCAGCTTGTTGTCCTGGCACATGGTCATGGCGGTCTGGTCCATCACGCGGATGTCGTTGACCAGCGCGTCGCTGTAGGTCAGGGTTTCCAGCTTCTTGGCGGTCGGGTCCTTCTTTGGATCCGCGGTGTACACGCCATCTACCCCCGACTTTGCCATCAGGACTTCGTCAGCAGCGACTTCCAGGGCACGCTGCGCGGCCACGGTGTCGGTGGAGAAGTAGGGCAGGCCTGCGCCTGCGCCGAAGATGACTACGCGGTCCTTTTCCATGTGGCGGATGGCACGGCGTGGGATGTAGTTTTCTGCGACCTGGGCCATGGCGATGGCCGACTGGACGCGGGTTTCAACGCCGCACTGTTCCAGGAAGTCCTGCAGTGCCAGGCAGTTCATGACAGTGCCAAGCATGCCCATGTAGTCTGCGCGCGAGCGGTCCATGCCGGATGCCGAGAGTTCTGCTCCGCGGAAGAAATTGCCGCCGCCGACCACGATTGCGACCTCTACTTCGCCAACGGTTTCAGCGATCTGCTTGGCGATGCCGCGAACAGTATCTGGGTCAACGCCGATCTTGCCGCCGCCGAATACTTCACCGGAGAGCTTGAGCAGTACGCGGCGTCGTTTGGTTTCTGGGGTGCTTGGCATGAGGTGTCTTACTCCTGGAGGTCGGAATCAAGCTGGGGGTACTACTTCCCAGATCCCAAGTTATCGTGAGATCCGGGCTCAAGAAAAGGGAGGCGAGCCACCGAGTTTTCTCTCGGTGCTCACCTCCCTTTGATCTTGTGCACTCAGGTTGCCCTGAACGCGGTTCGCTTAATGCGTACGGCTAATGCTTAGAGCTGTAAAAGCTTAGGCACCAACGCGGAAGCGTGCGAAGGCAACTGGCTTGGTGCCAGCTTCTTCGAAGACCTTGCCTACGGTCTTCTTTGCGTCCTTGGCGAAAGCCTGGTCAACCAGAACGATTTCCTTGAAGAAACCGGTCAGGCGGCCTTCCACGATCTTGGTGAGGGCAGCTTCTGGCTTGCCTTCAGCGCGAGCGGTTTCGTCAGCGATGCGGCGCTCGTCGGCAACCTTGTCAGCTGGAACCTCTTCGCGGGACAGGAAGGTAGGAGCCATTGCAGCGGTGTGAACAGCAACGTCGTGTGCGACGGTTGCGGCAGCTTCGCTGTCAGCGTCAACAGCCATCAGAACGCCAACCTGGGCTGGCAGGTCCTTGCTGGTCTTGTGCAGGTACGAAGCAACCTTGGCACCCTCGATGCGTGCAACACGGCGTACGACAACCTTCTCGCCGAGGATTGCGCCCTCTTCGATGACGGTGTCGCTAACGGTCTTGCCGTCCAGCTCGTAAGCCAGCAGTGCTTCTGCATCTGCAGCGCCGGAAGCCACAGCGGCATCCAGGACCTTGTTGGCCAGTGCGATGAACTTCTCGTTCTTGGCAACGAAGTCGGTCTCGCAGTTGATCTCGATCATGACGCCGACGTTGCCTTCAACCTTGGCAGCAACCAGGCCTTCAGCGGTCGAACGGCCTTCGCGCTTGGTAGCGCCCTTCAGGCCCTTGACGCGGATGATCTCGATGGCCTTCTCGGCGTCGCCGTTAGCCTCGTCCAGTGCCTTCTTAACGTCCATCATGCCGGCGCCAGTGCGCTCGCGCAGTGCCTTGATATCAGCAGCGGTGTAGTTTGCCACGTGCAATCCCATTCAGCTAGGAGTTTCAAGTTTATTTTGCTTATGGGACGGGTCGGATTTCCGGCCCGTCCCACAAGACTTGGTGAAGTTCACCTCGAGCTACACGCTAGTGCGTCCAGGCAAACTTCTGGAGTCACTGAGGTGACTACTTGGCTTCTGGTGCCTCAGTTGCATCGTCTGCAGCTGGTGCTTCAGTTGCAGCGTCTGCTGCTGGAGCTTCAGTTGCAGCGTCAGCAGCTGGAGCTTCGGCCTTGGCCTTCTCGCCCTCAAGCAGCTCGCGCTCCCACTCAGCCATTGGCTCAGCAGCACCCTCGGTCTTGCCGGCAGCCTTGTTGTTCTTGGCGATGAGGCCTTCGGCCACAGCGTCAGCAACAACACGGGTCAGCAGGTTGACGGAGCGGATTGCGTCGTCGTTGCCTGGGATTGGGTAGGTAACTTCGTCTGGATCGCAGTTGGTGTCCAGGATGGCCACAACTGGGATGCCCAGCTTCTGAGCTTCGTCGATAGCCAAGTGTTCCTTCTTGGTGTCAACGATCCAGATAGCGGATGGGGTGCGGGTCAGGTTACGGATACCACCGAGGTTGTTCTGCAGCTTGGTCAGCTCGCGCTTCAGCAGCAGCAGTTCCTTCTTGGTGTGACCGGAGCCAGCAACGTCCTCGAAGTTGATCTCTTCCAGTTCCTTCATGCGCTGAACGCGCTTGGAGACGGTCTGGAAGTTGGTCAGCATACCGCCGAGCCAGCGCTGGTTAACGTATGGCTGGCCTACGCGGTTAGCCTGCTCAGCAATGGATTCCTGAGCCTGCTTCTTGGTACCAACGAACAGTACGGTGCCGCCGTGGGCAACGGTCTGCTTCACGAACTCGTAAGCGCGGTCGATGAACGACAGCGACTGCTGCAGGTCGATGATGTAGATGCCGTTGCGCTCGGTGAAAATGAAGCGCTTCATCTTTGGGTTCCAGCGACGGGTCTGGTGGCCGAAGTGGACGCCGCTGTCAAGCAGCTCTCGCATGGTTACGACTGGCATGTCGCAACTCCTTTCAGCAGTGGCGGACCGGGCGCGCATGCGCCCGCGGTAACTGCTCTTGGTTGTTCGGGTTGATGCAGATAGCCATTGTGGATATCCGCCCTAGTATGAATACCGATAGATGCTTGGCATCTCGTCTTCGGTCCACCGATTCTCTCGGACCACTGGAACCTCAGGCCACAGCCGATTTAGCTGTGAATACTCATACGCGAAGTCAATCCCCTGCCTGATGCACCCAATTTTGGACACACCTGTGACAGGACACTGCTGTTTCAAGTGTACTACAGAGAATTCAACGCCTTACACGGCGATATCGGTGATCTGCAGCCCATTGCCTTGCCCACAGTTCGCTCTTCGGACTGCTCGGGATCCGGCGACTGGGCTCAGCATGAAAGGATGAATACCAAGTATCTAGTCGCAGGGTTGCAGGTTTTGCTGCTGGCCTTCAGTTTTCCTCCGGCCGCGCCCGCGACTGCGGAGCCACAACAAGTTCAACTACAAGCGGCACTCACCACCGGCAATGGCTGGCGCTGGCCGCTAGCTGGCGAACCGGCAATTCTGGAGCCCTTCGATAAGCCGGAGAAAAATTGGCTTCCCGGGCATCGTGGTGTGGACTTGGCTGCCAGCTCCGGAGATACGGTCTTCGCGCCGCAGCGCGGTCAAGTCGCCTTCGCTTCAGTGATCGTGGATCGACCTGTGCTGGTCATCGATCACGGTTCCGGATTCAAGACCAGCATCGAACCGGTAATCGCCGGAGTTTCGGTGGGCGATTGGGTCGAAGCTGGTGCAAAGGTGGGCCAGGTAGCAACCGGGGCGCATTGCTCGGGCCGATGCATTCACTGGGGCGTGCGACTCAATGGCGAATATATTGACCCGGTGTTGTTGATCCGCGACATGCGTCCATCAATTCTCCTGCCACTGCACGAATGACCTTGAAAGCTCCCAGGGTTCCGCATACCGGGTCATCGGCCCCCAAGAATTCAATTCGCCTGGCGCCAGCGCAAGAAACTTCAGGCAGGGTGCACTATGAAGAGCACTGATCACCGTTGCTTTTCTTGCAGCTCTGATTCTCTCCGTGTTCTTGCGCCTGGCGAGATCGCGCCAAATCCATCGGCTAAAGCCTTTTAGGCCTGTCATTTGAGTTGAAATTTGGCACCGCGCGACAGTCCGGGAATTCACTTCTTCCAGTTTCCAGGACCTGGAACAAAAAATCGTCCAGCAACTTATTTGCATAAGCTACTGGACGATCTTATTTGGTAGGGAGTATGGGACTTGAACCCATGACCAAGGGATTATGAGTCCCCTGCTCTAACCAACTGAGCTAACTCCCCACATGGGCCCATCGCTAAAGCGGTGTAACCACACTCGAAATATTCTAGGGCATCACTAGCCGAAACACCGATTTGACGCACCCAATGATGACGAACCGATCAGTGGGTGGAAACTTCTTGGCCTCGGTAAAGGGCTTCGAAGGAATTCATCGTCTTTTCCTGCGCGTGGTTCTTCACCTTTTCGTGCCCGGCTTCACCCATCTTGGCGCGGCGCTGCTCATCCAGGGCCAGAACCTGGTCCAGCTTGTTGGCCAGATCCTGTCGGTCTCCCGGCGTGAACATGTAACCATTGACGCCTTCGTCAACCAGGTGCGGCAGGGCCATCGCGTTGGCCAGAACGACGGGCTTGGAAGCCGATAGTGCTTCTAGGGTTACCAATGACTGCAGTTCGGCGGTGCCTGGTTGGCAGAACACATCGCAACGCAGGTAGGCCTGGCGCAGCTGCTCATCACTTACATGCCCTAGGAAACGGACACGGTCCCGCATCTGCAATTCGTCAGCGATCTTCTCCAGGTGAGCGCGTTGCTCTCCCCCGCCGACAATTTCAATGATGGCGTCAGGGACCTTGCTCATTAAAGGCAATGCCTCGATGAGTTCGTTGATGTTCTTTTCTACGGCAAGACGGCCCGCAAACAAGATCGTAGGGAACTCATTTTTAGTGATTTCTTCCCCCTCCGCCAGCTCGTAGTTGCCGATCTCAATCCCGTTAGACAGCGGAAGCACCTGGTTCAGCTTGGCACGCTCTCGCATTGCCTTTGCCGCCAGTGGAGTTGGCGTCGTGACGGCGTCTGCACGTCCAAAGATCTTCCCCATGTCTCTCCACGAATTCTGCGCGACAATTCGCTTGAACCACTGCGGGAAAGGCAGGAATGGGTCAAGGTTTTCCGGCATGAAGTGGTTCGTGGCGATGGAACGAACCTTGTTCTTGCGAGCCCACCCGATAGTGCGCTGGCCAATCATATAGTGGCTCTGGGCGTGGACTACATCAGGTTTGATATCCGAGAGCAGCTTGTTGATCTGCTTATTGACTTCCCATGGGAACACGATGCGGAAGTATTCGTGGGTAGGTACCGAGTGCGATTCCAGGCGATGCACAATTGCTTCATCACGGATCTCGGTGTAGGTCTTGCCCTTATCTCCACGGGCTGCCAGCACATGCACGCGGTGGCCACGTGCGTGCATCGCAGTAGCCAACCGGTAGCAAAACATCGCTGCACCGTTGACGTCTGGCGGATAAGTGTCAGCAGCAATGACGATGGTCAGCGGTTTTTCCTTGGCCACGAGCATCCTTCGGCGTTCACACGCGTTGTAGTTGTGATAAAAAATCTGCAGCTTCAGTCTATTTGGAATCAGGCATGGATTTCTCAGAGTCAGTCTGGTTCCGACGTTCGATAACGTCAGGGTGATGCCTGGACAGTGCGGTCACGCCGACGATAGCCAAACCAGCAGCCACCAGCATCAGCACGGTGACCAGTACCGGAACGTCGGGACGCAGCTCTCCGAGGATGCCGATTCCAATGGCAATGCCAATTATCGGATCGATCACCGTCAACCCTGCGATAACAAGGTCGGGAGGACCCTTTGAGTAGGCCTTTTGCACAAAATACGAGCCGAGCAGGCCGGCTACAACAACTGCTAGTCCAGCCAGCCAAGGCAGCTGGATAAAGCTGCTGTCGCCGATATTCAATACAGCGATTGCAATCGTTCGAACTAGTACGGCGACGAATCCGAAAAGGACGCCAGCACCGAGGATGAAGAAGAACGCACCAAGCTTCTTGTGGAAGAAGATGGTGGCCAATCCCACGAAGGCGACGACTACCGCCAAGATCATTTCAATCAGGTGGGCTTCGGAATCAGTAACCTCCTGGTTGCTGCTAGTGGCCGTGACGGCCAAAAGCACAAACCCAACCGAACCCACCATGCAGCTGATGATCGCCAAAACGGTGGGGCGATTCATCGAGAGGTCCGTTTCCTTGGCATTGACCATCGCGGTGATCACCAACGCAATGGCACCGATTGGCTGCACCACCGTCAGCGGTGCGCTAGCCAGGGCGAAAACGTTCAAGGCCATGCCAAGGGCCATAAGCCCCAGACCGCTCATCCAGCGTTTATTGCTGGCCAGCTTCCCGACATTTTTAAGTGTCAGGTCCAGTCCGCCGACTGCACTGCGTACTGCCTGCGATTGGAAGTGCGCGCCAAAGGCAAGACAAAAGGCACTGCATAGTGCCGCTGCAATAGCGATCCAAACCATGTCAGTGCCTTTCTAGCCTAAGTTTTCATACGACGGGGCAGGTGCATGCTTGGCCACGACCAGTGCACGGCCCCGTCGGCGAAAGACCTAGGAGCGCTTGAACAATGCGCGGACAACAGCCACCAGTGCCAACCCGGAGCCCGCCATCACGATATACGGACGTGCCTGTTCTAAGCGGTTTGAGCCGGCTCTGTCCGCCTCCGATTGGTCTTCGGAAGACGAAGACGAGGACGGGCGAACAAATCCCTTGGCCTTGGCAGCTGCTCCGGAGAACTTCTCTCCAGCTCCGTGGGTGAAGGAACGAATCTTGTCGATCTTGGCCAGCGGTGCCTGCACGCTCTCGCCCAGGTTGTCACGCAGCGCCTGGATCTGGCGGCGACGACGCTTGGTGCGAAGGACCAGCTCATCAGCACTTGGTGCCGGCGGCTTCGGTTCCTTCTTCTTTTCAGCCTTCTCATCATCCTCAGCCGACTTCTTCTTCAGCGGCTCATCAAGAGTGCTGACATCGAAGGCACTGCCATCCTTGAGCACGCCCAAGTCGTGGCGGAGTCCGCGAATAGCTGCTTCCGGTTTCAGCGGCAGCGCCTTCTTGACCTTGGCGTATCCGACCAATCCCAAGATGGCAGCAATCAGCAAGAAGAATCCTGCAACGATCAATGCGGCTGCCCAACCGGGCAACCAGAGAGCCAACACATTTACCAATGTAACTACAACGGCAATGACGAAGAGCAACACTACGAGCAGTGCGGCACCGGCGAGTGCCGCTGCCATGCCAATGCTGATTCCCTTGCCTTTGAGCACCGTAGTCGCGAGTTTGATCTCGTCCGAGAGCTGTTGTGGAACAAGCTCCTTGAGTCCATCAACCTGCGCCTTAGCACTCTTGACACTCGACTTAAGGCTTTCGTCAGCTTGCGTCGATTCAGCTTCAGACATGGTTTCTCCATATTCTCGATCGCTCAGCAACCGGTACATCAAACGCTAACACTCCGGTTGCCGCATACGACTCAGTCTTCAGGCGTAAAACCCACTGCCCTATCTCATGCCGTGGGTGTAACTGTTAACGATTCGAAAGTCTATCGTCTAATCACCTGTGGTTATAGGAGATTCGGGCGTTGCCGAGTTTTCACTTCAATTTTGCGCATAGCAACGGCCGCTTTTTGGGTAAAGCAAAACCTCCCAGCTACTTGCGTAGCTGGGAGGTTCCTTTGGCTCCTCCAACTGGACTTGAACCAGTAACCCTTCGATTAACAGTCGAATGCTCTGCCAATTGAGCTATGGAGGAATGCAACGAGTAATACTTTAGCACTGGCCAAGTCCGGTTTTCAAATCGAGGGCTCCCATAAAGGAGCATGAGTTCCCTACCTTGATTTTCCGCCATTTTTCAGGCGAGACCGGGGGTTCACCCTCGACGCTGCAGCAAACTACTTTCTGTGATCTGCCGCATATCTGGCCAAGTCCAGCAGCTGCTGCGCCGATTGCTCCCATGAGTAGTGACCGGCTCGTTCCACGGCGCGTTGCGAATACTGCTTCCAAGTACCCTGCTCATCCAAAGTGCGTACCTGGTCCGCGAAGCCTTGTGCATCATCTGCCGATACATACAGCGCGGCGTCTTCGGCGACCTCTTTGAAGATTGGCATATCGGTGGCAATCACCGGAGTTCCCATGCTCATCGCTTCAACTAGGGGAAGGCCGTACCCTTCTTCTCGTGAGAGGGTTACCAGCGCGGTGCACTCGCTGAGCAACTGCTCATACTCCTCGTCACTTACGCCTCGATGGAATACCACTGTGGCTTGCGAAGGGATGAGCTTGGATAATTCGGCATGACGTTGTTCGTTGATCCCGCTAAGCAGGTGCAGCTCATAATCCGGCAGGTGCTCCATACCGCGGATGAGTGTCTCAACGTTCTTGTATTCCATGAAGGAACCCATGTAGACCAGGGTCTTCTTTGGCTGCTTCGCTTGGTCTCGACGTGCAAAGTTTCCGGTTGGAGCGTTGGATACCAGTCCAATATGCTTCCTGGTCAGTCGATGCTTGCGCATCAGGTTAGCAGTGGTGTTTGAAACGGTAGCCACTGCGTCGGCACGATTCAGAAGCATCCTCTGCGGCCAGTAGACCTGGTGGAACAGGAACCAGCCGGCACGAATCGGCACAGGCAGGAATTTCGGTGCATGCGGATGCGAGTAGTAGATCAAATCATGCAAGGTCAGGATCAAAGGATACTTTCGCCCCAAGGTTCCGATGGTCTGCATGGGCGAGAACACGACATCAGGGTTGAGCTTGTTGATCTGCAGGGCAACGAATGGCTCGAGCACGCTCGTGGGCCCGGAAATCTTCAGATACGGAACATCGGGGAGCATTGCCAGCTGCCTGGTGTCGTTGACCAGCATCGTGACGTCGGCAAGTTTACTGGCGGCCTCGATCAATCCAGCGGTATAACGGCTAATGCCATCATGGTGGGTGATGCGGGTGTATCGAGCGTCGATAACGAGTTTCACGTGCGCAGTTGCCTTTAGTTCGTGGTGCTTACGCGTTCCAGCCTAACGGGTTGCTGGGCCACGCATCGCTAAGTAGCTGATAACTGCGAGGGTCGCGGCAACGACCCAGCCAAGCAGTCCTGCGGCAATCCCCCACGCGCTTGCCAATGCGCCACCGGCCAAACCGCCAACGGGAACTACTCCAAAGGTGAATAACCGTCGTGCGCTCAGGACTCGGCCCAACAGGTGCTCCGGAACGATCTGCACGACCCAGGACGAGGCAGCAATGTTGAAGAGCAGCACAACGATTCCCCATCCCAGCGAGAAAATGCCCAGCAGCACCATGGACCACATTTCAGCTGTAAAGGCAGCGGCCAGAACGCAGCCAGCCAATACCGCCTGCATTGAACCGGTGTAGACCAATAAGGTTGCCGGAGCGAATTTTCCAGCCAGCTTTCCTGCGATGGCAGCTCCAATTAGACCGCCGACGCCGCCAATCGAGGCGAATAGGCCGTACCCGAATTCGCCAAAACCGAGTTCGTTGATAATGAAGATCGCTTCCACCGAAGACCCGATGGCCAGGCCCAAGTTGGAGAACGTCACGGCAACGGTAATTGCCAGGAGCAGGCGGTGCCGGGCCAGATACCTGAGGCCAGCCAGAATGCCGCCCTGTTCGGTCGATGGCGTTTGCCGGCCGCCAAGCCCTTCCTCCGCGCGATAGGAACGCACCTGCACCGCCATCAGCAATGCCAGCAGGCCAAGTGCAGCCGAGATGCTCAGCAGCGCCGGCGCGCCCCACATTGCGAAGCCGGTTCCCGCTAGCGCTGGGACAATTACGGTCATTGACTGGTCGGCCGCACCGAGCGAGGCGACCAGCTTGCTAATGCTCGCCGTTCGAACTTCTGGCGCATCTCCGATGAGCTGCGGAACGGCAGTGGTTTGGGAAGTCTCGGAAAAGACATTGCAGAAGCCGAGTAATGCGCACAGCAGCATTCCCAGCGGGATCGATAGCGCCTCGGCGAAGGACAGTGCCGCTAAGCACCCCAGCAGGAAAAGCTTGGATCCGAGACCAATACGCAGGACGCGCAACGCGGAATATTTGTCGACCCAATGGCCTGCGGGAATACTCGCGAGAACGAAGGCAAGCGAGCCAAGCGCATTGAGCACTCCCATCTGCATGGCCGTTGCACCAAGGGTGCCAACGAACAGCAGGTCAATCGTGATATCAGAAAGCGTACGTCCCGCCGCATCCGTGGCGTTCGATCCGAGGAGGAGACGCTGGGATCGCTGGACTTTTCCTGGGCTTACCGTGGCCACTTGCCCTCCCTTGCTCTAACTGTTTGATCATACATTTTTAGACCGAAAACACAATCAAACGATTAGTGATAATTCCAGGGCATTAGAAGTCGAGGCGTTTTCTCCACTTCAACCCAAGAGGACCCAGTTTCCACCCCGCCGAAACACAGGTCAGCGGGTAACTTACCACAACCAGGCGCCGCCCGCAGGAAAATTGAGAATCTTTTCCCCTGGAAGAGCGATGGAATTACCCGGCTTGCATTAACTAATTGAAGTGTGTTGTTAATAGATTCTTGTTAGGTGAGCCTGACCAACTATTGATTGTCTCTATCTGAGGAGCATGCTCTTGGGTGCCTCACTACCTACCCTGCAATTGCCCGATCTACCGCTGCCGATCTACGATGATGCATTGCTCTGCGCAGACACCGCCCACGTCTACGAAAATGAGTCGCGTGCAGCCATTTCACGCGTGGCCAACCAATTCGCATCGGTCAACGCGCCAACGACCGGACCGACCCCGCGGCAGTTGAAAGAACGCATCGACCTTGTCGACCTGCATAGTCCATTGGGTTCAACCCAAGACTCGTTCACCGAGCTGAATGAGCTGTATTTCAACGACGCGGCCTACTTCCACGACCCGAAATACGCCGCGCATTTGAACTGCCCCGTCGTGATCCCTGCGGTTGTCGCCGAAAACTTCGTCACGAGCATCAACACCTCGATGGACACATTTGACCAGAGCGCTGGCGCCACACTGATTGAACGCAAACTCATCGAATTCACTGCCGAACTGATCGGCTTCGGGACCGAGCAGGCCGACGGAATCTTTACCTCTGGCGGAACGCAATCCAACCTTCAAGCCATGCTGATCGCACGAAACACCGCAACCGCAAAGCTGCGGGGCACCTTGCCTGAACGGCTGGCTAATCTGCGGATCTACTGCTCGGAAGATGCGCACTTCTCAATTCGCAACGCCGCGATGCTCCTCGGCTTGGGATACGACGCAGCCGTGGCGATCCCTACAGACGCCCAGCACCGCATGGATGCGCAAGCATTGCGCGCACAACTTGAGGCAGACGTTGCCGCCGGTTTGGTGCCAATGGCCATCTCCGCCACCAGCGGCAATACCGATTTCGGGGCCATCGATCCGTTGCCCCAGCTGCGTGCTATCGCTACAGAAGTAGGGGCATGGTTCCACGTCGATGCCGCATACGGTTGCGGCCTGCTCGTCTCCAATTCCCACCGCCACCGGTTGGACGGAATTGAATTGGCCGACTCGGTTACCGTCGACTACCACAAGTCCTTCTTCCAGCCCATCGGTTCCAGCGCCTTGGTGGTTCGCTCAGCAGCTTCCCTGGAATCCATCGCCCACTATGCCGAGTACCTGAACCCGCGTGCGGAGGCGGAGGCCACCCCTAACCAGGTGGCGAAGTCCCTGCAGACCACACGGCGCTTCGATGCGCTCAAGCTTTGGGTAACGTTGCGCTCCTTGGGGGCTAACCGCTTGGGCTCCATGTTCGACCAGGTCATCGCTTTGGCAGAGGACGCTCAACAGGAAGTTGCCATGCGCGCCCAACTGCAAATGGCAGCCGACGTGCAACTGAGCACGCTGGTCTTCTCCTTTGAAGATCCAGATCACCCATTGGAACTAGCCGAGCACAATGCCTTGGCCAACCAGATCCGCCAGCGCCTCTATGCCAGCGGCGAAGCGATGATCGCCGCCACCACGGTCAAAGGCAAACGCCTGCTGAAACTCACGCTGCTCAATCCCAATACAACCCTGACCGACATCAGCGGGATCCTCGACGCTATCTGCCGAATCGGTTCCGGAATCTTGGCCGAACGCGCCCTTGGAGAGAAGAAATGATTCAACCTACCGAACACTTTGATGTCATCGCTATTGGAGCTGGCCCTTTCAATCTGGGTTTTGCTGCCTTGACCGATGGATTGGACGATCTGGACGTTGCAGTGCTGGAAGCCGGAGAGAAGTTCGCCTGGCACCCTGGCATGATGCTTCCTGGAACCCATCTCCAGGTTCCCTTCATGGCAGATCTGGTGACCATGGCAAATCCGACCAGCAAGCATTCGTTCTTGAACTATCTCAAGGAAAAACAGCGGCTTTACCCGTTCTATATCCGTGAAGACTTCTACGCCTTGCGTGAGGAGTATTCCAACTACCTGGCTTGGGCAGCGGAAAATATTCAAAGCGTACGCTTCGGGCACCGGGTGCTCGAAGCCGACTACCGCGACGGGATCTATCAGTTGTCGGTGCTCACTACCGCCGGATTGACCCGCTTCACCGCAGACAAATTGGTTTTGGGCACCGGGTCCCAGCCTTATATGCCGCCTGTAATCACCCCGGAAGCACAAGCCACCGGCAATGTGGTGCACTCAAGCGACTACGCTTTCCGCCGCGAGCAGCTCCTGTCGCCCCGGGCTGAAGGTTCGGGTCCGCAGGTAACTGCCGTACTAGGCAGCGGTCAGAGTGCCGCAGAAATCTTCTTGGATCTTCTGCGCAGCTTGCCAGAAGAGGATCATCTGGTTTGGGCAACCCGTTCAGAACGCTATTTCCCGCTGGAATACACCAAACTCACCCTGGAAATGACTTCTCCGGAATACATTGACCACTTCCATGCCCTGCCCATGGATAAGCGGGATGTGCTTTCGGCAGAGCAAAAGGGACTCTACAAGGGCATCAACGCAGATTTGATCAATGAAATCCATGAAGAGCTCTACCAGCGAAGCGTCAACGGTGCAGCGAATGTGCACCTGCGTACCGGCTGCGCTGCCACGAGCATCGGCACGGACACGGATTACCTGGCCATCAGCTTGCGCCACGAACGCACCGAAGAGGACCTGGAATTCCTCGCCGACAACCTAATCATGGCAACCGGCTACCGCGCAGGCACTCCTGACTTCTTGCAGGGCATCAGCCAGCGCGTCGACTACCTCTCCGATGGCCGCTTCAATGTAGACCGCGAATATTCCATCGGGTTGAACCAAGACATCTTCGTGCAGAACGCTGAACTGCACACCCACGGCTTCACCGCTCCGGATCTTGGCATGGGCGCCTACCGCAATTCAGTAATTATCAACCGCTTAGCTGGACGCGAGGTCTACCCGGTCGAACGACAGATCGCCTTCCAGCGATTCGGCGCCGCTGAACTCAGCAACTTGCCTACTTCCGCCAATGCCAGCGCACGAGCCTAAGGAAATTTCGATGACCAACTACACCTTCCGTTCCGTTAAAGTGCCCGAAGATACTGCGCTGCTCCATTCGTGGATTGCCACCGAGCATGCTTCGTTCTGGGGCATGGCAAGCGCAACCGAAAAGGAAATCGAAGCGGAATACCGCAAATTGCTGGGTACCGTCGGCTACGAAGTCCTCTTCGGCATCGACGCATCAGGTGACGAGAAATTCCTTGTCGAGCTCTATGACCCAGCAACGTCACCACTGGCCGATGCGTACAACTACGTGCGCGGCGACCGGGGATTGCATTTCCTGGCTCCGGCAGCCACGGAGCCGCTGCCTGGGTTCACCCTTGAAGCGCTAGCCTCGGCCATGGTCCAGGCTTTCGCCCGGCCTGGAACTGAACGAATCATCGTCGAACCAGACCTTGGCAACAAAGCCATCAATGCCCTGAATGCCCGGGTTGGATTCCGCCCGGTACGTCCGGTGGAGCTCTCCGAGGCAGACGGCTCAATCAAGCAGGCTCTCCTTTCCGTCTGCACTCGCCAGGACTTCGAGACCGCTACCGGCCGCAGCTTGGAATCTTCGTTCCTCTCCCCTGCACGTTGGGAAATTGCCAACCGACATGTCTTGGCGAAGGCCCTGGGCGAATTTTCGCATGAGCGCCTTCTGGAACCTGCCGGGCATGGAGAAAACCGCTATTCAATTCAGAAGGACGCACACCGCTACAGCTTCAATGCCCAGCGGTATCAGCTGAACCACTGGATGATTTCGCCGCAGTCCGTGGAACACCACCACTTCGTCGAGGGCAGCTGGCAGCAGGCAGAGGTGGATGCCATTGAATTCATCACCCTCTTCTGCCAGGAACTCACGCTATCCCCGGTGCAGCTGCCGACGTACCTGGAGGAGCTCTCCTCCACGTTGACCAGCCACTGCTACAAGCAGGTTCATGCAACCCACAATTCAGCTCAGCTGGCCCGGTTCGACGGAAGCGCTGCTCAGTCCTTCCAGCTCATCGAATCTTCCATGACCGAGGGCCACCCATGCTTCGTAGCCAACAACGGACGCATGGGTATCGGGCGCACCGACTACCTGAGGTACGCTCCCGAAACCGGTTCCGCCCTGCACCTTGGCTGGGCTGCCGCCCACAAGTCCCGAGCACAATTCGATGCCGTCGATTCGCTGGATTACGAAGGGCTGCTGGCCACCGAGCTGGATCCCACCGAGCGCCAGCGCCTGGATTCGGCCCTGGAGGCTGCCTTGTTCGGCACCGGCTATGCAGCCGGGGACTACATCTTCATGCCGGTACACCCTTGGCAGTGGGAGAACCGCCTATCGATCACGTTCGCCAATGATATTGCCCGCAAGCACTTGATCTGGCTGGGCAGCAGCGTTGACGAGTATCAAGCGCAACAGTCGATCCGTACCTTCTTCAACCTGTCCAATCCGAGTCGCCACTACGTCAAGACGGCGATGTCGATCTTGAATATGGGCTTCATGCGCGGTCTCAGTGCCGAATACATGAAGGTGACTCCCGCCATCAACCAGTGGTTGGGCGAGCTGTTTGCAAATGACCCGGTGCTCTCGACCCAGCCGGTCGCGCTGCTGCGTGAAATTGCGGCCGTAGGCTACCGCAACCCGCAGTTCGAAGCAGCCACCGACAAGAGCGCCCCGCAGCGGAAGATGCTAGCTGCCCTTTGGCGGGAGTCCCCGATCAGCCTGCTCGGCTCGGACGAAAAGTTGGCCACGATGGCCAGCTTATTGCATGTCGATGCTTCAGGCATGTCCTTTGCCGGTGCCCTCATTCGCCGCAGCGGGCTAGCTCCGGCCGACTGGCTTAGCCGTTACCTCGATGCCTATCTGATTCCGTTGGTGCATTGCCTGGCCGCCTACGATTTGGTGTTCATGCCGCATGGCGAAAACGTGATCATGGTGCTTGAGAACGGTGCCGTGAAGAAGGTCCTGCTCAAGGATCTGGGCGAAGAGATTGCCGTGCTCTCGGACCGGGTGGAGCTCCCGGAGGAAATTCGCCGGGTACGCACCGGTGGCGATCCGGTTTTGTCAGTCTTCACGGATGTCTTCGATTCGTTCTTCCGCTTCCTCGCGCCGTTGCTGGACGCCGAAGGGCTGATTTCCGAAGCAGAGTTCTGGAAGACCGTAGTTGAACGGCTGCTGGATTACCGTGGGCAGCATCCGCAGTTCGCTGAACGCTTTGATCAGCTGGGACTTTTTGCGCAGAGTTTCCCGCTATCTTGCTTGAACCGCCTGCAGTTGCGCAACAACCAGCAGATGCTCGATCTCACCGATCAGTCCGGAGGCCTGCTCTACGCAGGGGATCTGGAGAACCCGCTGGCAACCGCTCTCATTCCTGCTAGCTGATTTTCCAGCTTCCCAAGCATCGCGCCGTACAGTCATCGTGCGGCGCGATGCTTGCTATTTCCGCGCCTGTGCTGTGATCCTGCGTGCGAGTTCGCCGACTCCTTCGCCCTGGAGCCGCGGGAGCACCTGTTCCCTTCCGGCCATCGCCAGGACCAGATCCAGCAATTCGCCACGCACCTCGGGACCGTCCCCGTAGCTGAAGGCGTCGTCCGCCGCCGACATCCGCAAGCCCTTGACCAAGGTTTTGCTATTGACCGCGAAGTCCCTGGAGGCGAAGAATCCTGCCACCGCGCGCAGGGCCGGTCTTTCCGGAGCCAGCGGCAGATCGAGCGCCTCGGCGATGTCCTGTCCATGCACCACGACTTCGCCCAGCAACCCGGTCACCGAGTTCAGCGGGGCAATGGATTTGATGGCAGAACGGTTGAAATTCTCCAACGATTGCCGGGGGCTGTTCCCGAGCTGCTTGCGCAGCAACCGTTCGTTGTGCCGGTCGGCATTGAATCCGGAGCGAGCCATATTCACCAGCCAGCGGGCGGTCGTGGTGGATCCGGCGGCCGCCAGGTGCGCTGCCACATCGCGGATCTGCCAGTTCGCGCACAGCGATGGCGCGATCCACTGCTCCGGCGCCAAGCTGCCCAGCAATTCTGCCAGCCGTGCGCGCTCGGCATGGACCAGCTCCCAATGCCATCTCGCATCTTTCATGGCGCCTCTTCCCAATAGGTGTAGTTCCGGCTCAGCTTCCAGGAGCATACCCGATTCCTGGTCGCGCTATCTTGCCGCTAGTCAACTGGCACTTCTCCGAAACCCCCGAAAAATGCCTGAAAAATCTTGGTACTAAGTGTTGCTAAATACCGCTACTTAGTTCTACTATCTACTTGTACTCAATAACACTAAGTAGAGAGGGGTGCACCATGGCCTCACAGATGACCGAGATGCTCAAAGGCACCTTGGAGGGGATCGTCCTGGCGTTCCTGGCCGAACGCCCGGCCTACGGATATGAAATCACCACGGAACTGCGCGAACGGGGCTTCACCGATCTGGCCGAGGGGACCATCTACGCGCTGCTGGTGCGCATCGAGCAGAAGGGTCTCGTCTCGGTGGAGAAAGTCCCGTCCGAAAAAGGGCCTCCCCGCAAGGTCTTCACCCTCAACCCCAGCGGCAAGCAGCAGCTCGACGAATTCTGGGCCACCTGGAACCTGCTCGTCTCCCGCATCAATAACCTCCCCCACCCGACTACCCCGCAGAAAGGGCACTGATCATGGTCGCCAAATGGATTGAAACTTTCACCGGCTCGCTGGAGCAGAAAAAGCAGTACAAGCAGAGCGTGGCACGCCTCAAGGCCCTGCCCCAGCCCTATGCCAAGGCCGCCGCAGGATTGCATCGCTACCTGCTGAACCAGAGCGGGATCACCGACGCCGAGACGATGATCTCCATGTTTTCGGATCTGGCCGACCTCTTCGAAGGAGCAGCCGCCAACGGCACCGCGCTGCGCGAACTGCTGGGCCAGGACCCGGCGGAATTCGCCGATGACTTCGCCCAGGCCTACGGGGGCAAGCGCTGGACAGACAAGGAGCGAACCCGCCTGGCCGACACCATTTCCGAAGCAGAAAACGAATCAAAGGAGCAATGACATGAGCACCGCATTGGCCCCGGAACCGGCCATCGAGGTCACCGGGCTGGCCAAGTCATTCAAGAAGCTGCCCGTGCTGCGCGGCCTGGACTTCGCCGTGCAGCCTGGCAGCATCTTCGCCTTGCTCGGTTCCAATGGCGCCGGCAAGACGACGCTCGTGCGGATCCTGGCCACCCTCCTTCCCGCCGATGCGGGAAGCGCCCGGGTCTGCGGAGCCGCAGTGCACGAGAACCCGGCCCAGGTCCGCAGATCACTGGGGCTGACCGGGCAATTCGCCGCAGTGGACGAGGTCCTGACCGGGCGCGAAAACCTGCTGCTGATCGCGCGGCTGCTCTGCCTGGAGAATCCTCGGGCCATCGCCAGCGGCTTGCTGGAGCGCTTCAGCCTGTCCGATGCGGCGGACCGGCCCGCAGGAACCTATTCCGGCGGGATGCGCAGGCGCCTGGATATCGCCATGGGCCTGGCCGGCAACCCGCCGGTGCTCCTGCTCGATGAGCCGACCACGGGACTGGATCCCCAATCGCGCCGCGAGACCTGGCAGGTGATCCGCGCCTTGGCCGAGTCCGGCACCACGATCCTGCTCACCACGCAGTACCTGGATGAAGCAGAGCACCTGGCCGACCAAATCGCAATCCTCCACGAGGGCACCATCATCCAGCAGGGTACGCTGGCCGAGCTCCAGGCCCTGCTGCCGCCGGCCACCACCGAACTGGTGACCAAGCGGCCGAGCCTCGAGGAGATCTTCCTGGAACTGATCGGCCACAACCAGCGAACCGAAGGGAGCAAGCCATGAGCATCGCAGCACTGCGTGAAACGCGAATCCTCACCGGGCGCTCGATGCGCCACGTGGTGCGCAGCCCCGACACGATCATCACCACGGCCATTACCCCGGTGGCCATGATGCTGCTGTTCACCTATGTCTTCGGCGGGGCCATCGGCACCAGCACCACCGGGCCGTATATCAACTACCTGCTGCCCGGCATCCTGGTCATCACCATCGCTTCCGGAGTCGCTTACACCTCCTACCGGCTGTTCCTGGACCTGCGCGATGGGCTGGTGCAGCGCCTGCGCTCCATGCCGATCTCCCGCTCCAGCGTGCTCTGGAGCCATGTGGCGACGTCGCTGGCAACGAACTTCCTCTCCCTGGCGCTGGTGCTGGGAGTCGCCCTGGCCATGGGCTTCCGCTCCTCCGCCTCCATAGCAGCGTGGATCGCCGTGCTCGCGCTGCTGTGCCTGGTGACCCTGAGCCTGACCTGGGTAGCCGTGCTTGCCGGGTTGAGCGCGAAATCGGTGGACGGCGCCAGCGCCTTCAGCTACCCGCTGATCTTCCTGCCCTTCATTTCCTCGGCGTTCGTTCCCACCGCGTCAATGCCCGGCCCGGTGGCCTGGTTCGCCGAGCACCAGCCAATCACGGCCATCGTCGATTCGCTGCGCGCCCTGCTTTCGCAAGCGCCCGTGGGTTCCGAGCTGTGGGTCGCCCTGGCCTGGCTGGCGGGCATCATGATCCTGGCCTGGGCGCTGGCCACGTGGATCTACCGGAACAAGACCACGAGCTGAGCGGCCGGTGCGCCGCACGGGCCCTGCGCCCCTGCAGCTGCCGCGAAAAGCAGCGCAAGCCCCCGACTTGAACATTGTTCAAGTCGGGGGCTTTTCGTGTACATTGGTGCCAGCAATTGAACACCGTTCAAGCTTGCCTGCTCCGTGGCAGGCAGCCACCCAAACAGGCGAAGGAACCCATGAGCATCCCCGCGCAGCGCATCGACACCGCAGATTTCACCGAGTTGGCTACACGCATCGCCGCTGGCCACCAGCTCACCGCAGCACAGGCCCTCGGGTTGCTGGCCGCCGGCGACGCGCAGACTTCGCGGCTGGTCAGCGCGGCCGGGATGCTGCGGCGCAAGCATTTCGGCAACACCGTGAAGGTCAACTACCTGGTCAACCTGAAGTCCGGATTGTGCCCCGAGGACTGCACCTACTGCTCGCAGCGCCTGGGTTCCAAGGCGGAAATCCTGAAATACACCTGGCTCAAGCCCGGCGAAGCGGTGCACCAGGCCGGCCTGGGCATCGCCGGGGGCGCCTCGCGGGTCTGCATGGTCGCCTCCGGCAAGGGCCCCACGGACCGCGACGTGGAACGCGTCGCGGCAATGATCGGCGCGCTGAAGGAAGAGCATCCGCAGGTCGAGGTCTGCGCCTGCATCGGCATCCTGAAGCAGGGGCAGGCCCAGCGGCTCAAGGAGGCCGGCGCCGACGCCTACAACCACAACCTGAATACTGCCGAATCCCTCTACCCGGAAATCTGCAGCACCCACAGCTTCGCCGAGCGCGTCTCCACCGTCCAGCAGTCCAGGTCCGCTGGCCTCTCCCCCTGCTCCGGGCTCATCGTTGGACTGGGCGAAACACCTGAGCAGCTGGTCGAGGCGATCTTCGCCTTGCGCGCGCTGGATGCCGATTCCATTCCGGTGAACTTCCTGATGCCTTTCGACGGCACCCCGCTGGAGGGCACCTGGAACCTGACCCCGCTGGCCTGCCTGCGCATCCTGGCCGTGGTGCGCATGGCCTGCCCTGACAAGGAAGTGCGGATGGCCGGCGGACGCGAAATGCACCTGCGGTCATTGCAGGCCAACGCCCTGGAAGTGGCCAATTCGCTGTTCCTCGGCGACTACCTGACCAGCGAAGGCCAGGACGCGAAAGCAGACCTGGCGATGATTGCCGACGCCGGGTTCGTGGTGCTCGGGCAGGCTGGCCAGGACCCGGCGCAGCTGGCCAGGGCGCTGCGCGAAGCCGCCGGCCATGCCGCCCGCCAGCCCTTTGATGCAGGCAATGCGGGGTCACCGGGCTGCGCCGGTTCCTGCTGCTCGTCCGCTGCCTCCCCGGCATGCGGCAGCGCCCCCTCGGGCTGCGGCACCGGCACGGCCGAACCGGTGCTCCGCCGCCGCGGCGCCGGGACCGCACAGGATCCGAACGCATGATCGCCACCGGCACGAACCTGCTCTCCCGGGATGCCGGACTGCTCTGGCACCCCTATGCATCCTTGGACGCCGGGGCGCACTATGCGGTGCTCGAGGCGCACGGGGCCGGGCTGGTCCTGGAAGATGCCGCAGGCAACCGCACAGAGGTGCTCGACGGGATGTCCTCGTGGTGGTCCGCGGTGCACGGCTATCGCCATCCGGCGCTGGATGCCGCGGCCCGCAGCCAGCTGGAGCGCTTCAGCCACGTGATGTTCGGCGGATTGACCCACGAACCGGCCATCGAGCTGGCCGAACGCCTGGTCGCCATGGCCCCGGAAGGGTTGCGCCACGTGTTCCTGGCCGATTCCGGATCCATCAGCGTCGAGGTGGCGCTGAAGCTCGCCCTGCAATACCAGGATGCCAAGGGCCGCACCGGCCGGCACCGCTTTGCCGCGCTGCGCGGCGGCTACCACGGGGACACCTTCGCCGCCATGGGCATCTGCGATCCCGTGGACGGGATGCACGCCGCGTTCGCTCCGCGTTCGGCCGGCGAGCTGTTCCTGCCCAAGCCCCCGGCGGCGCGCCGCAATGCATCGGGCGGCTGGGAATACTCCGCCGCTGGATTGGCGCAATGGGAGCAGGAAACGCGCGAGCTGATCGCGGCCCACGCCGCGCAACTGGCCGGGATCGTGTGCGAACCGGTGCTGCAGGGCGCCGGCGGGATGCACATCTATCCCCCTGCGGTGCTGGGCATCCTGCGCGAGCTGGCCGACCAGTACGGCCTGGTGCTGATCGCCGACGAGATCGCCACCGGATTCGGGCGCACCGGGCAGCTGTTCGCGGTGCAGCATGCGGGCATCGAACCGGACATCATGTGCGTGGGCAAGGCGCTGACCGGCGGCTACCTGACCCTGGCGGCGATGCTGTGCTCTTCCCGGATCGCCTCCGCGCTGGCCGGGACCGGGGAATCGGCCGGCTCCGCGCTGCTGCACGGCCCGACGTTCATGGGCAACCCGCTGGCCTGCGCGGTGGCCTGCGCTTCGCTGGATCTGCTCGCCGGGGCCCCGGGCACCGCGCCCAATCGCGCTCCATGGCGGCACCAGGTCGCCACCGTGGAATCCGGGTTGCGCACGCATCTGGCACCGGCAGCGGAACTGGCCCAGGTGCAGGACGTGCGGGTACTGGGCGGGGTGGGCGTCATCCAGCTCGCGTCCCCGGTCCAGGTGGCCGCGGTGACCGAAGCGGCCGTTCAGCGCGGATCCTGGGTCCGCCCCTTCCGGAACCTGGTCTACGTGATGCCGCCCTATATCAGCACCCCCGAACAGCTCGCGGCCCTGGGCCGCGGCGTGGTGGGCGCCGTGGAGCAGGTCCATGGCTGAACCGGCCTGGGACTCCTGGTTGGCCACGCGCGCCACGGTGCGCCTGCGCCGGGGACTGCAGCGCACGGATACGTCCGCGGCGGGGCTCTTCGACCTGTCTTCCAACGACTATCTGGGACTGTCCGGGCACCGCTTGGTCCGGGAGGCTGCCGCGGATGCCGCCCTGCGCCACGGCGCCGGAGCCTCCGCCAGCCGGGTGGCCGCCGGAACCCTGGCGGTGCATCGCGAACTGGAAGCCGGGCTCTGCCGGTATGCCCAGCGCCAGGCGGCCCTGGTGTTCTCCAGCGGCTACACCGCCAACCTCGGGGTGCTGGCCGCCTTGGGCGGGCCGGGCAGCCTGTTCATTCTCGACGCCCATGCCCACGCCAGCCTGATCGACGGAGCCCGGCTCTCGGGCGCCGCCCTCGCCACCGCCGCGCATAACGACCTGGAGGATTTCACCCGGCTGCTGGAAGCCAACCGCAGCAGCAAGCACCCCAAGCCCCGGGTACTGCTGGTGGTCGAATCCGTCTACTCGGTGTTCGGCGATGCCGCCCCGCTGTCCCGGCTGGCCGCGCTGTGCACGCAGTTCGGCGCCCTGCTGCTGGTGGACGAGGCGCACTCGCTGGCCGCCACCAGCCAAGGTTCCGCAGTGCTCGCGGCCGGCTTGGCCGACCAGCGGCAGGTTTTGTCCACCGCTACCTTGTCCAAGGCGCTGGGTTCCCAGGGCGGCGCGGTGCTGCTGGGCGGGCAGGGGGCACCGGCGCTGCGCGAGCACCTGGTCAACACCGCCCGCACCTTCATCTTCGATACCGCGCTGTCCCCCGCGGCAGCTGCCGGGGCGCTGGCGGCCCTGGATCTGGCCGGGCCGCAACGGATTGGGGCCCTGGCGCACAATGCCCGGCTGATCCGCGATCAGCTGCAAGGCCATCTGGCCCTGGCCGGCCGGGTGGAGGCCGGGGCCGGAGCCGTGCTTTCGGTGAAGATGCCCACGGCTGGCGCGGCCGCCCGGACTGCCGCCGCTCTGGCCAGCCAGGGAATCGCTGTGGCCTGCTTCCGCCCGCCCAGCGTGCCCGATGGCATCTCCCGCATCCGGCTCACCGCCCATGCCCACCACCGGCGCCCGGAATTATCCGCGGCCATCCAGGCGGTAGCCCGCACCATCATCCAGGAGGATTCGTGACCTGCCCTTTCGCCGCGACGGGGAGCGCCTTGGACCAGGCACCGCTAGCCGGACCGCTGCCCGGGGCCTACCCGGAAGCCGTCAACGCGCGCTACCGGAGCATCGAGGATCCGGATACCGTCCGCGCCATCCTGTCCAGGCCCGACGTGTTTTCGCCGGCCAATGCCCTGTCCACGGCGGTGGAACCGGAACCTGCCGCGCTGCGGATTCTGGCCCGGGCACGCTTCGCCCTACCCGAGGTGCTGGCCAGCGCTTCGGGGCCAGCGCATCTGGCCGTGCGCCGGATCGTGGCCGGATTCTTCAGCCCTGCCAAGGTCCGCGCCCAGCGCGAGCCGATCCTGGCCCGGGTGCGCGGGATCTGCTCGGGCCTGGAGCCGAGGCTGCGCAACGGAGAATCGGTGGATTTGGCCGTGGAATTGGCTGCGGTGATCCCGGCGGAAGCCATGTCGCGGCTGACCGGCCTGCCGGCGCCCGAACCGGGAAGGCTCAAGGCCTGGAGCCAGGACTCGCTGGAGCTGTTCTGGGGTTGGCCCGATGCGCAGCGGCAGCTGGTGCTGGCCCGGAGTGCGGCACAATACTACAGCTGGCTGGATGCCTCGGTGCACCAGGGCGTGCAGCGTGATGACGGGAATCTCTACGCCACGCTGCACCAAGCCGGGGTCTCCGAGCGCCAGATCCGCTCGCTGGCCTATTTCCTGGGCATTGCCGGGCAGGAAACCACCTCGATGCTCATCCAGACCGCGCTGCATGCGGCATTGCATGATCACCAGTGGGGCGCCCTGGCCCGTGCGGATACGGCGGCAACCGCGGCACGGGGGCTGGTGCGCGAGGTGCTGGGCCGGGCCTCTTCGGTCCCGACCTGGCGGCGTGTTGCCGCCAGCGATGCGCGGATCGGGCAGCTGGAGTTCGCCGCCGGGCAGCAGCTGGTGCTGCGTTTGTCCGGCGGCAAGCTCGGCGCGGCCGGGGATGATTCGCTGGCCTTCGGCTACGGGATCCACCGGTGCCTGGGCGCATCCCTGGCCAGGATGGAAACCGAGCTGGTGCTCGCCGAAGCCGCGCGCTGCCTGCCGCTAGCCGTCCCGGATGGGCCGCCGGCGCCCTTCGCCCACCTATTGTCCTTCCAGGCGCCAACCGCCGTGCCCATTAAATACACTGCAAAGAGGATGCTGCCTTGATCCATGCAATGACCGGAACCGATACCGAGGTCGGCAAGACCGTGGCTACCGCGGTGCTGGCCGCCAGCGCACTGGCCAGCGGGCACAGCGTCGCTCTCTACAAGCTGGCGCAGACCGGGATCGGCGGGACTGGCCCCGGGGACGCGCAAGACGTGGCACGCTGGCTGGGCAATCCCCGGCAGCTCTCGGTCTTCGAGGGGGTGCGCCTGCGCCACCCGATGGCACCGGTGGATGCCGCGCTGTGCGCCGGCCTGGATCCAGTTGCTGCCCTGCCCACCTTGGCCCAGCACGCGCAGCGGATCGGCGAGCTGGCCTCCGCGCATGAGGTGGTGCTCATCGAGGGGTCCGGCGGTTTGCTTGTCGAGCTGACCGCTGCCGGGGAAACCATCGCCGATGTGGCCGCAGCGGTGGATGCCAGCCTGGTGGTGGCAGCGCGCCCGGATCTGGGGACGCTGAACCATACGGCATTGACCCTGGAAGCCTGCGCGGCCCGCGGCTTCACCCGGGGCACGCTGCTGCTGGGCAGCTACCCGGAACTTCCCGGGCCGTTGCATGAACGCAATCTGGTGAATCTCCAGCACCTTGCCGCCGGTCGCGGCTGGGACTTCGCCGGTGCGCTGCCAGCAGGGCTGGTCCGCGATCCGGCCCGGTGCCGCGCCGCGCTGCATGAGGCGGCCGGATCCCTGGCTTGGCCTGCCCAGCTGCCAGCTAGGAGCCAGGCAGGGTGAGGATTTCGGCTCCGGTCTCGGTAATCGCAATGGTGTGCTCGGTATGCGCGGTGCGGCAACCGGTGGCGCTGCGCAGCGTCCAGCCGTCCTTGTCGGTGACCAGCTTGCTGGTGTCCGCCATGATCCAGGGTTCCAGGGCCAGCAGCAGTCCCGGGCGCAGCTTGTAGCCCCGGCCGGGACGGCCGTCGTTGGACACGTGGGGGTCCTGGTGCATGGTGGTGCCGATGCCGTGGCCGCCGAATTCCATGTTGATCTTGTACCCGTCGGCGGTGAGCACCGAGCCGATGGCGTGGGACAAATCGCCGATCCGGGCGCCGGGGCCTGCCGCGGCAATTCCTGCGGCCAGCGCGCGCTCGGTGGTTTCGATCAGGTCCAGGTCTTGCTGGCTGCTGGCCTTGCCGACGATGAAGCTGATGGCGGCATCGGCGGCGACGCCGCCGAGCTTGACAGCCAGGTCCAAGGTGAGCAGGTCTCCGTCAGCCAGCTTGTAGTCGCGCGGCAGCCCGTGCAGCACCGCGTCGTTGACCCCGGTGCAGATGTAGTGGCCGAAAGGCCCGCTGCCGAAGGACGGCGCGTAGTCGACATAGCAGGACTCTGCCCCGGCTTCCAGGATCATGGCCTTGGTCCAGGCATCGATCTCCAGCAGATTCGTGCCGACCTGGACACGGCCCTTGAGCGTATTGAGAATATTGCCAACCAGGCGTCCGGTGCGGCGGGCTCGGTCCACTTCGCTGGGAGTGAGAATCTCTATCATCCCAATAACTATACCGGTCATATAGTACCGGTACTATAATTTTATTATGGTTAGACTTCCGCTCACCGCCCGCGAAATTGAACTGGGCAAGAACCTCGGCGCGCTATTGCGGCGAGCACGCGCAGAGCGGACAATCCTCGAGGTCGCGCTTCAGGCGGGCCTGTCCCCCGAGACCCTGCGGAAAATCGAGACCGGGCGCGTGGCAACGCCGGCATTTCCGACGGTGGCGGCCCTGGCCGCGGTACTCGATCTGTCACTCGATGCCATCTGGTCCGCCCTGAACGATCCCGAAGCCGGGACGCCCAGCGGCATGCCAGCGGGGCAATTCGCCCAGCGCTAGCACCAGGCAACGGGATGCCGCGGCAAGTGCGGAATTCATCGGCAACCGCCTGGCCGGAATAAGCCCCCGGAAATACTTGTTGGCTCAAGCATGAAGAACATCGGATTCCTGTCCTTCGGCCACTGGACCGACCACCCGCAATCGGGCACGCGCAGCGCTTCGGATGCCCTGCTGCAGGCCATCGACCTGGCAGTCGCCGCCGAGGAGCTGGGCGCGGACAGCGCCTATTTCCGCGTGCACCACTTCGCCCAGCAATACGCCTCCCCGTTCCCGCTGCTGGCCGCCATCGGCGCGCGCACCAAGCGCATTGAAATCGGCACCGGCGTGATCGACATGCGCTATGAGAACCCGCTGTACATGGCCGAGGACGCCGGCTCCGCCGACCTGATTTCCAACCGCCGCCTGCAGCTGGGCATCAGCCGCGGCTCGCCCGAGCAGGTCATCGACGGATGGCGGCACTTCGGCTTCGAGCCGCGCGAGGGCGAATCGGATGCCGACATGGGCCGGCGGCATACCGAGCGGCTGCTCGAAGTGCTTTCCGGCGAAGGCTTCGCCGAGCCCAGCCCCAAGCCGATGTTCCCCAATCCCCCGGGGCTGCTGCGCATCGAGCCGCATTCGGACACCCTGCGCGAACGCATCTGGTGGGGTTCCGGGTCCAATGCCACGGCCGTGTGGGCTGCGCAGCTGGGCATGAACCTGCAGAGCTCCACGCTGAAGGACGACGAATCCGGCAAGCCCTTCCACGTCCAGCAGGCCGAGCAGATCGCGCTCTACCGCCAGGCCTGGAAGGACGCAGGCCATGCACGCGAGCCGCGGGTTTCGGTCAGCCGCAGCATCTTCGCGCTGACCGATGAGCGGGACTGGCAGTACTTCGGCCGCGACCGCTACAGCTCGGACCAGATCGGCAACATCGATGCGAAAACCCGTGCGGTCTTCGGCAAGTCCTATGCCGGGGAGCCAGATGAACTGGCCAAGAAGCTGGCCGAAGATGAGGCCATTGCCGCGGCGGATACCTTGCTGCTGACCGTCCCGAATCAGCTCGGCGTGGACTATAACGCGCATGTCATCGATTCGGTGCTCAAGCACGTGGCCCCGCTATTGGGCTGGCGCTGAACCGGCTCAATCGTTACGCGGATTCCTTCCCCATTTATTCCATTGATACCCACGCCACTAGGGTGGATCACAAGACCAAGAAACTTGCACGCAGATTCAGGGAGTAACTCATGAGCAAGCCATTGAACGTCGCCTTCATCAAGGCCAGCTGGCATGCAGATATCGTTGGCCAAGCGCTGACCGGGTTCAAGGCCGAGATGGAAGCTTCCGGACAGGAATACGACATCGATGTCGTCACCGTACCCGGCGCCTATGAAATGCCGCTGCAGGCCCAGCGCCTGGCGAAGACCGGGAAGTACGATGCCGTGGTGGCCGCGGCCCTCGTGGTTGACGGCGGCATCTACCGCCACGACTTCGTTGCCCAGGCCGTGGTGGACGGCTTGATGCGGGTCCAGCTGGATACCGATGTGCCGACCTTCTCGGTCAGCCTGACCCCGCACCACTTCCATTCGAACGATGAGCACCAGGCCTTCTACTTCGAGCATTTCCTGAAGAAGGGCGCCGAGGCGGCCCGCGCAGTGCGGGCCGTGGCAGCTATCGAGCTCTAGCGAATTCGCGAAAAGCAGGCGTGCTGCCTTGAACGCAGTTCCAAAGGCCAAGGCAGCACACCTGCTGCAATTCAGGGCGCAAACGGTGGATCCTACCAGGCCTCGCGCGGGCTGAGCCGGGCCGCCGCCATTGACGCGCCCAGGATGATGGTGCGCATGAAGCGTTCGGCCGCTTCGATCAACAGGCGCTCCCCGTCATCCACCGCTTCTTGCAGGGTCATTGGAATTGGCATGATCGATGCAATGGCGTCAATTCCGATATCGTGCACGTCTCGGCAGCCGCGGCCCAGCGTCCCTGCCAGGGCCACTACCGGCACCCCATGCAGCGAGGCGCGCCGCGCTACTTCCGCAGGCACCTTGCCCTTGGGCGTCTGGAAGTCGATGGCGCCTTCTGCGGTGATGACCAGATCCGCTCCGCGCAGCATCGAGTCCAGATCGATGCCGGCCAAGCCCGAATCCAGGATCGCCTCGAAGCGAGGCAAGAGCACCGCGCCCACCGCGGCCAATCCGGCGCCCAGGCCGCCCGAAGCACCGGTCCCAGGGGCCAAGGCGAAATCTATGGAGCGCGAGGACTCCAGCGCATCGCGGCGCAGGATCGATGCCCAGCGCTCGAAGCCTGCCGACATGGCTTCGACCTGGTCCGCTGTGGCCCCCTTCTGCGGACCGAAAACGCGGGCCACGCCGCGCGGGCCGGTCAGCACATTGTGCGGGTTCAGCGCCATAGTGATCTGGACATTCCCGGCAGCCAAGGCCGGGTGCAGAGCGGACAGATCCAACCGGTCCACCCGTCCGAGGTAGTTGCCGCCGGCCTTGACCTCATGGCCCTTGGCATCGAGGATTCGTGCACCCAGTGCCTGCAATGCGCCCATTCCGCCATCCGAGGTGCCCGAGTCGCCGCAGCCCACCAGGATCTTGGAGGCCCCGGCATCAATGGCGGCCGCGATCAGCTCGCCCACACCGTAGCTGGTGGTGGTTCCCGGGTCCCGCTGGTCGCGGGGAACCAGCCGCAGGCCCGCAGCGGCGGCCATTTCGACAACTGCCGTTCCGGCCGCCTCGCCGCCGAGCATGGCGTAGTGGGACTCGACTTGCTGGCCGACCGGACCGGTGACCGCCATCGGCACCAGATGGCCGCCGGTAGCGCAGGCCAGGGTTTCGGCGGTGCCTTCGCCGCCATCGGCGATTGGCACTGCCTTGACGGTGGCCCCGGGCAATGCCCGGCGGACTCCGGCGCCGATGGCCGCCGCGACTGCCGCCGCGTCGAGGGATTCCTTGAAGCCGGATGGGGCGACCAGGATGCGTTGTGGAAGTGCGTGTGCCATGATTCGTTGTCCTTTTCAGTGAGGATGAATGCGATGAGAGATGAAGCTATGAGGTGATTCAGAGGAACAGCGGCAGTCCCATGGCCGGCCAGATCCAGAAGGCGAAGACCAGGACCAGCAGGACCATGAGCGGCCCGAGCACCGCGCTCAGCCGCAGCAGATCTGCCGGCCTATAGGTTTCGATGCCCTCGATCTCGGAGAACAGGTTCACCGGTTTCGCGCTGCTGGTCAGGGTGTGGCAGAAACCGGCGGCGGCGGTGGACGCCAAGGCAATGGCGACCGCGTTGACCCCGATGCCCGGGGCCAGCGAGACCACCAGCGGAATCAGCACCGCTGAGCGCGCCGAACGGGACTGGATGACCAGGTGCGCCGCGGCAGAGATCACCACCACGAGGACGGTGAAGATCCAGGGCGTGGCAGCTCCGAGCTGCTCTACGGGGCCAAGCACCCTGCGGGCCAGCCATTCGGCGGCCCCGGTTCCGGCGAGCGCGGTACCCAGGGTGAGGGTCGCGGCCATGAAGATGAGCATCGACCACGGCACCGCCTTCAATGCCTTGGCCAGGCCGACCGAGCCATATCCCGGGCTGGCTACCAGCAATGAACCAAGCAGGGCCACGATGGCGGGATGGAGCTGGTGCAGGGGCTCGGTGCACCAGAGCACCACCACAGCCGCAACCAGCAGCGCTGCCCTGGATTGCCCTACCGTGAGCGGGCCCGAGAGCGGCACTGGCGAATACTGCTGCAGCCGATCGATGCCCACGGCCAGCGGCTCTGCGCGGTCCTCCTTGAGGGTGAACATCCACAGCACCAGCTCGGCGCACAGGTGCGAGGAAACGAAAGCCAACGGCAATCCGTATACCAGCCAGCCTGCGAAGGAGAATCCTTCATGGCCCGAGGTGGCGAGGATCTGGCTGGTGATCAGGTGCGCTCCGGCGCCCAGGTAGGATGCCACCGCCGAAAGCAGGATGACCGAGGGAAAGACCAGGGACAGGGCCAGGACGATGCGGCGGCGATCCGCCAGGGCCTTGGCCAGGGCAATGAAGACCGGAATGGCCAGGGCCGCTCGACCGGAAGTGGACGGCACCGCGAATGCGGTAGCGACCAGCACGCCGGTGGTCAGGTGGATCAGCTGCCGCGGAGTATTCGCGCCTGCGGCTATCCATGCCGCGGCACGGGTAGCCAGTCCCGTGGCGGTGATCCCCGCCGCGATCACGAAGGCCGCCAGCAGGAGCCAGATGGTGTCTTCTCCCAGCGAGGAGAACAGTTCGGCTTCGGGCAGCACGCCCATGAGCACCAGCACCACTGCTGCGCCCAAGGCGATAAAGGTATCGCCTATTGGCGTGAAGACCCAGAGCCAGATGGCCAAGGCGAAGACTGCCAGGGTCAAGGCCCCTTGTGCCGGCAAAGCCTGCGCTGTCCCCGCCTCCGGGCCGAAGGCGCCGTAGGCGCACCAGGCAAGAAAGCCCAGCAAGATCAGTGCGGCGATGATTCGCGCTGCGTTCTGCTTGCTCCACCGGCTTCGCGCCGCACCGGCATTGCCCGGTTCCGTGACCTGGTCCATGGACCGCTGGGCGGTGTAGCGGAATCCCGAGCGTGGCGCGGTTGGCTTGATGCTCATGATTCACCGCCCAGGCTGCTGGCCATCGAGTCGGCGAACTCTTCTTCGCAGCGGATGCCTTGGCCGGCATCAGCTTGCGGGAGGGAAAATCCGAAACTGGTCCCGTTGCCGTTTCCGGATTCCACCCAGGCCGTGCCGCCGTGGGCTTGCGCGACCGCTTTCACCACGGCCAGGCCCAAGCCCATGCCGGGTCGCTGCTGGCCGGTTCCCGGTGCGCTGCGGTAGTTTTCCAGCAGGGCACGGGCCTGCTCCGGGTCCAAGGCTGGTCCATCGTTGGCAACCCAGAAGCTGGCCATGCCCTCGGCTGCTGCAGAACCGATCCGGATGCTTTCTCCATCCTCGGTATGCGCGACGGCGTTTTGGATCAGTTGGTGCATGGCCTGGGAAACGCGCAGCGGATCCAGCCAAGCCTGGGCCTTGGCAGACTCGGCTATCCTGAATCGGCGGTCCGGGTAGGCACCCGGGCGGGCGGCCGCCGCGGCAACGTCCGCCGTGACTTCGCCGACGGGCACCATTCGGCGCTGGATGAAGTCCGGGTCGGAGCTTTGCGCCAGCAATTCCAGGTCGGCAAGTGTCTGCCCCATCAGCGAAATATGCGCCTGCGCGGTGCTGATGATTCTGCTGCGTTGCTTCCGGGGCAGGTCTTCCCCGTTGAGCTTCTGCAAAGCGGCCGCCATCTGGCGTTGCGGGCTACCCAGGTGCTCGCGTGCTTCGGCGATGAAGTGGCGTTGGGCCAGATGCGAAGCTTCAACCCGGTCAAGCATCGCATTCAGTGTCCTGGCCAACTGCGCCAGGTCGTCGCGTCCTTCGACCGGGACGCGGGCTGAAAGGTCATTGGCGCTAATCGAAGCGGCGGTTTCGCTCATGGTGCGGATGGGACGCATGATCTGGCCAGCTGCCAACCACGCGATCCCCGCGGTCAAGGCCAGTCCCCCGGCGGCCACGCCAAAGAGCATGGTTGCCTGCCGGTTGGCTTCTTCCTGGGCCCCGCCAATGAAGTGCGCGACGACCAGATGGGCTTGGTGTCCAGCCCCGCTGGCTCCGGAGGCATCCTTGGCCTCGGCTTTGGCCCAGCGAACCGTCCCGTGGTTGCTCTCCAGGATTCCGGAGGTTCTCGCGTCGTCGAGAATACGGCCCAGGAGCACTGGGTCATCAGCCAGCCAGGTCCCGGCCTGGTTGGCCGCAGTGCCTGCCGTGAGCACCCGTCCATTGGCCTGCGCGATGATCGCTTCGCCGGCCATCGGCTGCTGGCGGGCCAGATAGCGTTCCATCAGTTCACCGATTGAGGAAAACGGGCGAGCCGTCTTCGGGTCCAGCCCCTCGGCGGCGAAGGTCCGGAACTCTTCGATTTCCTGTGCGATGCCCACATTGGCAGCCTCGGCTACCTGGCCGGACATGATTGAACGCATCGAAACCGTTACGGCCAACAGAGCCAGTGCAGTAGTCAGCACGATCCAGCCGACAATGCGCAGCCGTGCCGACACCGTGGATCCCTGGTGTTCATGGATGTCAGTCATTGTCGCCTCGCTCCTGAGCCGGCGCTTTTGGCGCAGTTGGCGCGGGGGCCGGCGAGAGCTGGACAATGATTGGCTGCTGATGCGGGATGGGCGGATTGGCCTTGTCGGCAAGTGCCTGGCTGGCGCCGGCCAGTCCCGCTGGCACGGCCAACACCATGAGGATGAGAAGTACGCGACGATTCATGCTTTGAACATTAAAAAACCCTTGTGAGGAGCGCATTAGGTGTTGGTGAGAGGACCATGGCGCGTCCATGAGAAGTAAATGAGAGCGAGCGAATTGCCCCGGGTTCTCGCGTTTTCCCAAGGTCCGGGATCGCGGAGAATTCCATGAAAATTTTCCCGTTCTTCCCGTTTTCGATGTTCTTATTGTTGTCACAATCGCCAGCGGCCCTTCGAACACGCCGAAGGGTTGGAGGGCATCGGCAAAATCCGCGGGCTTCGGGCTCCGGCGCCGTCCAGGCAAAAGAAAAGAGGTTCCGCCACCCTTGATTGGATAGCGGAACCTCTGCGAATGCGAGCTACTTCGTAGCCCAGAGCACCGAGTCGTCAGTGAACGAGAGCGTTTCGCTCATGCGGATTTTCGCATCTGCCACGGCCGCGGCAGGCACGTCGAAGACCACCTGGTAGCTTCCCTTGCCGCCCTTGGCCAAGGTAGGAACGTCCATGCCCGGCTTGGCGGTGATCGCAGTCGCGCTGCTGGTGCTGTAGATGCTCGCATCCGATCCCACCAGTTCTGGATTCAGGTCCAGCCATGCGTCGCCTTCTTCTTCTCCGTTGTAGACAACAGAGAGGTCCACGAGGACATACTGGCCTTCGGCCTCCTGGTTGAATTCATTTGCCTTGGCGATCTGTGCGCCGGCATCCAGGTTCACCGCACTGACGTTGACCGAATACGCGCCAACAGCAGCGGCCTGTCCCAAGGCCAATACCTGTGATTCGTCTTCGGCTTGCTCGATGATCTCAGCCGGTGCTGCCACCTCGCCGTCCGAAGCGTCGGCAATGCCGTTGGCAACCTCGTCGATCGCCTTCACATAGGCTGCCTGGGTGGCAAACACAAGGACGATGGCTACGATGGCAATGATGCTCGATGCGATACCCAGGACCTTGCTGCCACGGCGCTTGGAGGCGGAGATGAGCGAGATGATGCCGAGCACCAAAGCAATGAAACCGAGCACTGCGGCAAAGTTGTTGACGATCGGCACCCAGCACAGGGCCAATGCAACGATGCCCACGACCAGGGCGGCGATGCCCAGGCCCTTGCCAGCTGTGGTCTTTGCATGCGGCGCAGGTGGCACCACGTTCGGGTCGACCGGATTTTGTACAGACATGAAAGCTTCCTTCGAGTGAAGACGGCGCCAAGCTGGCGCCGAGTTGGCTATCAGCCCAAGCGGATGAGGGCTTCGGCTGAAACGGAGCCTTTGTTGACTCTTCAATGATCATGTCAGTGCGTACCGACAATTTAGCCTCCTCGGGTTCGACTCCAGCTGAACTGCCCACGGCAACTGCACTTTCCGGAAGCCAATTGCAGGCGGCTGATGGGCGCCCTGCACCTTTTCCAGCAGGTGCACCTGGTCCAAGGTTGGATCCCTGCGATTCTTCCGGGAATTTTCCTGCGCTTGGCGGGCCGTTCGCAAAACCCGGGCGATTCATTACAGAATGCAGTTATGGCCACTTCCATTGAACGTTCCCCGGGCCGCAGTACATTGCGCTATGTGCGCCTGATGCTGCTCACGGTGCCCTTGCTCCTTGTCGTTGCCATCGTCATCTATGGCATAGCCAACCAGCGCATCGAAGACTCATTGAGCTCCTATTACCTGGGCCCGGCACGAGACTTGTTTGTCGCCATGCTGGTGACCACCGGGGTACTGCTCGTGGTTTATACCGGAGACGAGCTGGAAGACTATGCACTGAATTTGGCCGGCTTCTACGCCATGTTCGTAGCTTTGGTTCCCACCAAGCTGGGAGAAACGCTGGCAGAGCTGCAAATCGGCGAGCAGAAGCGGCTCATCTTCTCCGTGCAGGTATCGGTCATTGCGGTACTCGTCGTTAGCCTGGTTTTCATCTGGTTGGGAATCAGGACTAGCCGCGCTCCGCACCGCGCGCTGTTCCACAGCACCTTGACCAGAATGCTGGGATTGCTCAGCACCCTGCTCCTGATCGCTTTCGTCCTGCTGCTGCTTTGGCGGACCCTGGAAGGCAAGCAGTTCGCCGGCGTGCATGCCAGCGCAGCATTCCTGCTGATTTTTTCCATGGGCATCGCCATTGCCAGCCATCTGGACCATAAGCCGCTGTGCGGGATGGATACCAGCGGAGGCAAGAAGATCCACTATGCAATCGTCTTGGTGCTGATGCTTCTCGGGCTGATTGCCTGGCCGATTTTGCTGGCTGCGGGCGTCGAAGAAGCGCTATTCATTGTCGAATGGTTCGAGATCAGCCTTTTCTCGTATTTCTGGTACCTGGAATCCCGGCGCTTGTGGAACCCGGCTGCCTGAATCCGCTAGGAAAAATACCCGACTCTGGTCCGGCAACTGGCCCCTGCTATCTAACTCGGGTTTTTCCTGGCGAGGCTAGTCAGGGTTAGGTGCCAAAATCGGGTTTCAGGCGAAAATAAAAGGTTCCGACTCGCGAATGCGAGCCGGAACCTTTTTGTAAGCTCCTCCAACTGGACTTGAACCAGTAACCCTTCGATTAACAGTCGAATGCTCTGCCAATTGAGCTATGGAGGATTGCAACGAGATATAACTTTACCCAAGAATCCCGCGAATGCAAAATCGGGTTCCTAGGTTCCGCGCAGGATCCTCCGGCGCATTTCCAGTTCCATCAGTTCCCGGTTGATCTGGGCATATTCTTCCCCCTCGGGTTCCATTTCAGCACGTTGCAACCGGCCAATGAGCTCAGCCTTGCGGTGTGTGATTTGAAGCTCAATCAAGCCGTTGATGATGTCAGCGCAGTAGCGGTTCAGGCTGTGTTCGTCAGATGCTGGAATGCTGGTCACTGCGAGTTCTGAAACGAAGCTGCGCAACTGCTCGGGGACCTCGTCGCGAATGACTTCAACCCAGGAGGTCGCCGACGCGCCTGCACTGGACGCGGCAACGACGCCATCATGGACAGCCGAGTGCGCCGGGGCCAGGAAACGAGCCTCGTAGAACGCCTGCCATTGCTCGTCCTTCAACCGCTGCGGCTGCTGGATCACGACTTCCAGGGCCTGGCGTTCAAGGCGCATCACCGGGTCACGGTGATCCGGGCGTTCAAAGGCCGGCACAGCAGGGATTGCCTGTTCAGCTTCGCCTGGTTGCGGGCGTGGTGCCTGCAGGTCGGCGTTCTTGGGCAACCGGGCGCGTTTGATGGAGGCGCCCACCGAGCGGTTAACGTCCTCATTATTCATTCCCAGCCAACCAGCAAGCTCACGGGCATACGCCGGACGAATAGCAGAGTCGCGGATCTGCGCAACGATCGGAGCGGTCTGGCGCAAGGCCTGGACACGACCCTCAACGGTGTTCAGATTGAATTTCTTCAGTTCTGCACGGATGGCGAATTCAAACAGCGGACGCTTGAGCTCAATGAGCTCGCGTACCGCTTCATCCCCGCGGTGCAAACGCAAGTCGCAAGGGTCAGCACCGGTTGGTTCAACACAAACGTATGTCTGGGCGATAAACCGCTGATCTTCTTCGAAGGCGCGCAATGCGGCCTTCTGGCCTGCGGCGTCACCATCAAAGGTAAAGACAACTTCGCCACCGGTACCGTCATCCTGCAGCAGGCGACGGGCAATCTTGATGTGGTCCGTGCCGAAAGCGGTACCGCAGGTGGCCACCGCGGTAGTGATGCCAGCCAGATGACAGGCCATCACGTCGGTGTAGCCTTCCACCACGACGATTTGCCGGCTCTTGGAAATTTGCTTCTTGGCCAAGTCCAAGCCGTAGAGCACCTGGGACTTCTTATAGAGCTGGGTCTCCGGGGTGTTCAGATACTTTGGGCCCTGGTCATCCTCGTAAAGCTTGCGTGCACCGAAGCCAATGGTGGCACCAGACAGGTCGCGGATCGGCCACATGACGCGTCCACGGAATCGGTCATAGATTCCGCGGTTGCCCTCAGAAAACATGCCGGTCAGCTTCAGCTCATCGTCTACGAAACCCTTCGAGCGCAGGTGCTTGAGCAGGGCATCCCAGCCCTTGGGCGCATAGCCCACCGAGAATTGAGCTGTTACTTCCTCGTCAAAACCGCGACCGGCAAGGAACTCGCGGCCCGCGGCTCCTTCGTCGGTAGCCAGCTGCGCGCGGAAGAATTCCTCGGCTACCTTATGCGCGTCGACCAGGCGCTGGCGCTTGCCGTAGTCTTCGCGGCGCGGTCCTGGTCCCCCGTCTTCATAGCGAAGCTCGTAATTGATCCGGGCAGCCAGAAGTTCCACGGTTTCGGTGAACGAGGAGTGGTCCATTTTCTGTATGAAGGCGATCACGTCGCCGGACTCGCCACAGCCAAAGCAATGGAAGGTTCCTAGCTGCGGGCGAATATGGAAGGACGGACTGCGCTCGTCGTGAAAAGGGCACAGGCCCTTATACGAGCCAATGCCCGCGGATTTGAGCGTGACATAGGATTCGACGACCTCACGGAGGTCGGTGCGGTTACGCACCTCGTCGATATCTTCACGCTTGATCAGCCCTGCCATGATTCCCTTCTAGAACAACTTTGCGTCAGGGGCTTCGCCCTTGACCAGATACGAGTGCCACTCGGTGGCTGAAACGTCAGTGAGCGAGGCGACCTGGTCAATCACCACACGCAGTTGGGCTGCTTCATCAGCGGCGTCTTCCCAGTCAGCTGCGAAGATTGGCTCCAGATTGTCACGGCCCGTTTCAAAGAGCAGGTCAACCAGGTCGGTCAGCAGCGTGCGCTGATCCAGGTAGAGCGGTTGGCGCACTTCCGAAGCCATCACGTAGCTGGCCGCGATGCCCTTCATCACGGCAATCTCGTGTTCGGTTTCCTCGGGCACAATCAGGCTCGCGTTATAGCGGGTGAGCTTGCCTTCCCCGAAGCGGGCCCGGGTGGCATCCATTGCAGCGGCGGCGAAGCGGCCAATGAACTGGCTGGTCATGTCCTTCAGCGCGGCCATGGAACGCCGTGAGCCGTCAAAGTGCGAGACCCACTCATCGCTGATTTCCAGGCGGCGCAACGCTGCATCGATGTCGGCCTCATCGGTGGTCGGCAAGTACCAGTCCTTGGTCACCTGCAACGCACGCTCGCGCTGCAGATCCTGCTTGAGCCAACGCAGCTGCAGCTTGCCGCCAACGATTGCGTCTTCCACGTCATGAACCGAGTAGGAAATGTCATCAGCCAAGTCCATGACCTGGCCTTCCATGCAGACTACTCCCGCGCTGGCCTCTGGAACATTGCGCAGCCACTCGAAAATCGTCGCGTCATCTTCATACACACCGAATTTCCTGGTTTTCTTGCCGTTGACCTCTGGGGCATCGGCTTTCAGCCACGGGTACTTGCAGGCTGCATCCAGCGAGGCCCGCGAAAGATTCAGTCCAGCAGAATGCCCGTTGTGCCGAAAGGTCTTGGTTTCCAAACGGGTCAGCAAGCGCAGCGTCTGCGCATTGCCCTCAAACCCGCCAATGTCCTTGGCGACCTTGTCCAGGGCTTTCTCCCCGTTGTGCCCGAAGGGCGGATGCCCCAGGTCGTGGGCCAAACACGCGGTATCAACGACATCCGGATCACAGCCGAGGGCTGCACCGAGCTCGCGGCCCACTTGGGCCACTTCCAAGGAGTGAGTGAGCCGATTGCGCACGAAGTCATTCTGATTCGGTGCCACGACCTGGGTCTTGGCGCTCAAACGACGCAATGCAGAGGAGTGCAGCACACGGGCGCGGTCTCGCTCGAACGCGGTACGGTAGGACTTCTTTGCTGGTTCAGGCACCCACCGATGCTGGTCGGCTTCGGTATATCCGGGGATCTGAGTCATAGTTCCCAGTCTAGTAACTCTTTGCCTGCATTTCGGAGTTATCCACTAGTGGCGTAGCCGTGGTTAGCCAACGCTGCTTAGCCGCCGGAGATATCCAGTTCGGCGGCCTTGATCATTTCGCGGTGGGCATCGCTCATCACGCGGTTATCCAGCCAGCCGTCAGGCACGTGGGTCTTCTTCGGGTGGCCGGCACGTCCACGGGTGCCTTCCGCGCCTTCACCCGGGTATGGAAGGTCCAGATCCAGCTGGTCCAGCAGTTCGCGCAGGCGAGCCAGGGATGGCACCTGGGCCAACTGCGAGCGGATTTCCCCGCCTACCGGGTAGCCCTTGAAGTACCAGGCAATGTGCTTGCGGATATCGCGCATGCCCTTGCCTTCATCTTCAAAGAATTCGGTGAGCAGTTCACCGTGGCGGTACACGGTGTCAGCGACCTTGCGTACCCCGGGACGGAAACGATCTTCCCGGCCTTCAAAGGCAGCCTGCAGATCGCCGAAGATCCATGGACGGCCCTGGCAGCCACGGCCCACCATGATGCCGGCGGCACCGGTCTGCTCCACCATTTCGATGGCGTCCTCGGCGCTGAAGATATCGCCGTTGCCCAGCACTGGCATGTCGTCCATGGCCTCGCGCAAGGTGGTGATGGCATCCCAGTCGGAGTGGCCTGCATAGTACTGGCCGGCCGTGCGGGCATGCAAGGTGACTGCGGCGGCCCCGTGGTCACGGGCAATCTTGGCAGACTCCAGATAGGTCCGGTGGTCCTTGTCGATGCCGATGCGCATCTTCACGGTCAGTGGGATGTCGCCCTTGGCGGCCTCCGAAGTCGCGGCTTCGATGATGGAGGTGTAGAGGTCCGACTTCCAGGGCAGGGCCGAGCCGCCACCCTTGCGGGTGACCTTTGGGACTGGGCAGCCGAAGTTCAGGTCGACGTGGTCCGCCAGGTTTTCGTCAACCACCATGCGCACCGCAGCACGCACGGTTCCAGGATCTACACCGTAGATCTGGATGGAGCGGATCTCTTCATCGGGATCGTGCGAAATGATGCGCAAGGATTCAGGGTTGCGTTCCACCAACGCGCGGGCGGTAACCATTTCGGTCACGTACAGCCCGCCACCGTATTCACGGCAGAGGCGGCGGAAGGCGCGGTTAGTTACTCCGGCCATCGGAGCAAGAACCACCGGGGTATCAATGGTCAGCTTGCCCAGCTGCAACGGCGGCAGCTTGAGGGTCGGGGTGTTGGTTGGCGCATCAGTCAGGGTCGTCACCCATCTATTA
This sequence comes from Glutamicibacter sp., assembly GCF_050701915.1. Lineage (NCBI taxonomy): Bacteria > Bacillati > Actinomycetota > Actinomycetes > Micrococcales > Micrococcaceae > Glutamicibacter > Glutamicibacter sp. The sequence continues at coordinate 217,860 of NZ_JBOGEG010000002.1, read as the reverse complement.
TCTCGCATGATCGCAAATCAGTAACTGAGATCTTCATCAAACCTTGATGCCAAGGCGCTGGATTATTGCCCTGATGTGGACCAAAATGGTGCAATGACAAGTAAATTTTCGGCGACGCGGGTGGTTTTGCTGGCCCTTGCCGCCGCCATTGTGGCATTGGTTATAGCCGCGCTACTCGTGGTTTCGCTGCGTTCCGCACCAGAGGCCCACGGGGAGAACACCCCTGAAGGGGTCGTGCAGCGATATCTGATGGCCTTTGAAGCCGAGGATTTGCCCGCCATGCAGGGTTTCACTCTCGAGGGCCAGTCAAAGACGCTGTGCAATCCAGAACCCTACGCCACTGAGCCACTTGATGTGCAGCTGCTCAGGAGCACCGTTGGGACTGCCAACGCTACTGTCCACACCAGGTTCAATGCCGGGGATAGCCAATTCCTGCCTTTGCCGAACCTGTCCTCTTATGAAGATGCCTTCGAGCTGCGCAAGGTCGATGGGACCTGGTTGATTGACCGCATGCCGTGGCAGGTCGGCTTGTGTTCCGCCGAGGAGATGGGTTACTGATGATCGCCAATACCCCAGCGCTCCAGTCGCCAAGCAGCAGCGTGCTGCGTCCGGTGATCCTCCACGGCCTGCTGTTCATCTTATTGATGGTCGTGGCCACGGGTCTGGCAACCCTTTTTACCGCGATATTCCATGGGTTCAATTCCGCGTCGGTCAGCACCGAGCAGCTGGCGATGGCTTTCACTTTCAGCTTGGTCGGGATCCCCTTGGCCTGGCTGCTGTGGCGCACCATCCGCAAGCGCTTGGCTCGCCCGTCGGCGTTCGATTCGGCGATCTGGTCCTTGCAGGCCTCGGCCGTTTATCTTCTCACCCTGGCTGCCAGCAGCTGCGCCGCATTGGGATTGCTGGCGGGACTTGTTTCCGTTTCCCCAGACGGTGCATGGCAGTCATCGTTGGCGGTGGCCCTGGGCTGGGGCGCGGTGTGCCTCTGGCAGCACCGCCAAATCACCTCTGCGCGTACTGCACCACGGCATTTCGCCCATCTGGCGGCTACCTTGGGAAATTACTTCAGCATGGTGCTCTTTGCGCTTTCACTGGTTGCCATGCTGAAGGTCTCGTTGGAAATTCTGATCCGTCCGGACAACGCATTGGTGGGTTCTACCGTCATGCAGAATCTGCTGATGGCGCTGATCTGGCTGGCAGGCTCCTCGGCCCTGTGGTTCTGGCATTGGAAACTGCGCCGAGTCCAGAAGATGGGCAATCTCTTCAACGATATCCTGCTGGTTGTGCTGGGCTTGGCCGGACCGGCAATAGCATTCTTGCTGACGATCGCCGAGCTGCTTTCCTGGGTGTGGCCCCAAGCTTGGACCCTGCAAGAACGCACCGAGCTTTTCCTCGCCGGCGGTCCCAGCCTGCTGGCCATACTTGTGGCGGCCGCGGTTCTCTGGATCTATCACCAGTCCCAGCTGCTTTCCGGGCTGCACCCTGCCGCCGTGGTCAGCGCGGCGCAGCTGGCGCTGGGTGGTGTCGGCTTGGCCGTGCTGGCTACCGGATTAGGCATGGTGGTCAATGCGCTCTGCGCAGCTATCGCATCCAGCGTCTCGGTGGGCTACTCGGCGGACCTGCTGGGCCACGGCCTCGGCTTGCTCGCCTTCGGAGCCGCCACCTGGCTCTGGTATTTCAAGCCTTGGAAACCCTCCCTGGCAGATTCACGCAGCGCCTATTTGGTCTTGTTCTTCGGAGCCAGTTCCGTTGTCGCGCTGGTTTCATTGCTGGTCTTCGGGTACCGAATTTTCGAGTTCTACCTGGAACCCGATTCTCGTCTTGATTCCCTCCTGGACACCGTTCGCGCCCCGCTGGGCTGGCTGGTAGCGACCGCTGCCGTGGCCGGCTACCACTTTGCGCTGTGGCGTTCGGACAAGGATTCCAGAGGCGGGTCTTCCGGAAAATCCGTTGCCGCTCAGGGTTCGATAACGCGTCGAGCAGTGGTCATCGTCGGCCCGGCGGCCTCCGAGCCGATGGCGGCGCAGCTCAAAGCACGTCCGGAGCTAGCGGTGACGTGGATTGCTTCCTCCGGCCCTGCTCTAGACGACCGGGCCGAGGTATCGGTGCTGGCACGAATCGATGAGTATCTGGCGACTCATCCTGATTCCTTCATGGTCCTTGCCGAACCTGATGGGGCGGTGCGTTTTATCAATCTAGCCTAGTCGGGGCTCATTCAGCACCATTTCATAAATAGGTGCGTCTATTATGGCTTAATTTAGCCTATCCTAAAAACATCATGGTAGTGTGACTTTTTGTGCTCGCAATTCAGTGAGTGTTCCCTAATTACGGAAAGTCGCATGACCCTCCTTGCGCCGCATCAGCCCACCAACAACTCCGATCAAACCAAAGCCGCCCATGGATCAGCAGGATTGGCCGCCAGCAACGCTTGGAAGTCAGCGGCCTTAGCCCTATGCCTCGGCTTGCTCGCAGTCGCCCTCTTCGCGTCTTTGGGCATTGGAGCAAAGGCTATTGCGCCTTTGGCTGCCGGGCAGGCGCTATTGGGAATTGGCACACCCGAAACACTGGTGATCATCAACGAGCTGCGTCTACCGCGCACCGCGATTGGGCTCCTGGCAGGAATTTCCCTGGCTGTTGGCGGAGCATTGATTCAGGCGCTGACCCGCAATCCGCTGGCAGATCCCGGTATCCTCGGGGTCAACGCGGGCGCCGGATTCGCTGTCGTACTCGCAGTGGCATTCCTGGGCATCACTCACATTTCCCAATACATCTGGTTCGCCTTCGCCGGGGCCGTGCTAGCCACCCTCGCGGTATACCTCATTGGATCGCGTGGCCGCGGCGGCGCGACGCCGGCCAGGCTGACCCTGTCCGGCGTCGCACTGGGCGCCGTACTGGGAGGAATTTCCAACGGGATGACCCTGCTAAACCCCGAGGCTTTTGACCGCATGCGCTATTGGGGCGCGGGGACCTTGAACAACCGCACCATGCCCATGGTGGGCGTCATCGCTCCTTTCGTTGTCCTGGGGTTGCTCTTGGCGGTGCTGTGCACCCGCTCGCTCAACGCACTGGCCTTGGGGGATGAGGCCAGCCTCGCGCTGGGTATCAATATCGGCCTGACCCGTGGATTGGTGATCGTGGCGGTCACCCTGCTCTGCGGCGCAGCGACCGCCGCCGCCGGTCCGATCGGCTTCGTGGGCTTGATGATCCCGCACATCAGCCGTTGGATCGTCGGGCCGGATCAGCGATGGATCCTGTGTTTTTCGATGATCCTTGGCCCGGTGTTGTTGCTCGTTTCCGATGTGCTCGGGCGCATCGTTGTCCCGCCCGGTGAGATGCAGGTGGGGGTCATCACCGCCTTGCTCGGTGCTCCGGTGCTGATTTGGCTCGTTCGGCGGAAGCAGGCTAGCGGACTATGAGTGCTGTGGATTTTGGCCCGGGCCACCGGGTACTGCGCGTTGGACGCATCTGTTTGCGTGTACAACAGCGTCAGCTGCTTCTCGCCGCAGTGCTCTCAGCGCTGGCTGCCGCCCTGGGCCTTTACGCGTTGGCCACTGGCGACTTCACGCTGGGCTTGGGCGAAGTGCTCAAAACCTTGGCTGGAGCCGGGGAGGCCAGCAGCCAGCGGGTGGTGCTGCAATGGCGGCTGCCCCGCGTTCTGATGGCCCTGTTATTGGGCGCAGCGCTAGGCGCTAGCGGGGCAATTTTCCAATCCATGACCTGCAATCCCCTGGGTTCTCCAGACATTATCGGATTTAATACCGGTGCCTATACTGGCGCGCTGGCCGTCATGCTGGTCTTCGGCGGCGGGTATTTCCAGGTGGCGCTCGGTGCATTGGCGGGTGGCTTGGCCACCGCGGCCATGGTGTATGCCTTGTCCTACAGGAATGGCTCTGAGGGATTCCGGCTGATCATCGTCGGGATCGCGGTCAGCGCGATCCTCGCTTCCGCCAACACCTGGCTGATCTTGCGCAGCGAGTTGGAGGACGCCATGTCGGCGGCCATCTGGGGTGCCGGCTCGCTGAATGCCATCGGCTGGGACCAGGCCATACCGGCCGCGGTGGTCGCGCTGCCTCTCGCGCTGGGCGCCATGGCCTGCACGCGCAGGATGCGTCTGCTGGAACTGGGCGATGACGCAGCTGTAGCCCTAGGCGTCAAAACCGAATCCAGCAAGCTGTCCTTGCTGGTGATCGGGGTGGCGTTGACTGCCTTGGCCACCGCGGCGGCAGGCCCCATAGCCTTCATCTCGCTAGCTGCCCCGCAAATCGCCCGCCGGCTCATGGGCAGCGCAGGCGTGTCGTTGGCTTACTCGGCATTGCTCGGCGCCGTGCTGCTGCTGGCCAGCGATGTGCTGGCTCAGCGCGTTTTGGATAACACTTCCCTGCCGGTTGGCGTAGTCACCGTCAGCATCGGCGGGGTCTACCTGATCTGGCTACTACTTCGTGAGGCACGACGCCAATGAGCATGACCCATCCACAGCTATCCGCCGACCGGCTCACCTTGGGCTACGGGCCATCGGCCATCTCCGAAAACCTCTCGCTATCCATCCCCCCAGGTTCGTTTACGGTCGTCGTTGGACCCAACGCCTGTGGCAAATCGACGTTGCTGCGCGCCCTGTCCAGGGTGCTGAAGCCGTCCTCGGGCCAGGTCATCCTGGATGGCAAACCGATCCTGTCCCTGCCAGCCAAGCAGGTGGCCCAGCGGCTGGGGCTGCTGCCGCAGTCCTCCATCGCCCCGGATGGCATCACCGTTGCCGATCTGATCGCCCGCGGCCGCCACCCGCACCAAGGCTTGTTCTCCCAATGGTCTGCTGCGGACGAGCAAGCCGTGCTCAGTGCCATGCACGCCACAGGCACCACCGGGCTCTCCCGGCGGCTGGTCGACGAACTATCCGGCGGGCAGCGCCAACGCGTCTGGATCGCCATGGTACTGGCCCAGCAGACTCCCTTGCTGCTGCTCGATGAACCGACCACCTTCTTGGACATCTCCCACCAGATCGAAATCATGGAACTGTGCCGCAGGCTCAACGAGCAACAGGGCAATACGGTGGTTGCGGTGCTCCATGACTTGAACCAAGCGTGCCGCTACGCCACGCACCTGATCGCGATGAAATCCGGTGAGATCGTCGCCGCAGGACCTCCGTCGCAGATTGTCACCGAGAAACTGATCCGCGAGGTCTTCGCCTTGCCCTGCACCATAATCCAGGATCCCGTCTCGCACACACCACTCGTGATCCCGCTGGGCCACGAGGCCAACTAAGAAGGAAAAGAACATGCAACCAATGACCCGACGCGTCTTTTTCGGCGCAGCTTCGCTGGCCGCAGCACTGGCCCTGGCCGCCTGCAGCCCGAGCACCCAGGCCGCTTCCCCTTCAAGCGGCGAAGCCAGCGCAGCGTGGAGCTTCACCGATTCCGGCTATGGAAAAACCATCTCCATGGATGCCGTACCGCAAACGCTGGTCACCGATTCCTATTCGGCTGCGGCGCTCTGGGACTACGGCATCCGTCCCTCGGGCGTCTTCGGATATGGTCTGGACGAGCCGGGCAGCCTGGCCCTTGGCAGTGCGGATCGAGCAGAGATGACCATCATCGGCCAGGACGGAGAGTTCAGCTTGGAGAAGTTGCTTGGCCTCGACCCGGATCTGATCGTGGGCTTCGGCAATGCCGAAGGCACGGGCTGGACCTGGTGGGATGACAAGGTCCAGGCAGAGGCCACTGCCACTGCACCATTTTTAGGCATCAAATTTGGCAACCGGCCTGTCCTGGAGGTTATCGAGGACTATGAATCATTGGCGAAGTCATTGGGCGGGGATATTGCGTCGCAGTCCGCCGCCAAGGCCGATTACCAAGCCAAACTTGAGCAGTTGCGTTCCCTGGCCAAGGAGCAGCCGTTGCGGATCATCGCGCTAAATGGGTATGACGACCTGTACGTAGGCCAGAAATCACTGGGCCAGCTGGCCCTGCTGGACGAACTCGGATTCGATATTGTCGGCCAGACCCAGGACAGCGGCTGGGCTTCAATGAGCTGGGAGAAGGTTGCCGACTACCCTGCCGACGTGGTGCTGAGCTATTCCGGCACCGCGCAGCAGGTCAAGAACCATCCCGTCTTCGCGTCTTTGCCGGCGGTAGAGGCCAGCCAGGTGGTCGAATGGGATGATAAGCGTCCGTTCACCTACAGCAGCTATGCGCAATGGTTCGACGAGCTGATCGCCGTGCTCAACACAGCCAGGAGCCTGGGCTAGGGTAATTGCGCCGAGGTCCGGTACCCTGCGCCACGACGCGCACCGGGGTGCCGGCCCCAGCGGTTCACAGGGCTGGCCTATGCCAGCACGCCCAGCAGCACTCCCCCGAGCGCACCGATGGCTACGACGATCCATGGCGCCATCTTCCAGGCGGTCAGCAGAACCAAGCAGAGCAAAGCCAGCACGAATGCGGGAGCGGAAGTAATCGCTGAGGTAAAGACCGGGTTGTAAAGGGCGGCAGCCAGCACCCCGACCACTGCTGCGTTTGCGCCGCGCATGATGGCACGTGCTGCTGGCCAGTGGCTCACGAGGTTCCAAAATGGCAGCACGCCAAGCAGCAGAAGGAAACCAGGAAGGAAGACGGCGAGCAAGGCAATGAGTGAGCCGAGCACGCCACCTGGACCTGATTCAACGAGGACGCCAAGAAACGCGGCGAAGGTGAACAACGGCCCGGGCACGGCCTGAGCCGCACCGTAACCGGCGAGGAATTCTTGGGAACTAATCAGCCCTGGATCCACGACTGCACTTTGGAGCAGCGGCAGGACAACGTGGCCGCCGCCAAAGACCAGAGCACCGGAGCGGTAGAAGGCATCGATGAAGGCTACGAGATCCCAGCCGGTTGCCAAGGCTGCTAGCGGTAATCCGAAAAGCAGGATGGCGAACAGCGACAGGCAGCTAATGCCCAAGGCCCTTGATACCGGGAACTGCATAGCCGTCGCTGCTCCGGCGTCCGTGCCACGGCACCAGAAGTATCCTGCCAATGCGCCGAGGGCAATGGCCAGGATCTGCCCAGAGGATCCGGCCAAAAGCAGTGCAGATCCGGCAGCCACGACAGCGATGGCTGCACGAGTCCGATCCGGAGCCAGATTCCCAGCCATGCCCAGCACCGCTTGGGCGACGATGGCGACCGCTACGACCTTCAAGCCGGTCAGTAGCCCGGTTCCGACAGGACCGGCAAACAGCGAAGCGCCGAAGGCGAAAACCGCCAATGCCACCGCGGAGGGCAGGGTGAAAGCCAGGAATGCCGCCAGGGCACCGCGCATTCCGGCCCGGTGCAGGCCGAGGCCAAAACCGACCTGGCTGGATGCCGGGCCCGGCAGGAACTGGCCCAGTGCGACCAGCTGGGCGTACTGCTGGTCATCAAGCCAGCGGCGGCGATCAACCAGTTCGGTGCGGAAGTATCCCAGGTGGGCGATGGGACCGCCAAAAGAGGTCAAGCCGAGCTTGAGGAAGACCTTGAAGACTTCGCTGGCCGAGCCCCTCGCCATTTGCTGTGATTCCATGAATTCCAGCATAAGTCGTGGAAGAAAACGGAAGGTAAACGGCGCAAGCGCGGCACGCTAATCGCGTGATGCCACTGGGCTTCGGGTACTGGAACTCTTCGCGTTTCGCGCCCCGGAGATCGAGGCCAGGCCAACGGCAAGCAGCGTCAGCAAGGTGCCCATGACAGTTGCGGCGGTGACGGACGAACCCGGGGCCGGGAAGAATGCGTCCAAGAGCAGCGAGCCCACCAGCTGGCCGCCAACGGCCGCGAGGCTGGTAACCAGCACGCCGAGCCGCTTGACCACCAGGGCGGTAATGCCTACGAACAGGCAACCGAGCAGTCCGCCGATGTAGTACCACCAGTTGCCTGGCAGCGGGTTCAGTTCAACGCCGGCAGGCAACCGCACCAGCATCACCATCACCAGGACCACGAACCCGACGGCAAAGTTCACCAAGGTCGCCGCGCTCGCTCCACCATAAGCTGCCGCTTGCACGCCGTTGGCGGCTGCCTGGAAGCCCATGAGCATGCCGACCGCTGTCGAAAGCGCCATCGGCAGGAGCAAGGCGGAAAGGTCCGCCTCGGCTCCGCGCGGGCTGACCGCCCAAATCACTCCGATAATGGTCAGCAGCACGCCGAGTATGCGCAAGGCATTGATCTTGCGCGGTGCGGCCCCGCCAAAGCCCACCCGGTCCATGAACATGGAACCGAAAGCCTGGCCGGTCACCAGGCAGACGGTGAACAGCGCCACGCCAATGAGCGGCACCGCTGCGGCCTGGCTGAAGACAATCAGGGCACCTACCGCGCCGGCCACCAGGTACCAGCGCGGGAAACGGCCTTGGGCCAACGCGCGCGGCACTTGCCCCACCGAGCTGCGCACCGGAGGAACAAAGATGGCCAATAGGATCAATGCCGCCAAGCCAACACCAAAGCTGATGGTTGATGCCGCGATGGCGTCCCCCAGCTTCGCACCCAGCGCCCCGTTGATGCGCGACTGCACGCAAAGCAGCAAGCCCGAAGCGATGGCAAGCAGGATGAACAGGATCTTTCCGCCGGAGCGGACCTGCGCGGTCATGGTGGTGCTGGTGGTCAACGGAGTTCTTTCAAGAAGTGAAGGCTGATTCAGAACGGAAAAAACGGGACCCGCCAAGCGGGTCCCGTTCTTGCTGGCACTACTTCGCCGCGTCGCTGGCGAGGATATGCGTCGTGGAAATGACGGTGGCCTGGTCAACCACGGCCAACGCATCAATCAGCGAGGAGAGGATGAACATCGACGAGTCGACTTCCAGCTTCACCGGGTACTGGTGGATCAGCATGGCGACCATGTCGCGCACCGCTTCTGCCACTTCGTCATCGCTGAAGGCAGGGTTGTGGCCTACCAGCACGTCGGTCGGGGCGTTCTCGCGGGCGGGCACGTAGCTCACCGCGAAGGCCAGCGGAACGCCGCCCTCGCGCTTCGGCTTGTCGCGCAGCACCAGGGCGCCCTGCGCGCCGGTGTGCTCGTCGAGCAGCATGCGCTGCGCCGAGCCCACGGTCATCTGGGCTGGATCCCAATCGGTATGCACCGTGTTGTAGAAATCCATCACCAGCTGGGTCAGCTCGACGCTGCCGGTGGACAGGTCCTCGATCACCCGGTCATTGGTGTCGAAGACCGGTTCAGCCAGCGCGCCCGGTTCCAGGATGACATCGCGCGAGACCTGGATTTCGCCCAGGCCCAGCGACTGGCAGAAGCCAGCTGCCGCGCTGGCAGGATCGCCGGCGGTCACCGTGTAGCGGGCCTTGAGCTCCTGCGCCTGGTCGGCCGGGATCTGCTTGCGCAGCTGTTCCACCAGGGCGGTGCCCACGCCGGACCGGCGCTGCTCGGCAGCCACCTCGACATAGAGCCACAGGCGCTGCGGATGCAGCGAGGAAGCGAACACCACGCCGGCGCCGATAGCCACCTTGTCAACGGTGGCTACCAGCGTGCGGGAGAACGGTGCATCGCTGTTTTCGCGCAGCATGGTGCGATCCTGGTGGGCCTGCGGGGAGCGCGGGTCACCGAAGATCTGCAGCAGCTGAAGGTCGTCCCCGGAGCGCCATAGGCGGAATTCCAGTTCGTTCATCGGGCTCTAGGCTCCGTTCAGGCGCTCGGAAAGGTAAGCGGTGACCTGGTCCAGGGATACACGTTCCTGGGACATGGAGTCGCGTTCGCGGATGGTCACGGCCTGGTCCTCGAGGGTGTCGAAGTCCACGGTGATGCAGAACGGGGTGCCGATCTCATCTTGGCGGCGGTAGCGGCGGCCAATGGCACCGGCATCATCGAAGTCGATGTTCCAGCGCTTGCGCAGCTCGGCAGCCAGGTCCTTGGCCTTCGGGGAGAGGTTCTCATTGCGGCTCAGCGGCAGCACCGCGGCCTTGACCGGAGCCAGGCGCGGGTCGAGCTTGAGCACGGTGCGCTTGTCCACCCCGCCCTTGGTGTTCGGTGCCTCGTCCTCGGTGTAGGCATCAACCAGGAAGGCCATCATGGAACGGGTCAGGCCGAAGGAAGGCTCGATCACGTATGGGGTGTAGCGTTCGCCGGTGGCCTGGTTGAAGTAGGACAGCTCGGAGCCCGAAGCCTTCGCATGGCTGGACAGGTCGTAGTCGGTGCGGTTTGCAACGCCCATGAGCTCGCCCCACTCCGAGCCCTGGAAGCCGAAGCGGTATTCGAAGTCGATGGTGCCGGCCGAGTAGTGCGCGCGCTCGTCTTCTGGCACATCGAACTGGCGCAGGTTCTCTTCCTTGATGCCCAGGTCCAGGAACCATGCCCAGCAATCCTTGACCCACTGGTCGAAGAAGGCGGGTGCATCTTCTGGAGCGGTGAAGAACTCGATTTCCATCTGCTCGAACTCGCGGGTGCGGAAGATGAAGTTGCCCGGGGTGATTTCGTTGCGGAAAGCCTTGCCGATCTGGCCGATGCCAAATGGCGGCTTCTTGCGCGAGGCGGTGAGCACGTTGGCGAAGTTCACGAAGATGCCCTGGGCGGTCTCCGGACGCATGTACGCCAGGCCGGCTTCGGTATCCACTGGGCCCAGGAAGGTCTTCATCAGGCCGGAGAACATCTGGGGCTCGGTGAACTGGCCCTTGGTGCCGCAGTCAGGGCAGGCGATCTCGCTCATGCCGTCCTTGGCTGCACGGCCCTTCTTGGCCTCGAAAGCCTCGATCAGGTGGTCCTGGCGGTGGCGCTTGTGGCACTGGATGCATTCGACCAGGGGGTCGGTGAAGGTAGCAACGTGGCCCGATGCTTCCCAGACAGCCTTGGGCAAGATGATCGACGAGTCCAGGCCAACCATGTCCTCGCGGCCGCGAACGAAGTTCTGCCACCACTCGCGCTTGATGTTTTCCTTCAGCTCGGTGCCCAGGGGGCCGTAATCCCATGCGGAACGGGAACCACCGTAGATTTCACCAGCCTGGAAAACGAATCCTCGACGCTTTGCGAGGGAAATAACCTGATCTAGCTTGGACTGTGGCGCCATATCAACTCCAATGGGAATTACGAGGCCGCTGGTTGCGGTCCGTAGAAAAATACATACCTTCCAAGGGTATCGTTTCCGTGGCCTGCAGACGAAGCCAAATCAGGTAACGCTGACGTGAACTTCCACGCCTTTGGCCGATATTCGCGATGCAGCGCACTTATTTAGGGAAGAATGGAAGCCATGAGTGCCAATGATGCTTTTGACCTAGAAATCCGTGACGAGTCCATTCGCTTGGGCCAGTTGCTCAAGCTTGCCTCCCTGGCCGAGGATGGCATCCACGCCAAGGAAATGATTTCCGACGGAATCGTCACCGTCAACGGCGAGGTCGACACCCGGCGCGGGGCGCAGATCCGCCCCGGCGACGTGGTGTGCGTGAACGGTGAATGCGTACGCGTCACCGCTCAGCAGTAGCTAGTTCTTCTTCAGGACGACCCTGTTGAGGAAGTCGGCAACGTCCTGCATTTCCTCCATGCACACCGAGTGGCCAATCCGCGGATAGGTTTCGCTGGTCAATTCGGTGTGTTCCGGGACCCAGCCCAGGGTGTATTCGATCTTCTCCCGGGTGATCACGGGGTCAGCCAGGTCGCGGCCCCAGAACATCGGCAGCGGCCTATCCGCCAGCTTCGCGTCATCAAATATTTCCAGGGGCTCCGGATCCACGGCAAAGCCGGAGAGCCCGACGACGGCTTCAATGGAATCGCGCTGGTAGCGTGCCAATGAAGTGGCCATGGCCATGCCCTGGGAGAAGCCGAGCAGGGTGATCGATGAGTGCTGCTTGCCCAGCGGTTCCAGCAATGCCCATAGCGCTTCCACGCTGCGTGCCACCGACTCGATGGTGTAGTCGATTTCTTGGGTCAGCGGGAACCAGCTGTACCCCGGCCCCGCTTGCAGCGGTGCACGCACCGAGAGGTAAGTGAATTCTTCGGGCAGATGCTGCGAGAGCCCCATGAGGTCTTGTTCGTTAGAACCGTAGCCGTGCAAGAACACCAGCAGCGGAGTTCCAAGGCGGGATTCGTCGTTGCGGGAAATGATGGCCACCGGAGCCTGATCTTGGTTAGTCATAGTTCCCCAAGACTATCGAACAGCTGCTCGCTAAATCAGCGGTCATGCGGTGCGATTCCATCGTTTCCCCGGCCATGGCGATTGCAACCCCGGGCGCAGCGGAACGTCCAATACATGCCGTCGAAAGTACCGATGGCGGTTGCCCGAAATATTCTAGGTGCTTGGTTTTCTAAGCCTTAGAAAACCTGATGACATGTTACAAAATAATAAATCTTCAAAAATTGCCTAGCATTTCAGGCATTTCGTGCTTGACTGTTCCCACGGCCTCGCAGCCGTTCGAAACGCGGCTCTCACCGGACGAGACAGCGACTGACAAAGGAATAGGTGCCATGGGCGAGATTGAATACAGCGAGGATATTTCTGGGCTTACCCCAGAGGATCTCGATGGTTTCGGATACATCGAGCCGGACCTCGGAAGCTCCTCGTCGGTCTTCGATACTGTCGACACGGTATTTTCAGTCGGCATCCCCCTGTTCGCCATACTCTTTATCGCAGGTGTCGGATTCATCATCTTCGTAGTTGTGCGCAACCACCGCAAAGCCAAGAGCGCCGGTTTTGATCCGCTGACCCTGGAAACCGATCTGATGGCAAGGGCCGCTAATTCAGCTATGCTGGCGCCGAAAAAATCCCTTGAAGATAAGCTTTCCGAACTCGATTCCCTGCACTCGCGCGGAATCATTACCCGCGACGAGTTCTTGCAGGCGCGCCGGGATGCATTGAGCGAGTAGAACGGCATCTCATAGAATCATCCTCGGGAATGATTGACTAGAAGTTACCCTTTGGTAACAATAGATTCGTGCCAAACGATTTTGCTTCTGAACCATCAACTCCCGCCAATGCCCCACTGCATCCGTGGCGCCGCTATGTCGCCATCGGGGACTCGTTCACCGAGGGCATCGGCGATCCCGACCCGTCGAGCACCGGACGGCACCTTGGCTGGGCCGACCGCTTGGCCCATGAGCTCAGCCGCACCGTCCCGGACTTCTCGTACGCCAATCTCGCCATTCGCGGCCGGCTAATTGGCCAGATCGTTTCCGAACAGCTCGATCCCTGCATTGATCTGAAGCCGGACCTGATCTCGCTCTGCGCCGGCGGCAACGATGTCCTGCGACCGGGCGGCGATCCAGACAAGATTGCAGATATCCTCGACAATGCGGTAGCTAAGCTCACCGCTACCGGAGCCACGCTCCTGCTCTTCACCGGGCCCGATATCCGCGATACCCCGGTTTTGGGAAGCATCCGAGGCAAGGTGGCGATCTACAACGAAAACGTACGCACCGTAGCCGCCCGCCATGACGCCATCGTTGCGGACATGTGGGCCTTGCAGGAGCTCCACCAATCCCAGATGTGGGCACCGGACCGCCTGCACTTCTCCCCCGTCGGCCACCAGCGCATTGCCGCCATGGCACTGGACTCGCTGAACGTTCCGCATCCGCTGGATACCGAAATCGTTCCGGTCGTGGATGAACGCAGCTGGCGAGAAGCCCGCAAGGAGGATCTGCAGTGGGCGCGCGAGCATCTTGCACCCTGGGTATTGCGCCGCTTGCGCCACCAGTCCTCCGGCGACGGCATCACTCCGAAACGCCCTTCGGCTACGCCGTTTGCGGATACCAAGCCAAACGACTCGCTCGGCGCCGGCGACAGCGCCAAGTAAGCAAGAAAAGCCTGAAGCAGTTCCACCGATTACTGGCGGAACTGCTTCAGGCTTTAAATCCTTGCCAACCCTGTTCCGGGGCTCAGTCCCCGAACACCAAGGTCCGAAGCACGCCATCGAGCTGCTTGGCGTCGGTCAGGAATCCATCGTGGCCAATCGGCGAATCAATGTAGTGCACCGGTTTTGGCTTGGCCAGCGACGAGGCCAGCTTCACCGACTGCTCAGGGAAGTACAAGCGGTCAGTGGTTACCGCGGCAACCACCACGTTGACCTTCGCCAGGCGCGCCAAGGCGGCTTCCAGGGATTCATGGCCGCGAGCCACGTCGTGGCTCATCAGCGCCTCGGTGAGCACCAGGTAGCTGTTGGCATCAAAGCGATTCACCAACTTGCTGGCCTGATGATCCAGATAGCTTTCCACCTGGTACCGCCCGCGCGGCCCGTCGAGCTGACGCGTTGGGTTCTCGCCATCCTGCGGATTGCGCGAGAAACGGGTCTCAAGCTCGGCTTCGGAACGATAGGTGATGTGGGCCAGGCGGCGAGCCAAGCCGAGACCGGCGTCCGGGCGCGCATCGTTAGCGTAGTAATCGCCATTGCAGAAGTGCGGATCCAAGCGGATGGATTGGGTCTGCACCTGTGCAAAGGCGATTTGCTCGGCAGTCGCCTGCGCGCTCGAAGCCATCACTACAAGGTTCTTGACCTGGTCGGGGAACTCGACGGCGTATTCCAGCGCGCGAGCGCCGCCCATCGAACCGCCAATGACCGCATGCCAAGAATCAATTCCCAATTTCTTGGCCAGTCGCGCTTCAAGGCGCACCGAGTCCTTGATGGTGACAAAAGGGAAGCTCGAACCATAGGGCAGGCCCTGGTCGTCCAAGGACGAGGGGCCGGTGGATCCATTGCAACCACCCACCATGTTGATGGACACGACAAAGTACTCATTGGTGTCAACCGTGGCGCCGGGGCCAACAAATTCTTCCCACCAGCCGGCGCTTTGCGAATCGCCTTGCGCAACGTGGGCGTCACCGGTGAGCGCATGCATCACCAGCACCGCGTTGGAGCCATCAGCTGCCAGCGTCCCCCATGTTTCATAGGCCAGCACCACGTCTGGAAGGAATCCGCCAAATTCAAAGCGGTGCTCCCCCACGGAACTACGACGCAAAATGCCGTCTTGCCCGCCGGCGAGCTCTTCGGCGCGCAGAGTATCTTCGGTAGTCACAATGGATGCCATGCCTAGAGGGTTTCCTGCAGTTCCTTGTTCCCAAGGGCACCAACAGCTTGGAAGCCCAGTTCCAGATCGGCCAGAATGTCCTTGATGTTCTCCAGTCCGACGCTCAGCCGCACCAGTCCCGGGCTCACGCCGGCCGCAACCTGCTCCGCTTCGGAGAGCTGGGCGTGGGTGGTGGAGGCCGGGTGGATGACCAGCGAGCGCACGTCGCCAATGTTCGCGACATTGGAGTGCAATACCAGTGCGTCCACGAAGGCCTGGCCGGCTTCCGAGCCGCCGGCCAGTTCGAAGGCGATGATCGAGCCAGCGCCCTGATCGCTGTACTTCTGCGCACGCTCATGCCAAGGCGAAGACTTCAGGCCTGCGTAAGCGACCTTCTGCACTTCCTCGCGGGCTTCGAGCCAGTTGGCAACTTCAACGGCATTCTGACCGTGGCGCTCAATGCGCAGCGACAAGGTTTCCAGACCCTGCGCGATCAAGAACGCGTTGAATGGCGCAACCGAGGAACCCAAATCGCGCAGCAACTGCACGCGGGCCTTGAGGATGTAGGCAAGATTGGCGCCTAGGATGCCGTTGACACCCAGGTCGCGGGCGAAGACCAGGCCGTTGTAGGACTCGTCCGGGGTGTTGAAGCCCGGGAAGCGTGCGGCGTCCTGGGCGAAGTCGAAGTTGCCCGAGTCCACGATGACACCGGCAATGGCATTGCCGTGGCCGCCAAGGAACTTGGTGGCCGAGTGGATCACGATATCCGCGCCCCACTCGATTGGGCGGATCAGGTACGGCGTGGCCAGGGTGTTGTCCACCAGCAGCGGCACACCGGCTTCGTGGGCGATCTCCGAAATGCCCTCGATATTCAGGACATCCTGTCGCGGGTTGGAGATGCTTTCGCCGAAGAAGGCCTTGGTGTTCGGGCGAACCGCGGCACGCCAATCGTCCAGGTTATCCGGGTCGGAGACGAAGCTGACCTCAATGCCCAGGCGCTTCAGCGTGTGCTTGAGCAGGTTCTGGGTTCCGCCATACAGGCTCGGGCTGGCAACCAGGTGGTCGCCGGCTTCCGCCAAGTTCAGGATGGCCAGGGTGGTGGCAGCCTGTCCCGAAGAGAGCAGCAGTGCGCCTACGCCGCCTTCCAGGTCAGCGATGCGGGTTTCCACCGCGTCGGTGGTGGGGTTGCCGATACGGGTGTAGATCGGTTCCAGTTCCTGCAGCGCGAAACGTGCAGCAGCGCTCTGGGCGCTTGGGAAGACGAAGGAAGTGGTTTGGAAAATCGGGAGAGCACGTGCTCCGGTAGTCGGATCCGGGGTCTGGCCGGAGTGGATCTGACGGGTTTCAAATGACCAGTTGTTGCTCATGGTTTCCTCCAAATAGCGTTTCATGACTATGGGGGTACGCCGCTGAAAAGACACCGACAGGAAGCACCGTATCGTGACGACTTCCAGGGGGTAACCCGCGCTTGTCCTTGATGCCTTGTGCATTCAAGGGCCAGGTCTTCACCCGGGGCACCCCACCGCGGTTGGAGGGTTGCCGCCCAGTAAGCCGGGGCTTGTTACTGGGACTCATGACCTGCTACCAGTTTGCCCGAAAACCGAAGATCTTTGCAACGCCAGGGCCGGACAGTGGACTCAATCGGTCATATTTCGCGAATACTGCAGGTTCATCGCAGAGTATTCGATAGCATCCGTCCACTTAGGCAACCCTAAGTAGAGACTCGCATCACATGTTGCCATGATGGGCACATGATGAGGCTAGATCACGTAAGTTATGCATGCGGCCCGGACGGGCTGTTGCCAACCGCTGAAAGAATCTCCGAGTCCTTGGGACTGGAATTCGTCAAGGGAGGCGTGCATCCACGATTCGGAACACGCAATGTCATCTTCCCGCTCAAGCACGGCCAGTACCTTGAGGTGGTTGAAGTCCTGAACCACCCGGCCAGCGACAAGGCGCCCTTCGGGCAGGCAGTTCGCGCCCGTTCGGAGCTCGGTGGCGGCTGGATGGGCTGGTGCGTCTCGGTGGAGGATCTGTCCAGTGCCGAAGATCGCTTGGGCCGCAAGTCAGTGCCGGGCAACCGAAAGTTCCCTGATGGCCGCGAACTGACCTGGCAGCAAATTGGCATCAAGGGCCTGATCGCCGATCCACAGTGCCCGTACCTGATTTCCTGGGATGAAGGATCCGAGGAGCTGCATCCTTCCAAGGCGCTGGAACCTGCCGGCGCCATCAGCCAGATCGCCATCGCCGGCTCGCGTGAACGGGTGCTGGATTGGCTGGGCCAACCGCAGAACGTCAATTTGGGCGCTGTCACCATGCAATATGAAGCGCCGAATGGCACTCCGGGCATCATGTCGGTAACCTTTGAAACCGAGTCCGGCACCGTGGTGCTGTAGGACGTTCTGGAGCGAATGCAAGTAGGCGGGGACAATGGCGTCCCCACCTACTTTCTTTTCGTTAAGACCGGTCCAAGCGTTTTCCCAGGACCACGACCTGCTGGTCTTCGAAACCCAGGCGTTCATAGAAGTCGATGACGGCAGAGTTTTCCCCGCGGACCATGAGCTGCACCTTGGGCACGCCACGATCCCGCAGCCACATGACCGCAGCCTCCACCAGGGCCCTTCCCAGACCGCTGCCCTGCCTGCATGGATCCACCGCAACATAGTAGAGCCAGCCCCGGTGCCCGTCATGGCCAGCCATCGCAGTAGCCACGAGCCGATCGTTCTCAACGATGGCCAGCACCGTAGAAGTAGGCTCGGCCAAAGCCCGACGGGCGTCGGCGAGCGCATCGTTCCACGGACGGGTCAGCCCAGTGGCTTCCCACAATTCAACTGCTTGGCGGAGGTACTTCTCGCTCAGCACGGTAATCTGCATTGGCTCAGCCTATCGGCGTTACTGGCCGATTCCGATGGCGGGCCCGACCAGGGCGTATCCGACGAAGCCGATGGCGTCGAGCAGGAAGTGCGCGATGACCAGCGGCATCACCCGCCCGTATTTCTGGTACACCCAGCCGAAGACGATGCCCATGAGCATATTGCCGATCATCGGCCCCACGCCCTGGTAGAGGTGGTAGCTGCCTCGGATCATGGCGGAACCAATAATGGTGCTCCACAGGCCCAACTGCAGTTTCCTGGCATAGGTGAACAGGAATCCAAGCATCAGCACTTCTTCGAGCACTGCATGGCGCACAGCCGACAGCAGCAGCACGGGGACGCTCCACCAATAATCGCCCAGATTCGCTGCTGACAGTGCTGTGGTGACACCCAGTGCCCGTCCGGCGGCATAGACGCCCAGCGTCCCCAGGCCCATGGCCAGGAACATCCCCGCCCCGAGCAATGCGTCCTTGCCCGGATTGCGCATGTCGAAGCCGATGTCCCGGATGGTTCGTCCGGTCGTGCGCTTCATCAGATAGAGCGCCAGCACGACGGGCACCAAGGCAAAGAAGATGTCCAGCAGCTGGTAGGAGAAATCAAAGAATTCGCGGGTGCTCAGCGGGTTATTCAGCGATGTAGTCTGCTCGCGCAGCGGTGCCCGGGTGACTTTATCGGCAAAGCTCAGCAGCGAGTAGACCGCGCTTTGCCCCAAAGACAGGGCAAGAACCAAGACGATCTCGAGCCTGAGGGTCTTGCGGGTTGCCGACTGCTCAATTTGTTCAGCGTTCACGTTTCCGATCATAGGCTGATCTGGCTGTGCGCGTACTGAGCAGCCACGTGGCGAACCTGCGATAGCCTGAGGTTGAGACCACCAGCGAGCTGAACGAGAAGAGTGCGAGTGAGCCGTCCTGCCACCATTGGAGAACTGCAGATTGCCCGTCGGCTCTGTCCCGATCTTTCGTGGGAAGACGCGGCGGTGAACGAAGGCGGCCAATTCCACAAGGTGGTGATTGGCAATCCGCAGGCGGTGATTCGCATGGCGCGCACGCCAGCGGCCACGGAACAGATGCCGCGTTCCGTCAAGCTGCTGTCTTTGCTGGAAGGTCGGCTCAACTACCGGATCCCGGTGGCGGCTTCCGAGATCCTGCATGTCGACGGGCTCAGCTCCGTGGCCATGTCTTTTATCCCTGGCAGCGCGCATGAACCGCATTACGGGGATCCGAAGGTGCTAGGACAGCTCGTCAAGGATTTGGCCGAAGTTCCGCTGGAACCGATCAGCAATCATCTGGCCAAGCCGTTTTCATTCCGTGGCGAATGGACCCAAGCCCGGCAGCGGCATTGCTTCGATGCGCTGCCCGAGGAACTGCGAGGGCCTGCTACTCAGCTCTGGGCCCAGCTCGATATCCTGGCGCAGGTTCCTGCGGGCTTGGTTCATGGCGACTTGGCCGGCCACAACATGCACTGGATCGGCGAGAAACTGGTTGGCATCTTGGATTGGGACCTCGCCGCTGCGTGGGACCCGGCTTTGAACACCGCTTACCTGAGCCTGTGGCACGGTTTGGAGATGGTGGATTTGATCGCTCCAAGCGCTGAGGAAGCACACCGAGCCAAAATCTGGTTGGGCCTAATGAGTCTTGAACGGCTATCGGATACGCTCTCACGCACCGACAACCCGAAGATGGGCAAGCTCATGCGCAAGATTGGTCCGCGCATCCTCACCGCTGCGCAATCAATCAATGGCTAGGAAGCAAATTGTCCAGCCCCATCAGGTCGCTGCCAGGCTGGCCGCCCGCCGCGGCGCAAGCGAGCTAGCGCTAACCGGTGAAGGCACCGAATTCCTTTTTTACAGCTCGCTGCGCGGGACCCAAAGCGAGGGCTACCGCATCCCTCGAATGCCGGTCTACAACACCAGCAACAATCCGCAGATTTCGGCCAGCAGCCTTCAGCTCAAGGAATTGAATTGCAGCGTCTGGGCTCAAAAACATGGGTTGCCCAGCGCACGGGCAATTGATCTCGTAAATCAAGATGGGTACCCGGTATTGATCACCGAAGTCATCGAAGATGACGGCTCGCCCGTGGACGCTCACGCATTGGGCTCCTGGCTGGCTTCTTTGCACGAACTTCCGCCGCTCGCTTTCGACGAGAAAGACAGCCAGGCCGGCACAATCTATGCGACGGTTGCCCAGCGCATCGCTGACCGCTACGCAAGGCTTGCCCACCAGCATTCGATGCCAGCCTTGCCATCGGCCTGCGTGCTGCGCGCTCTTCTAGAAAGATCCTTGCACCGGCGCAGCCTGTTGCATCTGGATATCCGTAGGCAAAACGTTCGTGTACGGGCTGGAATGCCTCTGGCCATATTCGATTGGAGTAACGCCCTCTGCGCTGCCCCGGAGATGGAGCTGGCACGTATTGAGGAATACGCTGCCATTGCCGAAAACGGATTGGACAATGAGCGGCTGCGTACTGCATACACCGGAAATGGCGGCAGATTCGACGACACCTCGGCAGCGTGGACTGTGCTGAGATTAGATGCCGCGGTGATGCTCGCCGGGGTATTCAACTCGGTGGCTCCCAATAGAAACCTTGAACAGCACTTCCTCGCCCGAAGCCGAGCATTGCTTGAAAGCCTGGGATCCTCGCTTTGACCTGTGGCTGGCCCGGTTCGTCGCGCGCGCTGCTAAGAAGCGACCTCCGCAGATCATCGGAGACGATAGCGCTTGGCATCCGCTGGTTCCGTAAGCAGAAACGCCGACCAGACCAGCGGCTCGGTGGGCGGTCTCAATGCAGCTAGGATTTTTCCTCGGGCTGGTATGTCGCCACATCCATGGCTGCACGCATGCCGGCCTTGGCCAAGGCTCCCAGTTGCTCGCTTGTGGCCTCGCTGTCCGTGATGATGCCGGTCAAGTTCTCACGATCCAAGATGACAAATGAGCGCCTGCCGATCTTCGATGAATCGGCCACCAGGTAGCTGCTGCTCGACTGCCTGATCATTTGCTCATTGACTGCCGCTTCCATTTCATCGCTGACCATCGGACCGACTTCGGGGTCTAACCCGTTGATTCCGACAAAAGCCAAGTCAATGGTGATCTTTGCCAGTGAGGACTGCGCCATTGGACCAACCAGCTCGTAGGATCGGTCGTTGAGCACGCCGCCAGTAACCATTACGCGGATATGCGGGCGGACGGCCAGCATCGAGGCAATGTTCACGGCGTTGGTGACCACGGTCAACGTGACCCGGCCGGGTTCACCTACCAGGTCCTGGCGCAGGCTCAACTCGCTGGCGATCGCCTTGGTGGTAGTTCCGCCGGATAGGCCTATGACCATATTCTGCGAGACCATGTCGGCGGCCAGCTTGGCGATCTGCGCCTTCGCGCGGTCGTTGCTATCGCGCTGGTAGCGGGAAGGCAGGTCGTAAGCCACCGAGTTGGAGACCGCGCCTCCGTGAGTGCGGGTGAGCAGTGACGCGGCGGCCAAGGCATCCAGGTCTCGGCGTGCCGTGGCCGGGCTGGTACCCAGTTGCTTGACGACCTCATCTACATCGATCTGGCCACGGCTGGCCAGCAGATCGAGGATCTGGTTCTGCCGTTCCTCGCGTTTCATCGTGCGCGCTCCTTAATTGTCCAGCTCATCAAGGGTGCAGCGCAGTTGGCGCACCTGTTGCTCAGATACTTCGATAGTATCGGCATAGCGGGTCTTGGCAGAAAAATGAACGGCTGACGCCCCCAGGCTGTGCACGGTTTCAATATCTGTTGCCTGCAGCCCGCCACCGCACATGATCTCGATCTGGCCACCGGCGGCTTGAACCATGGCCTCGATCGTGGCCATGCCCTGGCCGACTGTTCGTTTCCCGCCGCTGCTGAGCACTCGGTGCGCCGGGAAATCCAGAAGCCTGGCAAGTTCCCCGATTGGGTCTTGGCTGGCATCGATGGCCCGGTGCACCGTGATTTCCAGCCTCTGGTTCTCTGCCAGGGCGGCGTCGGCCCAGTGCCGCATCATAGCCAAGTCCAGTACCCCGCGTGGATCCAGCGCCCCGAGCACTATCCCGTCGGCTCCCGCCGCGGCAAGGCGTGCAGCTTGCCTTTCCATGACCGCAGCTTCCTCGGTGGTGTAGTGGAAGTTTCCCGGACGGCTACGCAGCAGTGCGTGCACACCTCGTCGAGGCCGATGTTCAAGGATCTGCTCGAGCGCTTCCGGGCTCGGTGTGAGTCCGCCCAGTTCCAGCGCTTGGCAGGCCTCGAGCCGATCGGCTCCGGCCCGTGTTGCTCGTTGGGCGCATGCACCCGACGTGGCCACGATTTCCAGCGCCGGCAACGCCGTGCCCACAGCTATTTCACCGCACCGGCAGCCAGGCCGCCGATCAGTCGCTTCTCGATCAATGCGAAGAGCACGATCACCGGAACGATGGCCACAATGGATACGCCGAAAACGTATTGCCACGCAGTGGAGTACTGGCCAACGAACTTGGTCAACGCGACGCTCAACGGCTGGTTCTCAGCGGTGGAGAGGATCACCAGCGAGGCAGCGAATTCATTCCAGCAGGAAACAAAGGTGAAGATCACCGCCGTGACGATACCCGGCCAAACCAGTGGAAGGTTGATGGTGAACAGCACCCGCAGCTTTCCGGCCCCGTCAATCTGCGCGGCTTCATCGATGCTGCGCGGCACCCCTGCGAAGAAAGAGTGCATAATCCACACCGCGAAAGCGAGGTTGAAGGCGGCGTTGATCAGGATCATTGCCAACCAAGTGTCGTTGAGATTCCAAGCCAGCATCTGCTTGAACAAACCTGCGGTGAGCACGGCAGGCTGCAGCATCTGCGTGACAATCACCAAAAACATGAACACCATCTTGCCCGGGAACTTGAATCGGGCGGTGTAGTAGGCGGCCGGGGTCGCGACCAGCAGCACCAGCAAGGTGGCGAAAACCGCGATCACTATGGTGGAGATCAAGTTGTAGGGCACCGGAGTTTCCGGGGTGTCCCACATGGTGATGTAGTTGGAAAACTGTGCACCATCCTGCGGCAGGTATTTGGGCGGGATGGCCAGGATTTCGGATTGGGTTTTCAGCGACCCGATCAGCATCGTGCCGTAGGGAATGAGGAAGATAATGACTACCGCGAAGCCGACAACCATCCGGCCGATGACAGTCTTCTTCGCGGCTCGATCTTCGGTTACCAAAAATGCCACGGCTAAATCTCCTGCATGGGTTTGACGGTTTTCACGTAGATCGCCACAATCACCAGCACGATTGCGAAGTTCACAACCGAAAGTGCCGAGGACAAATCCAGCCGGCGGTCGAATTGCAGCACCTTGAAGATGTAGGTCATCAGCGTGTCTGCGCTGTTGCCCGGGATGGATCCGGTCATCACTTTCAAAATCGGCAGGTTATTGAAGACGTTGATGATGTTGATCAGCACCGAGACGGCCAGCGCGGATCGCAGCTGGGGAATGATCACCAGCAGGTAGGTTTTCCATTTGCCGGCTCCATCTACGCGGGCTGCTTCCAGAGTTTCTTGCGGGATTGCTTGCAACCCGGCCAGCAGGGTGTAGGTCGTAAAAGGGATGGAGACGAAGATGGCCACGACTACCGAAACGGCAATGGCGGGAACGGCGTTCTTGGTCCATCCGTAGCCTTCATCCATCAAGCCGAGTTGAACAAAGAAGTGGTTGAAGATGCCGTAGTTAGGATCCAGCCCGTAGTAGAAAACTGTGGTGGTCATGACCACTGAGGCGGCCCATGGGACGATAACCGCCATGCGGACGATGGTGCGCCCAGGGAAGGGTTTGTTCAAGAACTGGGCCAGTGCCAGTGACAGCAGCACGGTAACGACCACCACCGACACCACCCAGAGAACGGTGTTGAGCAAAACACGAGGCAAGACCGGGTCTTGGAAGATGGTCACGAAGTTCTCCAGGCCTGCCGATTCAAGATCGGTACCCACCGAAGAGATCTTCCTGGTCGAGTTGTAGATCATGTAGCCGGCGGGGAACACCACGATGGCCAAGATCAGCAAGAGCGCCGGTCCGATCCATGGCAGGGAGGACAGAAATGTCTGGGAATCCGTGCCCCGTCGGCGGGTGCGCCGGGCACGGCTCGTGGCTGGCAGTACGGAGCTCATAGTCGGCTCGCTTTCGTTGCGTTCGGCCAGGTAACCCTAGGACCGGAGATTCTCGGTTTTCCGGCACGGCAGGCCCGGCGCTGTGACGCCGGGCCTGCCGTGGAATGCTTCCGGTAGCAGTTCCTAGCTTGCGGCGTCGGCCTTGGCTTGGATGCTCTCGAGTACTTCTTGGGCAGACTTGCCGGTCCCCAATTCACCCATCAGTGACTTGAAAGCACCATCGGTGGCGTTCCATGCCGGGTTCGTCGTCGGGTAGAAAACGGCGTTAGGCAACATGTCGAGGAATGGCTTGAGTGTTTCGTCTCCAGCCATCTTCTCGGAGCCGGACTTCGTCGTTGGCAAGAATCCTTCGGTGCTCACCCAATCGGTGTAGACATCAGCGGAGAAGAAGTAGTCCATGAATTCCTTGACGGCTGCAGACTTGCTGCCGTCATTCTTGAAGGACATCAAGCGATCGGCAACGCCCAGCGTTGCAGGGTCACCGGATTTAGTCGGCACGGCAGCCACACCGTAGTCCAGCTTCGGGTTTTCGTCCTCAATCTGCCCGACTGTCTGCGGCAGCGCATAGGCGAAGCCGAGCTTGCCTTGGACGAACGTGTTGAGCATCGGCGTACGCTGCGTGGCACCTGGATCATTCTGGGTGACCCCGTCGTCTATCATCTTCTTCATGAACTCGGCCGCTTCAAGGTTTTGCGGCGTATTCACCGAGATCTTTTGCGAATCTCCGAAGCTGCCACCGTTTCCGGCGAACCAAATCAGCGATTCGCCCTGGGCTTCCTCACTGCCCAGAGGCATCCCGTAACCATCGGCCTTGGTTTTCTCGCTGATCAGCTTCGATGCGTCATGGAGTTCTTCCCAGGTGGTAGGAACGGCGTCAACGCCGGCTTCGTCCATCAGGGCCTTGTTGTAGAACAGAGCGCGGGCCGAAGCGATCAGTGGCAAGCCATATTGGATGTCCTCAAATTTCTCCGCGTCCGCAAAAGTCGTTTGGAAATCATCGATGGTTTCCTGCGAGGCGATGTCGCTTGCCGGTGCAAGCAGTCCCTCGGCAGCGAACTCCGCGAAGGCTCCACCGTTGTAGATATCGGGAGCTTGTCCACCCTGCAACTTGGTTTTCAGCACGCCCTCGATATTTTCCCAGGACTGGACTTCGAGGTTAACGTCGATGTTCTCGTGCTCGGCTTCGAAGTCGGCGATGACGCCCTCCCAGAGGCCCTTGGTGCCATCCGAGTAGGTCGGTACGAGCATGTTCAAGGTCGTATTGCCACCTGAAGCATCCGCGGATCCGTCGCCATTATCAGAAAATCCGCAACTGGTCAGTAGCAATGCCGCCGCTGCTGAAAGGGCGAGAACCCCGGTTCGCGTCGTACGTTTCATGGTTGCTCCTCATCGCTGTGATGCTTTTGCATCGATGCAAGTGTGAATAATTCGTGACCTCTCTTGGCAATATCAATCAAGAAAAGTCAGATTCACTAAAAGTATGAAGTGCTGCAGATCACAGGTCAAGGGAAATTTTGATATTTATAGATTTAACTTGCTCTAAAAACCTCATAAATAATCATTAATGCATGCTTCTTTGCCAGTTCAGTGCTCAAGCAAGGCAAAGAGGCGGAGCAGGCGCGCCGCTTCCGAGGCCAAGGCCGCGCGCCCAGTGCCGATATATTTGCGTGAGTCAACAGCATCCGGATTGGATTCGAGCCAATCACGCACGGCGCGGGTAAAGAATCCATTCAGGTGCGTGGAAACATTAATCTTGCGCATGCCGGAGTGAATCGCCTTGACCAGCATCGTGTCGGGTACGCCGGATGACCCGTGGAGCACCATGGGTACGGCCAGCGTTGATGAAAGCTGCTCAATCAGTGGCAAGTCCAAGCTGGCAGATCGCTCAAGCATGGCGTGCGAGGAACCTACGGCCACGGCCAGGGCATCAACCCCCGTCAGAGATTGAAAAAGTCCTGCTTCAACAGGGTCGGTGCGTACCCCAGGAGCGTGGGCTCCGTTCTTTCCGCCAATTTCACCGAGTTCAGCCTCAACGTAGACCCCTTGGCGATGGGCAGCCTCCACTACTCGTACGGTGGCCGCAACGTTCTGTTCGAAGGGGAGTTTGGCGCCATCGAACATGACCGACCCAAATCCCAAATCCATCGCCTGGTACACCAGTGATTCTTCCTCTGCGTGATCTAGATGCACAGCCACCGGCACTTCTGCAGTTTCGGCCAGGGCCAGCGTCGCAGCGGCAATCGCGTGGAGCCCACCGTGGTACTTCACGCAATTCTCGCTTATCTGCAAGATCACGGGCAGACCGACCCGCTCAGCTCCACCGATTATGGCTTGGGCGGTCTCCAGGTGGATAACGTTGAAAGCTCCTTGTCCGCGGCGTTGTTCTACTGCCTGATTCATGATTTGGCTGGTGGGAACCAACGGCATAGTCGTTCTCCTTAGAGTTGTTGAGATGCTGGAATAATGCGGTAGGAGGTGTTGCCGAGCAGCTCAAGATGCCGAGGCGACAACACTCCTGCGTTGGGCATGAGCACCGTGGCCGCAGACCAAGCCACAGCCCGGCGCAGCACCGCTTCTCGGTTCAGCTGATGCTCCACTCTGGAGGCAATGGCGGCCACCGCAGAATCACCTGCCCCGGTAGGGTTCCCCGAAAGCGTTCTGTTGAGCTTGGCGTGGGCTACCTCGGGTGTTTTGCTAGTGAAGTGGTACAGCCCTTGGGCGCCGGCGCTGACATAGACTTCAGGGGCGCCCAGGCGCAGCAGCTCTCGTGCTCCCTCGCTCAAGCTGGCGCAGCCTGTGGCTTCGCGCAGCTCATGATCATTGGGCTTAAGCACCGCTCCGCAGCCTGCAGCGAGCAAGAGGTTCGGCCCACTGGTATCCACGATTGTCCATATTTCGCGGCCGGTTGCGGCCTTGATCAGCCTGCTGATTGTTTCTTTCGCAGTTCCCGGTGGCCAGGAACCGCAGATGGCCACCCCTCGAACTTTCGGAAGCAAGGCTTCATATTCTTTTTCTACACCCGCCCAGTCCTCAGCTTCCAACGCGGTGCCAGCTTCATTGAAAATACTCGTGATATTCTCCTGAGCATCATGGAAGGCCATAGAGCGGCGGGTGGGAACCGAAGTGCGAATCGGTGTCAGGGCGATGCCCCGATGTTTCAGCTCCTGAGCGAATTCTTCGCCAAGGCTGCCGCCAAGTGGGCATAGGGCTTCGACGTCGATGCTCTGGGAATGCAGCACTTTGGCGACATTGATTCCTTTGCCTCCTGCTTGGCGGTGCTGCAGCGTGACCCTGTGGCTGGCGTCCAACTTCAGTTGAGAAGTCAGATAGGTTTCATCCATGGCAGGATTCGGCGTGAAGCTAAGGATCATGCGCCTTTTCCTACCCCGCTCAACGCTGCCTGACGTGCAAGCAGCAAGGCACCTTGCAGCCCCGCTTCCGCTCCGAGCTGTGCATGGACTATCCGCGGCCGGCGTTGGAAGGACAGTCGCCTTTCCAGTGATTGTTCCAGTTCAGCAAGGAAGGGTGCCCCAGCTTGGGCCAATCCCCCGCCAAGGATGATCCCTTCGGGAGCAATTGATGAGCAGAGTTGAGCCAACGCGAAGCTCAGGGCTTCGATAGCTTCGGCGATAATGGCCGTTGCCGTTTCACTTCCGGCAGCGCGGGCCGCGAAGACTTCTTTGGCTCCAGCCGATATTCCCGTGGCCTGCTCATAGTGGCGGGCGATGGCACCGGCGGAAGCAAGAGTTTCCAGGCAACCGGTGGCACCGCAAGCACAAGCAAGTCCTCCGGGCACCGGAGCATGCCCCAGTTCCCCGGCATGCCCACCAGCGCTGAGCAGATGGCCATCGACAACCAGGGCCGAGGCGATGCCCGTTCCAATGATCAGGATGGCGCTATTGCGCCGCAAAGCTTCGTCATGGGCGCCTATTCCCAGTTCCAGTTCTGCGCGTGCGGCTGCTGCTACATCGTGCCCGAACCCCACAGGCAGCTCAAGTGCTTCGGATGCCAGGCGCCCCATCGGAACGCCGCGCCAGCCGAGGTTCGCCGAGTACAGCGCCCTCCCTGTTGCAGGGTCCACCAGCCCGCAGACCACTAGCCCCGCTGCTATTGGTAGCGGGTCATTGGCTTCGTTGAGCCGTGAGGCAAGTCCGCGAAGCTGCTCAATGACAGCTTGCGCCGCCAACTGCGGAGCAGCCTTTCGCGTTGGCTCGCGCAATACCCGGAGAATTTCACCTTCTTCTGTGGCCAGCCCGGCTTTAATATCGGTGCCGCCCACATCGAAGAGCAGATAGCGCTGGGACATGAGTGGGTACTAGCCTTCCAGGATCACCGAGCGCGTTAGGTTACGAGGATGGTCCGGATCCATCCTGCGGGCACGGGCGCGGTCCAAGGTGACACGGTGAATGTAGGCAAGTTCGGCCAGCGGGTGGCGATCCTCATTGATATAGATGGCCCCGGCGCTACGCACTTGGGTGTCCAGTTCTTCGGGCTGCTCGCCGAGCATCCACGTCACGCGGTTGGGCGCAGCAATAGAAATCGGTCCGTGGCGGTAATCCATGGCGGGGTAGGCTTCGGTCCACCCCTGGACAGCTTCTCGCATTTTCAAGGCGGCTTCGTGGGCAAGGCCCACAGCGAATCCCCGTCCAAGGAAAGTGAATTGTTCCGCATCTACAAGCTCTTGGGGAGTTGCTGCATTCACCAGGGTTTCAGCTTGGGTGATTGCGTGTTCCAGGTCCTCCCCTACGCTGGAGAGCAAGTAAGCCAATGCGGTGGTGGCGAAACGCGTCTGGACCACGGACTGCTCATCGGCATAAGGCAGCTGAACTACGGCATCGAGCTTGCCCACAATTGGCGAGTCCACATCTCCGATGATGCCCACAGTGCGGATATTTCCATCGAGCTCTTCCAACAGCTGCAGCACTTCCGATGTGGTGCCCGAACGAGTAATCGCAACTACCGCATCATAATCGCGGGTAACGATTCGCGCTTCGGATGCTGCGAAGGCATCGGTAACGCCGTAGCCTGCTGCTTCTCTGGCAACGGCATATGCTTCGGCCATGAACCACGAGGTGCCACACCCAACTACGGCAACCTTCGCACCCTTGGCCGGCAACAGATCTTCACCCTGTTGCTGTGCAATTGCGCGACGCCACATTTCAGGTTGCGAAACCAGTTCTTCTTCCATATGTGCGCCCAACACTATTTGCTCACTCATGCCTTCACTCCCTTGGGTTGATCGTGCCCTATAAGCACTTGATGATGTTTTATGATCACTTTAGGATCATAAAAATCAGAAACAATCTAAAATTAGTATAGGGCTTGAATCGAGTCTTGAGAATGCCTGCCAAGAAATCCTTTGGTGGCCGCTCGTTACACAACTTGTGCAAATGCATCGCAGCAGTTCACTGATACGGAGAGCTCTCTGCTCAGACAACGTAGTATCAAATCGCTCTACACGTGATCCCTCTATCTGGTCGATTGCCAATTCACCGCTTATGAATCGCATTGGTCAGAGTCCCCTTCATAGTCCATGACTCTCCCACTGGCCAGAGCACCGAAGGACAACATTGCTTTGCCAACGGATGAGATAGTTGTTTTGGACACGAAAAAGCCCGCCTGAACTCTGAAGTTCTGACGGGCTGCCAAGCATCGTCACCGCTGCATTTGATCTTTAGTTCAGGGTCGCGATGGCTGCATCGTAGTCTGGCTCGGTGGTGATCTCAGGGACGACCTGGTTGTAAACAACCTTGCCGCTTTCGTCCAAGACAACAACCGAACGGGCCAGCAGGCCTGCCAGCGGACCATCGATCTGGGTGACGCCGTAGTCTGAGCCGAAGTCGGAACGGAAGACGGAAGCAGCGGTAACGTTCTCGATGCCTTCGGCACCGCAGAAGCGACCCAGTGCGAATGGCAAGTCAGCAGAAACGCACACCACGGTGGTGTTATCCAGGCCGGCAGCCAATTCGTTGAAGCGACGCACGCTGGCAGCGCAAACGCCGGTATCAACCGACGGGAAGATGTTCAGGACAACGCGACGGCCAGCCAGCGAATCGCTGGTGACATCTGCAAGGCCGGTGTCGGTGAGAGTGAAAGCTGGAGCCTGCGAGCCAACGGCCGGCAGATCACCAATAGTCTGTACAGGGGTTCCCTTGAAAGCAGTATTAGCCATAGGTCTTGTCTATCACGAATGCCTAATCCTGAGCTATATTTTCAGCCTACTAGCGCAAACAAGTCGCTCATCTCCCGTTCCTATGCAAAACTGTGGACATGGTCTCCGACTACGATTCATATGCAGCGAAGATGCGTGCTCAGACCCTTGACGGCACTGATTTGGAAGTAGTCGCCCGTTTCACCGACATGCTCTGCCGCCGCAATTCACGAATACTCGATATCGGTTGCGGGGTTGGCAACACCGTCAATGCGTTGCGTCGCTTAGGACACGATGCCTACGGCATAGATCCCACGCCCCAAGTGCTGGATGTAGCTGGAGAATTATTCGATGGAAGCTGGTTTAGACAGCTATCAGCCAACCAGTTGATCATGAGCTCATTCAACGATCATGCCTTGCCAGGGACATACGATGCCATATTGTTGACCGGTAATGTGCCGGCATTCATTTCTCTCGATGAGCTGAGGCGCATATTCAACTTAGCCGATCAGGTGATTCGCGCTTCGGGTGTACTCGTCATCGGAACCACCAGCAACGCCAAAGGTGGGCCAGAAGACCAGGGCGAACTTCGCGAAGGGACTTCGCTACAGCTCGTGCAGCGATTCGCCGACTGGCATTTAGCTCCCTACCGTTCTGGCTCCCAATGGTCTGTGAGCGTGTACGCGCGCACCGGGCAGCGTTCAGGGTTCGAGAGCCCAGACGGAATATTCATTCTGCCTTCCTAGCCTCGTGGCTATTTGCGAAACGACGCCCGGTATCGAACAGGCGTCAAGATTTTCGGGGCCTGGAATCGCTGCTTGAATGCGACCGGTGTTTCGTAGCCAACTGAATTCGCAATGGAAGCTACCGTTTCATCGGTTTCCTCGCGCCTCCGGCAAGCCTCTTTTGTTCTCCAGTGAAATTGGGACGGTCGGCATCCCCATGCAGAACCGTGATAAGCCAAGCGGGGAGAATTGCCCGTGGCTCCGGGCACGAGACGCTGATTTCCCTGCGATAGGAAGCCACCGGCCCGGGTCACGAGAGCGCCCAGTGACCTTAGTCGGTAGGTGTCAACGTTGTTCAATTCCATGGACCGATTTTTCCTGAAGGCACCTGGGATCCACTATTCATCCTCAACGTTTCCGCTTAAAACCGCGAAGCTCCAGAATTCCAATGTCTGCGGGCACGTTCACCGATTCCTTGACCTAGTGGAAACAATAATAGGAAATCGGTCAGGGAAGGCACGAGGGCTTGCCTCAATCTTGCCAAAAGCCGCCACCAGTCGTTGGGAAATGGGGGTGCCTAACCTGCGTGGCCGGCAGGGGCAGGTATTGAAGGCTTCTCATCGGTTCCATCGAGCAGTCGGACAGAATACAGCGTCTCAATTTTGCTCACGGCATAGGCGGATTCAAACCGCGGCACGGCTCGGGGCCGAGGAATCCTTACGGCCTGATTCCTGCCGTCCCTATCGCCTTCCCTGGGCACGAGGCCCAGCTGATGGAAATTGCAACGATTCGCTCCGACTGCTGCGCGGTGCGCATGCCCATTTCGCCGTTGCATTCGCTGCCTTCCTCGCCATAGCAACTGGGCTGAGCAGGGTTCGCGATCCAAGCAGATTTTCGATGGGCTCCTGCAAAGCTCTAGATCGCTTTGCCGGCCCGATACACGCTGTGGGTCAGGTTCATCCCGGGACGGTACGCCAGATGTGCAGCAACCGGAGCGTCAAGAACATGCAGATCCGCACGCTTGCCGATCTCAATAGATCCCACTTGGTCGGCAACCCCTAGCGCGAGTGCCCCTCCGTAGGTTGCCGCCTCGATGGCTTCAGCCAGGGACAGGTTCATTTGGAGCACTGCGGTAGCCACGCAGAAGTTCATGTTGCTCGTGTAGCTGGTACCCGGATTGCAGTTGCTGGCCAGTGCGATTCGCACGCCTGCATCAAGCAATTTCCGGCCCGGTGCCAGCGGTTGCCGCGTGGACAAGTCGCACGCTGGCAAACAGGTGGCGACGGTACCCGGAGCACCGGTGCGAGTAGCCGCGTCCCAATCAGCCCAGCTTCCGGCGAGCGCCTGGATGTCTTGGTCATCCAGGTAATTCACGTGGTCTACGGAATGACTGCCAAATTCTACGGCCAGCTTCACCCCTGGGCCTGGACCCAGCTGGTTTCCGTGGACCTTAGTCGCCAGTCCCTTGCCCCTTGCGGCTGCCAGGACCCGGCGTGATTGTTCTTCGGTAAAGGCTCCGCGTTCACAGAAGACATCGACGAATTCAACGTTATCTGCCACGGCATCAAGCATTGGACCGGCTACCAAATCCGTGTATTCATCGGTATCCCATCCCGCAGGAACCAGGTGCGCGCCAAGGAAGGTCAGGGAATCGACCAGAGGCTTGCCCAGCACGGAATGCCGGGTCTCTTCATCCAGTGTCAGGCCGTAGCCGGTCTTGGTTTCCATCCAGGTGGTGCCCATGGCAAGTGCTTCACGGCGGCGACCAGCCACGACGTCGGCCAGCTCCTTGTCCGAGAGCTGCCCGGTGGCCGATGTGGTGACCGCGATGCCGCCAGCGGCATAGGACTGGCCTGCCATGCGGGCCACGAACTCTTCGGCACGGTCGCCGCCGAAAATCAGATGGCTGTGGGAATCAACCCAACCGGGCAACACCGCACGGCCACCCAAATCGATCTCGTGCGCTGCAGCTGGTGCATGCGCCATGTTGCCGATCCATGCAACCAGTCCATCCTCGATCAGCACCGCCGCGTCTTCCAGCACGCGGCCCTTCGCGTCAACCGTGGTCAGCTGTCCAATATTGGTAAGCAACAAGGTTGCCATGAGCGCTCCGCCTTTGTGGTATTTCCGATCCTTTAGGCAAGAGCCTACCTATGGCTTGTTGCCTATGGAGCAGAACAATAGGGTGCCCGTCTGAGATTTCAGACTGGCACCCTATTGCTCTCATGCAAGGCAGGATTACCCCTTGGTGGCACCTGCCAGCAATCCGCGCACGAAGAACCGTTGCAGGGCGAAGAAGACCGTCAGCGGAATGATCATCGAGATGAAAGCGCCTGCGGTGAGCAGCTCCCAGGATTGCCCGTAGGTACCCGAGAGGTCCTGGAGCGCCTTCGTAATCGGCAATCCTCCGCCCGAGGTGAAGACCGTTGCCACCAGCAGGTCATTCCACACCCAGAGGAACTGGAAGATTCCGAAGGAAGCAATAGCCGGCATCGACAAGGGCAGTACGATTTTCGAGAAGATCTTCCCGTGCCCGGCTCCGTCAACGCGAGCAGCCTCGATGACCTCGTCCGGGATCTCCGAAATGAAGTTGTGCAGCATGAAGATCGCCAACGGCAAGGCGAAGATCGTGTGGGCAATCCAGACCTTGGCGTAGGCGCCATCCAATCCGTTGACTCCCAAGCCCGGCAGGATGTACAGCCCGCCAATTTTCAGGCCGTCCGAGAAGAGCTGGAGCAACGGAACCAGCGCCATCTGGATCGGAACAATCTGCAGGGCGAAGACGAGCACGAACAGCGTATTTCGCCCCTTGAAGTTGATCCAGGCGAAGGCGTAGGCAGCCATGCTGGCGATAATAATCGGCACAATCGCCGCCGGAATGGTGATGACCAGCGAATTCAGGAATGCCTTGGATAGCGGAAGGCTATCGCCGGAGGCAAAGGCCTGCGCATAGTTATCCAGCGTGAAAGAAGGATTAGACAGGGCCGTCCACCAGCCCGTGGTCTTGATGTCGTCAGCTTGCCTGAAGGAGGAGACAAAGAGGCCGAAGGTGGGGATGGTCCACACTGCGGCAATGATGAACGCCGCAATGGTGGCACCGCGGGAGGTGGTGGCTTTGCGCAGTTTCCCGCTGGTTTTCTCGGTGGCTGCCAAGAGGCGCCGAGTGGAATCGCTAACGGTGCTCATCGGATTCCCCCTTGCTTCTTGTGCTGCCGGACATTGTAGATGATGATCGGCAGCACCAGGATGAACAGGATGACCGCCAGGGCCGAGCTGTAGCCCGTGCGTGCCCCGAGCTGGAACTGGCGCACCATTTCGAACGCCAGGACCGTCGTATCCGAGCGGCCGCCGGTCATCGATGAGACGATGTCGAAGACCTTGAGCGAGGCAATGGAAATGGTGGTCAATACGACGATCACCGAGGAGCGAATCCCCGGCAGGGTGACATTGGCGAAGCGCTGCCATGGGCTGGCCCCGTCGAGGGACGCGGCTTCCAATTGCTCTGCGGGCACGCCCTTGATAGCCGCGGACAAGATGACCATGGCGAATCCCGCCTGTGTCCAGATCAGGATGATCACCAGGAATAACGTGTTCCACGGTTCGAGCCCGAGCCAGTCGACCGGCTTGGCGCCAAATGCCGTGATGATCGCGTTGAGCACGCCTATTTGCTCGCCTTGGCGGGTGTCGTAGAAGAACTTGAAGATGATTGATGCGCCCACGAAGGAAATCGCCATGGGCATGAACACCAGCAGCTTGAAGAACTTCTCGCCGCGGCTCTTGTCGATGAAGACCGCATAGGCCAAGCCGATAATGGTGGAGACCACAGGTGCCACCAGGACCCAGACCAAGGTATTGAGCAGGGCGGTCAGCCCATCGGGGCTGGTGAACACCCAGCGGAAATTCCCCAGGCCGACGAAGCCTGATCCGTCATTGGCCATGAAGGCGCTGATGGCGGTGCGGGCCGTGGGGTAGATCAAGCCGATCGCGAGCAGCAGCATGGCAGGAGCCAGGAAACCGGAAAGCTGCAGCAGCGAGCCGGCGCCGGATCGCGAGCGCCGGTCCACGTAGAACAGCACCGCGCCGAGCACCGCGGCCAGCGCGGCCACCCACATCACCGAGTTGTACAGGCCCAGGACCAGCAGGATCGCTACCGGGACAATGACCGCGGCAGCAAAACGCACCACGGCAAATACCCGTCCGCCCTTGGTCGCTACCTCGACAAAGGCGAGGATCGCTGCGATCAAGATCGCGAAGGCAATCAGCACCACCGGCACTTGGACGAGCGGCGGCACGCCAGCAAGCCACTGGAAGAATTCGGACATGGTCTCAGGCTCCTACAATCTCGCCAACGGCCGGGAACCCCGGCCGTTGGCGGCTTACAAGGTGGTGACTAGGAGTCATAACCGGATTGGATATTTTCGAGCACTTCCTTGGTCGGCTTGCCATCGATCCAGTCCACCAGGCCCTTCCAGAAGGAATCGGAGCCGACGCTCTTGGGCATCAGATCAGACCCGTCAAAGCGGAAGGTGGTGCTTGGATCCTGCAGCAGTTCAACAGCGGAGCGCAACAGGTCGCTGCTGGCGTTTTCTGGATCAAGCCCGGAGTTGGCCGAGATCACGCCGCCGAGTCCAACACGGCTATTGGCCCAATCCGCGCTGGCCAA
Source organism: Glutamicibacter sp. (assembly GCF_050701915.1). Lineage (NCBI taxonomy): Bacteria > Bacillati > Actinomycetota > Actinomycetes > Micrococcales > Micrococcaceae > Glutamicibacter > Glutamicibacter sp. Next base: position 182,417 of record NZ_JBOGEG010000002.1, on the reverse strand, counting down.
GTATTCCTGGACCTTGGCGGTTTCTTCATCGTTGGAGAAGGCGGCAACGAATTCGCCGCCGCCTACGACGGATACGGGGTCATCGGCTTTGGCTGGAGGGGCGACGAAGGCCCAGACATCTCCGTCAGGCGCCACGGTAGCCTTCTTGCCATCGGCGTTCTTGGAATCGAGGACATATCCTTCCAGGAAGGACGCCTGGTGGGTCAGGGGGCAGGTTCCCTTGGCCACGGCCGTTCCAACATCGCCGAAGGCTGTGGCGTTGATCGACTTCACATCGCCATATCCGGCGTTGACCTGGTCGGGGTCGAGCAGGATTTTTCCAACGGACTCGAAGGCGCTGGTAATTTCAGGCGAGGTGAATTCCAGATCACCGGAAACCCACTTGTCGTAGGCCTCGGTTCCGGACTGGCGCAGGACCGCGTCTTCAATCCAGTCGGTGCCCGGCCATCCCGACGCCTCGCCCGAAGCGAATCCGGCACACCAGGCCGGCTCATTGGTCTGCTTCGAGATTTCGGTACCCAGGGTGGTCATTTCATCCCAGGTCTTCGGCACGCTCACGCCCCACTGCTCGAACTGCTTGGGCGAATACCAGATGTAGCCCTTGACGCTGGCCATCAGCGGCACGCCGTACTGCACACCATCGACCTTGCCGTAGTTCTGCCAGTCTTCAGACCAGTTGCTCTGCAGCTGGGCCTGCACTGCTTCGGGAAGTTGCTGCACCTTGCCCTGGGCCACGGTGGCCTGCAGCAGGCCGGGCTGCGGGAAGACGGCCAGGTCCGGGGTGTCGCCGCCCTGGACCTTGATTCCGATCTGGGATTCGAAGTTCTTGTCGCCGGTGTAGCGGATCTTGATGCCGTTCTCCTCGGACCACTTGGCCCAGGATTCTTCCAGCAGTTCGGCTTCAATGCCGGTGACCGGACCGTAGATATCGACGACTCCGTCGACTTGGCCCACTTGGGCTTCGCCGCCGCCGGAGGCGTTGGGGTCATTGGGGTCTGCTCCGCCCGAGCAACCGGCCAGGAGCAGGCCGATTGCTGCCACCGAGATAACCGGCGCGAACTTCAGCCCACGTTTTGCTTTAGTCATGATGCCCTCCACGTTGGGTAATGCCCTGCCGGATGAGGCGGCCTGGCACGAGTGATCCCCTCAATAGTGACGCAGGTCATCGACGCGCGTCAACAGTTATGGGTGAACACCGTGGAGAAATTGGCGCGGAACTGTCAGCGCGGTGCCGCGCCCGTACTGTCACGGACCGTCATCAGCGGCGCGATCAGCTGCTGCACGGCACCCTGGGAACGGCCCTCGATTTTCTGCACCAGTGCGTCCACCGCTGCATGGGAGATGCCCTCCCCCGGCGGGGCGACCGTGGTCAGTGCCGGGGCAACCATTTCGGCCGATCGATCGCCGACACCCAGTGCAATCACCGAGAGGTCTTCGGGGATGCGCAACGATGCCATGCCCGCGGCGTTGACAAAACCGGCGGTAGCGAATTCCTTGAGCGCCAGCACTGCGGTGGGGCGCGGGTTCAGATCCAGGTAGGCATCCAGCGCCGCACGGCCGCCGCGCGCGTTGTTCTCCACCGGCACTTCCTGCATCGACATGCCGCGGACGCGCACGGCATCCGAGATGGCCCGGGCCGTGCGGATGGCCGGTCCGTTGCCGGCTTCCTGGTCTTCAACGGAAACGTTGATGTACATGATGGATTGATGGCCGAGGCCCGCCAGATAGTCCACCGCGATGCGCCCGGCCTCGGCGAAATCATTATCGACATAAGACAGGTCAGCACTGTCATCGGGACGGCCGATGGAAGCGAAGGCAATGCCTGCGCGCCGCAAGACATCGAAGCGCGGGTCATTGATCGACACTTCCATCAGCAGCACCCCGGCCACCAGCTTCTGCCCGACCAGGCTTTCCAAACCCATGACGTCGGTCATCGGGTTGGACCACAGCAGCATATGGTAGCCCAGCGCGCGGGCCCGCTCCATGGCGGCGGTGACGTACTCGAACTCGGTGGAAGAATAGCCGTCCACGCTGGTGGGAAAGTGCAGGGCAAGGATCCCCCGGCGCGATCCGGCCAGGCCCTGGGCAAATGCATCCGGGGTGTAGTTCAACTCCCGCATCGCCGCCAGGACCCTGGCCTTGGTCGCCTCGGAAATGGTGCGCCGGCCGCTGATCACGTAGGACACGGTACTAGGAGATACGCCGGCCAAGCGCGCCACGTCATCCCTGGTAGCCATGAGCCCTCCGCCTTTGGTTCTTCCAACTCGTAATCCCTATTGAAACACGGCGTCGGGCAAACCCCACTGGTCAGCGGCTGGCGACGAATGCCTGCACGCAGGCCTCGATATCCTCAGCCGAATGCGCAGCAGAGAGCTGGACGCGGATGCGCGCGGCACCCTTTGGCACTACCGGGAAGCTGAAGGCCGTCACGAAGACGCCTTGCTCCAGCATCTTGCCTGCGACCTCTGCGGCCTTGACTGCGTCGCCGAACATCACCGGGATGATGGCGTGCTCGCCGTCGAGCAATTCGAAACCCTCTTCGGTCATGCGGCGGCGGAAGTGCGCAGCGTTCTCGAAGAGCTTCTCGCGCAGGTCCCCGGAATCCGCCACCAGGTCCAGCGCCTTGAGGGTCGCCGCGACAATCGATGGGGCCAGCGAGTTGGAGAACAAGTATGGGCGGGCCTTCTGGCGCAGCATCGCGACAATCTCGCCGCGGCCGGACACGTAGCCGCCCGAGGCTCCGCCCAGGGCCTTGCCGAAGGTGCCGGTGTAGATGTCCACGCGGTCCGAGACTCCTGCATGTTCCGGGGTGCCCGCCCCGGTGGAGCCCATGAAGCCCACGGCGTGGGAGTCATCGACCATGACCAGCGCGTTGTACTTGTCAGCCAGATCGCAGATGGCTTCCAAGGGAGCCAGGTAGCCGTCCATGGAGAAGACGCCGTCGGTGACGATGATGGTGCGTCGTGCTCCCTTGCCGCCGTTGAGCTGCGCGGCAGCCTGCAGCTGGGTTTCCAGGTCAGCCATGTCCTGGTTGGCATAGCGGAAGCGCGCGGCCTTTGACAGCCGGATGCCGTCAATGATCGAGGCATGGTTCAGCGCATCGGAGATGATCGCGTCTTCCTTGCCGAACAGCGATTCGAACACGCCGCCGTTGGCATCGAAGCAACTGGAGAAGAGGATCGTGTCCTCGGTACCCAGGAACTTCGAGAGCTTGGCTTCCAGTTCCAGGTGCAGGTCCTGGGTGCCGCAGATGAAGCGGACCGAGGCCATGCCGAAGCCGCGCTCATCCATGGCGGTCTTGGCCGCGTCGATGATCTGCTGGTTATCGGCCAGTCCCAGGTAGTTGTTGGCGCAGAAATTCAGCACCTTAAGTGCATCGTCTCCCAGCGAGCCGGCCATGATGGAGGCGGACTGGGCCGAGTCGATGTGGCGTTCTGCCTTGAACAGGCCGGAGGACTTCAGCTCGTCCAGTTCGGCGGCAAGCTGGTCTTTGAGATCCGTGTACATTGCAAATGCTCCTTGTTGATGCGAGAAATTCTTAGCCTGAGAAAACGGTCCAGTCGAGCACGACCTTGCCGCCGTGCCCGCTGCGAGCAGCTTCGAAGCCCTGCTGCCATTCGGTGGCCGGCAGGAAGTCGGTAACCACCGAGGCAATGCGCTCGCGCATCACCTCCGAGGAGGTGAGCATAGCGCTCATGGCGTACCAGGTCTCGAACATTTCGCGGCCGTAGATGCCGCGCAGGGTCAGCATGTGGGTGACAACCTTGCCCCAGTTGATATCGATCGAGGTGCTGGGCAAGCCGAGCATGCAGATCTTGCCGCCGTGGTTCATGTTCTCGATCATTTCCGGCAGGGCAGTCTTGTGCCCGGACATTTCCATGCCGTAGTCGAAGCCTTCGACCATGCCCAGTTTCTGCTGCGCTTCCTTGATGCGGGTGGTCGCGACATTCACGGCCAGGTCGATGCCCATGGACTGGGCCAGTTCCAGGCGCTGCTCGGAGACATCGGTGATGGCGATGTTGCGGGCACCTACGTGGCGGGCCACTGCCGCGGCCATCAGGCCGATGGGTCCGGCGCCGGTGATCAGCACATCTTCGCCGACCATCGGGAACTGCAGTGCCGTGTGCACGGCATTGCCGAATGGGTCGAAGATGGCACCGAGCAGCGGGGTGATGCGCTCATCGCGGTGGATGTAGACGTTGCTTTCGGGGATCACCACGTATTCGGCAAATGCGCCGTCGCGCTGCACGCCTACGGAGTCGACGTTGATGCACATCTGCTTGCGGCCCGCGCGGCAGTTGCGGCAGAGGCCGCACACGACATGCCCTTCGCCGGAAACGCGGTCGCCAACCTTGACGCCATGGACGAATCCACCCACTTCAACGACTTCGCCATAGAATTCGTGCCCGGGAACCAGCGGGGTGTTGATCATGGACTTGGCCGCATCGTCGTAGGCTTCGATGTGCAGGTCGGTGCCGCAGATGCCGGCGGTCATGACGCGGATCTTCACTTCGTGGGCGCCGGTCTCCGGTTCTGGGCGATCAACGAGTTCCAGTCCTGCGTGCGGGCCGGACTTGTACAGTGCTTTCATGCTGGATCCTTAGGATTGGGCACCTGGGTGCGCGCAAGACAGACATGGGGTCGCTTCAAGTGTCGCACCCGACAGCATGGGACAACACCTTAGAAGATCACTGATTTACTGATCCAACGATTTAGTATTTACTTCATGGAATTACATCAGTTGAGGATCCTGCGTGAACTCGCGGATTTGGGCAGCGTGAATGCGGTAGCCAAGGCCCTTTTCGTCTCGCCCTCGGCGGTCTCGCAGCATTTGGCGCAGTTGCAACGCAACTTCCCTGCGCCGCTAACCCAGAAGGACGGACGCAGGCTGGTCCTGACCACCGAGGGAAAACTGCTGGCCTCCGCCGCAGCGTCAGTCGCCTCGACCCTGGCCGAGGTATCAGCGAAGATCCGCACCCAGGAGCAAGAGCGGGACACTGCCATTCGCATCGCCGGATTCCACTCCATTGGGCAGACCATCTTCGCCCCGTTGCTAACTTACCCGGAAGGCCAACTGCCCCCGCTGCGCTTTTCCGACGAGGATGTCTCGCAGCAGGATTTCCCCGCTCTGACCTCGACGTACGATCTGGTGCTGGCGCACCGGATGCCGCATACGGCCCCTTGGCCCGAAGACCGGATAAACGTTATTCCGCTGGCCTTCGAACCGCTGGACGTAGCGGTCCACCGGGACCATCCGCTGGCCAAATTCGAGGAGCTCTCCCCCGAGCAGGTGATCGACGAGCCCTGGGTCGTTTCCCGCTCCGGGTACTCACCGGCCGACGTTTTGGAAACCATCGCCGCCCTGGCAGGCAAAGCCCCGCGGATCGAGCACCGGGTCAATGATTATGCCACCGCCGGCGCGTTGGTTGAAGCCAGTGACTGCCTGGGAATTCTTCCGCGCTTCACTGCACGAAAGACTCTGGATGAAACGGTGACTTTACGACCAATTAAGGGACTGGATTCAGGGAGACAAATCGACCTCCTGCTCAGGGCCGAGCATCTTCACCGGAGTACCGTGAACGAGGTTATCAAGGCGATTCGCAGTACCGTCCAGCGGCTGGTCATCAGCTAATCGCGACCCTGCACCCGCTTGCAGAATAACGCTTCGCTGGCAACAGCGGTGCCGAGCACGTTGACGAGAACGCAATCTCCCATCAAAGGCATTGATTGCGCTTCATTCAGGCTCGGAATTTCGGTTTGGCCCCAGGGCAAAGCCTGCGGATTAAACAGCTGACCCACCTTCATTGAAGGTGGGTCAGCTGGCTAGTCCATCTTCTAGCCGTTGAAGGTGTCCGGGTCCGGCCCGGTGCGGCCATCGCCGTCAAGTGCATCAATGCTGGCCAATTCGTCGCTGCTCAGCTCGAATCCGAACAGGTCCAGGTTGGCGATGATGCGTGATTCGGTGACCGACTTCGGGATGATCACGCGGCCCTGCTGCAGGTGCCAGCGCAGGATCACCTGTGCTGCGGTCACTCGATGCGCTTCGGCAATGGCCAGAATCGACGCATCGGCCAACAACGCACCCTGGGCCAGCGGGCTCCAAGCCTCGGTGGCAATCCCGTGCTCGGCATTGGCCGCAGCGACTTCGCGGTTCTGCAAAGCGGGGTGTAGCTCGACTTGGTTCACGGCCGGAACGATGCTCCCTTCGGCGACCAGCTTCTGCAGGTGCTCAGGCTGGAAGTTCGAAACGCCGATGGCCCGGATCTTCTTGTCAGCGTACAGCTGCTCCAAGGCCTTCCAGGTATCCACGTAGAGGCCCTTTTCCGGGGCCGGCCAGTGGATCAGGAACAGGTCCAGGTACTCCAGGCCCAAACGCTGAAGGCTCGCGTCGAAAGCTTCCAAGGTCTGCTCGAAACCCATATCCGAGATCCATACCTTGGAGGTGATGAACAGGTCCTCGCGGGCAATGCCGGACTGCGCGAGCGCCTTGCCCACGCCTTCCTCGTTGCCGTAAATCGCGGCGGTATCGACGCTGCGGTACCCTGCCTTGAGTGCTGCACTCACTGCTGCAGTGGTTTCCTCGTTGGGCACCTGGAAGACTCCGAAGCCAACCTGGGGCATTTCGACGCCATTGTTCAGGGTGATGGTTGGGATGGCGGTAGTCATATCTAACTCCTTGAAATTGTTGACGGTGTGAAAAATCATTGAGCCTAGCTGGCGGGAACCAGTTCGTGTGCCTTGGCGGTCTTCTTGGCCAATGACATGGCAACCAAAACCACGAGCAGTGCCACGACGGTAATGGCGGCACCGATCCAGATTGGCGAGGTGTAGCCCAACCCTGCGGCGATGCCCAAGCCACCAGCCCACGCGCCGAGTGCGTTGCCGAGGTTGAAGGCGCCAATATTGGCACCTGATGCCAATGTTGGGGCAGATCCAGCGAACTGCATGATGCGGCTTTGCAGTCCTGGAACGGTGCCGAAGCCGAAGCCGCCCATCAGGAACAGGGCCACCACGGTGGCCACCGGGTTGCTTGCCAATGCAGCGAAGGCGATCAGTACCACGAGCAAGGCGGCGATGAAGAACAGCAAGGTGCGGTCGATGCTCTTGTCAGCCATGCGCCCACCGATCCAGTTGCCTACGAACAGGCCCACGCCGAAGAGCATCAGCAACCATGGAACGCTGGTCTCGTTGAATCCGGTGACCTCGGTCAGGGTGTAGGCGATGTAGGTGAAGGCACCGAACATTCCGCCGTAGCCGAGGACGGTAATCGCCAAGGAGAGCCAAACCTGCAGGGAGGTAAAGGCGCCCAGTTCTTTGCGCAGCGAGATGCCTTCGGCTGCGTGCTTGATGACTGGAACCAGCACGAGGATGCCAATCAGTGCGAGAACGCCAATGCCGGAGATGGCCCAGAAGGTCGAGCGCCAGCCGGAGTGCTGACCCAGCAGGGTTCCAAAGGGAACACCCAGAACGTTGGCGGCGGTCAGGCCAGTGAACATGATCGCGATGGCGCCGGCCTTCTTGTTGGCTGGAACCAAGTCAGCTGCCACGACCGCGCCGATGCCGAAGAAGGCGCCGTGGCACAGGGCGGCAATAACGCGGCCAATCATGGCCACCTCGTAAGTCGAGGCCATGGCGGTGAGCGAGTTGCCGAGAATGAAGAGCACCAGCAAACCAACGAGCACTGGCTTGCGTGGCAGGCGGACGGTGGCTGCGGTGAGGCCGAGCGCGCCGACCACGACGCTGAGCGCATACCCGGAAATAAGCCAACCCGCAGCTGCCTCGCTGACGCCGAAGTCGGTTGCCACGTCTGGCAACAGGCCCATGATGACAAATTCGGTGAGCCCGATGCCAAAAGCACCGATGGCCAACGCAATAAGACCGAGCGGCATAGCGTTACTCCTGATAGACTAGATAAATTAGTTGCGCACGCTTGTTATTGCGCGATGGATACTATCGTTGCACGCGCAACTAACCAGCGCAAGCAAGTATTTTTGGAGGGACCCATGGGAATCGCAGATGACGCTGTCGAAATCCGTGCTCGTGGATGGCGCACATTGGCGTCATTGCACGGAATAATCGATGCCGCACTTGAAAAAGACCTGACTGCCCAGGTCGGGCTTTCTGTGGTCGAGTACACACTTCTCGATGCCTTGAACCGGCAGGACGGCTGGCATATGCGCATGGCGCAGCTGGCGCGCGCCACCGCACTGAGCCCCAGCGCCACGACGCGATTGGTCACCAGGCTCGAAGATCGCAACCTGCTCTCGCGTGTGCTGTGCGCCGATGATCGCCGCGGCATCTACACCGAGCTGACCGCCAGTGGCCACGAGCTCTATCGGAAGGCCAAGCCCATCCACGATGCAACGCTGGAACGAGTGCTGAAAGAAGCCGAGGAACAACCCGAGTTGGCGCCATTGGCCCGCCTCCTGCATCAGTTCTCCGCCGCGTAGCCGATATCCGAATTAGCCGAAGGGGCCGTTCTTGCTGAATCCAAAATTCTCCGCCGTGCTTTTCGATTGCGATGGCGTCCTAGTGGATTCCGAGTCCATCACCAATTCCGTGCTTCGCCAGATGCTCATCGAGCTGGGCTGGGATATCAGTCCCGAGCAATGCATCGAGATCTTCATCGGCAAGGCGCTCATGGACCAGTGGGAACCAATCCACGCCCAGACCGGATTCCGCATCGACGACCAGTGGATTGGCCAGTTCCGCGCACGCCGCGACGAAGCGCTGCGCTCGCGGCTGCAGCCGATCCCCGCCGCGCTGGACGCAGTCAAGCAGATTTCAGCGATCTATGGCCGGAACATTGCCTGCGCCACCGGCGCAGACCGGGCCAAGGTCGAAATGCAGCTGGCCCTGGCCGGCTTCGCCGAGCACTTCGGAGACCGGGTCTTCAGCGGCATGGAATGCCCGCGCAGCAAACCGGCACCGGATGTCTACCTGGCCGCGGCCGCGTCACTGGGGCATTGATGCAAGTGGCACACTGGTCGTCGAGGACACCGCCACCGGGGTGGCCGCCGGGATCGCCGCAGGTGCGACGGTGTACGGATATTCCAACGGCGGCCCTACCAGCACCGTGCCCGAGTTGCTGCTCGCAGCTGGCGCAACTCAGGTGTTCACCTCCATGGATAAGCTGCCAGCTTTGGCATCCAAGCAATAGGCCAGAGCCCCGGGGAGCTGGCCGGTTCGCCTAATCTTGGCAGGCTCTGCCTGCTCAGAACGTTGAAGCGACCGCCCAGCTGCACCAAAAATGCCAGCCCCATCGAGGTCAGCTAACGGCCGCCGCCTGCTGGTTGGCAGCGAAATACTCGGCGAGCTGTCCATCGAGCGCTGGAATTTGCAGGGCCTCGCCCTCCGCGCGCATCGAGCGGGCGCCGTAGTCGCCCACGGCCACTGCCGCGCGAGCGGCAACCGGGGAAGTATCGGTCGCTCCCCCTTCGCGGGCAAAACGCAGGAACTCTGCGATCAAATTCGGATCTGCGCCGCCATGGCCTTCATCATCGCCATTGACTTCGACCTTCAAATCCGGTTCGGCGAATCCATGGGTGCTGCGGGTGTTCCACACGTGAATGAAGTCCCCGGGACCGTCGCCGAAATTCTCCAACCGCCCGGCGCTGCCGATCACTGTGTAGTTGCGCCAATAGTCAGGGGTGAAATGGCACTGCTGGTAGGAAGCCAGCACCCCGTTATCCAGCTTCATCTGCACCATTGACAGGTCTTCCACGTCCAGTTCAGGGTTCAGCTGCGTCTGTTTGGCCGGGGGCCAGTTCGACAGCGAGAACCAGTCGCGCATGCGCAAATCCGAGTTGTCCCGCCGATCGGTGACGTCCCCGTAGACGGCCAGCGCGCCAACGCCTGAAACCTGGGTGCTGTAGCCTCCGGCCAGCCAGTGAATAACGTCAATGTCATGGGCTCCCTTTTGCAGCAGCAGCGTATTCGCGTAGCGCTGCTGGGCATGCCAGTCCTTGAAGTAGTAATCTCCGCCGTTGCCTACGAAGTGGCGGCACCAGACGGCTTTGACCTCGCCGATGGTCCCGGAGTCGATGAGCTGCTTCATCTGCCGGATCACCGGCATATGGCGCATATTGTGTCCAACATACAGCCGGGTGCCTGTGCGCCGAGCGGTATCCAGGATCTCGTCGGCCGCTTCCAAAGTGATATCCAGCGGCTTCTCCACGAAGGTCGGAATACCGGCTTTCAAGGTGCGCACCACCACGTCCCGGTGCGTGTAGTCGGGGGTGAGCACCAGCACTGCGTCCAGCTCGAAGTCCAGCAATTCCTGCAAATCCCCGGTGACTACCGCATCAGGAAGCGCCTCAGCGGCATCCTGACGGCCGCGTTCGCTGGTGTCGCAAACAATGGACACGACGCTGCCTTCGTTTGGGCGCTGCAGGTAGCGGTGCAAGGAAGCGCGCAGCCCGAAGCCGATAATGCCAACTTTCAAATCCATGTTTCAGTCTCCTTGGGATAGTTCTGTGCTGATGGGGCCCGGATAGAAGCAGCGGGCGCGGTGGCCATCGGCCACCGGATCCAGCTCCGGCTCGCTAGTTGCACAGTCCGCCCGGGCGACCGGGCAGCGGGTGTGGAAGCGGCAGCCGGAGGGCGGGTCGATCGGCGAGGGCGGGTCGCCTTGCAGCATGATCAACTGGCGCGCATGCGCCGGATCCTGGCGCAGTTCCGGTGCTGCCGATAGCAATGCTTGGGTATAGGGATGGGCGCTGGCGTCATAGACCTGGGCGTAGGAGCCGGTCTCGATCACCCGTCCCAGGTACATGGTGGCCACGGAGTCGGAAATATGCCGCACGATCTGCAAGTCGTGGGCGATGAACACGTAGCTCAGACCCAGTTCGCGCTGCAGCGAATCGAGCAGGTTCACCACTTGGGCGCGCACCGAGACGTCCAGGGCCGAGACCGCTTCGTCGCAGATCAGCACCTTCGGATTCAGCGCGATGCCGCGGGCGATGCCGATGCGCTGCTGCTGGCCTCCGGAGAAGTTGTGCGGATAGCGTCCCAAATGATCGGGGTTCAGCCCGACCAATTCCATCATCTCGCCCAGATTAGCTCGGCGGGAGCCGCGCTTGGCGATGTCCGGGTGGATTTCGAAGGGCTCGGAGAGGATCTGCTCAATGGTCATGCGCGGGTTCAGCGACGCGTAGGGGTCTTGGAAAATCAGCTGGATATTCCGGCGCATCTGCGCCCGCTCCGCTCCGCGCAGCGCATTGATGTCCTGGCCCTCGAACAGCACCTGGCCAGCAGTGGGCTTTTCCAGCCCGCTGAGCACGCGGGCCATGGTGGACTTTCCGCAGCCGCTTTCCCCGATGATTCCCAGGGTCTTTCCCTGTTGCACCTGCAGGTCCACCCCGTCCAGGGCCTTGACTACTTTGCGCGGCCCGATGGGCAGCGGACGGGCCACCGGGTAGTGGCGGGTAACCCCGCGCATTTCCATCAGCGGGGCGGCATCCGGTGTCGCGGTCTCTGGCAGGGTCTGCGGGCTAAGCATGGGCCAGCACCTCCTGGGAGTTGAAGCAGGCCGTGTGGCGCTGCGCGGCGATTTCGTCTAGTTCCGGGACTTCGGTGGCGCACTGCTGGTTGGCCAGAGGGCAACGCCCGGCGAAGGCGCAGCCAGCCGGCAGGTTCAGCAGGTCCGGCGGGCTGCCCGGGATTGCTGGAAGCAGCTGGCCCTTGAGCTCCTCGCTGGCCACCGATGAGGCCAGGCCGCGGGTGTAGGGGTGGGCCGGTTCGGAGAGGACCTGGGCGGTGGGCCCGTTCTCCACGATCCGCCCGGCATACATCACAGCCACCTGGTCGGTGACCTCCCGGACCACCGAGATGTCGTGGGTGATCAGGATCAAGCCCATGTTGTTCTCCACCTGCTGCTCGGTCAGCAGCTCCAGGATCTGGGCCTGGACGGTGACATCCAGCGCGGTGGTCGGCTCGTCGGCGATCAGCAGCTGCGGGTCCAGGGCCAGGGCCATCGCGATCACGATGCGCTGGCGCATGCCCCCGGAGAACTGGTGAGGGTAGTCGTTCACCCGGCTGGCTGCAACTGGGATGCGCACCCGATCCATCATCTGGATGGCCGCTTTCTTGGCCTCTGCCGGGCTGTAGCCGCGGTGCACGCGGTACAGCTCGCCGATCTGGCGGCCCACCGGGTGCACGGGGTTCAAGGCGCTGAGCGCGTCTTGGAACACCATGGCCACGCTGGCCGAGTTCAGCTCCCGGCGGCGCTTGGGGGTCACGGAGAGTAGGTCTTCTCCGTCCAGCAGGATCTGCCCACCGGTGACTTTCGCCGGCGGGGTGTCCAGCAGGCCCATGATGGTTCGCGCGGTCACGGACTTCCCTGAGCCCGATTCGCCCAGGATGCCCAAGGCACGGCCGCGCTGCAGCGAGAGATCCACGCCGTTGATCGCGGTGGCAACTCCCTGCCGGGTGGCGAACTCAACGCGCAGGTCCTTGATCTCCAGCAGCGGCTTTGCTGCTTCGTGCGCAGTGCTCATCACTTGCCCTTCGGGTCGAACTCGTCGCGCATGGCTTCGCCGAACAGGACGAAGCCGAGCACGGTAATGGTCAGGAATACGGCTGGGAACAGCAGCAGGTGCGGGGCGGCATCAATATAGTCGCGGGCCGCTGCCAGCTGCAGGCCCCAGGACACCGACGGCGGGGTGAGCCCGATGCCGATGAAGGTCAGGCCGGCCTCGGCAGAGATCATCCCGCCCACACCCAGGGTCTGCAGCACGAGCAGCGGGGTGATTGCATTGGGCACGATGTGCTTTGCGATGATCCGCCCATTGCTGGCGCCCAGCAGCCGGGAGGCCTGCACATACTCGCGGTTGCGCACTTCCAGCACCGAAGAGCGCATGAAGCGGACGCCCCCGGGCCATGCGAACAGGGACAGCGCGAAGATCACGGTCCACACGTTGCGCTCGCTGAACAGCTGCAGCACCACGATCGCGGCCAGGATGAATGGCAGGCCGAAGGCCATATCGCACACCCGGGAAATCACTGCGTCCACCCAGCCGCCGAAATATCCGGCGACGGCCCCGACCAGCGCGGCGATGCCGAAGGCGATGGCCGAGACCACGATGCCCACCAGGATCGAGGCGCGCGCCCCATATATGACATTGGTATAGTAGTCGCAGCCCTGGATATCGATGCCGAACAGGTGCGCGGCGCTAGGCGGCTGGTTGGATTTGAGGATGTCGCAGCTCTCCGTGGGCCCGGGACCAAAGCCGGTAAACAGCTGAGGGAACGCGGCCATCAGGATCATCATCAGCACAATGGACCCGGAGATCGCGAAGCGCGGTTTCAGCCACCAGCGCCGGTGCGCGCCGCGCGCCTTCTGCGGGGAGCGGTCCACCGCCTGGGCACCGTCGGCGGGATTGACTGTGGTCATGCTCGAACTCATATTCTCACCCGTGGATCGATCAGGCCGTAGGTCAGGTCTACCAGCAGGTTGAAGACCAAGTACACCAGCACCAGCAAGGTGGCGATGCCAACCACGATTGTGCCTTCCTTGTTGTTGATGGAGCTGACCATCAGTCCCCCAATGCCCGGGATGTTGAAGATGGCCTCGATGATGACCGCGCCGCCGAGCATGCCGGCTAGACTCAGGCCCAGGTAGGTCACCACCGGGATCATGGCGTTGCGCAGTGCGTGGCCCCAGATGATCCGCTGCGGGGACAGGCCCTTGGCCTTGGCGGTGCGCAGGTATTCAGCGCGCAGCACATCCACCAGCGAGGTGCGGGTTAGCCGGGCCAGCCCGGCGGCGGCCTCGAAGGCCATGACCAAGGCAGGCAGAATGAAGGCCATGGGCCAGCCGGCGCGGATGCCGGCCGGGTCCACCCAGCCCAAGTGCACGCCGAAGTAGGTCTGTGCGCCCAGGGCGATCACGAAGCCGGGTACGCCCATGAACAGCACCGTGAAAACCAGTGCGAAGTGGTCCCCCGACTGTCCGCGGCGCAGCCCTCCGTAGACGCCGATAACCAGGCCAATGAACAGCTTGAGCACCCAGGCAGTCAGCGCCAGCGCGAAAGTCACCGGCAAGCGCTCGAGGATCAAATCCAGTACCGGGCGGCCGAAGAAGTCGATGCCGAAGTCCCCGCGGAAGACCCCGAGGATGTAATTGCCGTACTGGACGAAAAACGGGTCATCCAAATGGTAGGCCTGGCGGATCTGCGTCACGGTGGCCTCGGGCAGCGGGCGTTCGCCGGTGAGCGCCGAGATCGGGTCGCCCGGCATCAGAAAGGTCAGCGCGTAGATGATGAAGGTGGCGCCCAGTAGCACCGGGATCATCTGCAAGATGCGCCGCACGGTATAACCCAGCATTGGTTACCCCTTAAGAAGAATAGTGTGTACCGGCGGGCGGACCCATGACTCGCTTCATGGTCCGCCCGCCGGAGACTGGCGGTGCTAGCAGCCGTAGCCGGCGCGGTAGTACTGCAGGTCGCCGTGCACGTCGTTGAGCACGGCGCACTTGGACTGCAGGCCGTAGTCGGTCGGGATGAACAGCGGGATGGCTGGCAGATCCTTGATGATCTTCGCCTCGGCCTGCTTGAACAGCTCGGTGGACTTCCCATCATCCATCTCGGCGCGGGCCTCGCGCAGCAGCTTGTCCACTTCTGGATTGGAGTAGCCGGTGGCCAGGTTGCCGTCGCCGCCGGTCTCATACTGGCTCAGGTACTGGTCAGGAGACATGTATGACCAGCCCCACAGGCCGAATGCTGCGCCTTCGAGCTTCTGGTTGTTGCGGCGCTCGGACAGCTCGGTGCCCAGCATCGGCTTCATCTGCACCTTGATGCCCAGGTTGTCCTGGATCTGCTTGGCAATAGCCTGCACCAGCTGCTGGTCGGAGTTGGAGTTGCTTTCGATAATCAGCGTGCCTTCAAAGCCGCCGTCATCAGCCAGGATCTTCTTGGCTTCCTTGGGGTCGAAGGTGCATGCTTCGCAGGATCCGGGAACGTAGGATTCCAGCGATGGCGGGACCAATGAGTCAGATGGCTCGGCGTGGCCCTTGAGCAGCGAGGTGGCGATCGCTTCGCGGTCAATGGACATGGAGATCGCCTGGCGCAGGGCCGGGGAAGTCAGTTCATCGACGTAGGCAGGGATCTGCAGGGTCTGCTGCTTGGAGCCGATTGCGACTTTGTACAGCGCTTCTTCGCCCAGCTGGCTGGAAGCCTTGTCCACCATGGTGGCCGGCACGTTGCGGATCATGTCCAGGTTGCCTGCGGTCATGTCGGTGTAGGCCGGATCCACGGAAGTGTAGATCTTGCCAATCAGTTTCTCGGCTCCGCCGCTGAAGCCGTCGGCACCCTTGAAACCGTCCCATTTCTCCATCACTACCTGCTGGTTGTGATCCCAGGATTCGAACTTGTATGGTCCGTTGGAAACTGGTGCCTGGTCGTAAGCGGTCTCGTCATCGAATGCGCTTTGCGGCATCGGGCAGGTCGGGTTGGTGCTCAGGATTGCCGGGAAGTCGCGGTTCGGCGCCTTCAGAGTAACTTCCATGTGGGTGTCGTCCACAACCTTGACTCCGGAGAGCTTGCTGGCCTTGGCCTTGCCTCCATCCAGCGGGTTCATCTGGTCATAGCCTTCGAAGGAGACGAAGGTGCCGTTGCCCTGCCAGGCGTTGGATCCGGTGGCGGTGGCGTTCCAGGCATCGGCGAAGGATTGTGCCGTTACCGGGGTGCCATCGTGGAAGGTCCATCCGTCCTGCAGCTCGATATCCCAGACCTTGGCATCATCGCTGGTCACCGATTTGGCGGCCAGCGGCTCCAGCTTCTGGGTTTCGGAATTCACTTCCATCAGGTTCGCGCACAGCGCCATGCCGATCTGGCTTCCGGGATCCTTCTGCGGCATGATGCTCTTTGGCTCGCTGGTCATGAATGACAAGGTCGCCTCGCCGGATCCATCACCGCCTTGCTCCGCTTGGCTGCTGGCTGACGAGCAGCCGGTTGCGGCGAGCATCAGCGATACGACACCGGCAACGAGCGCAGTTTTCTTCTGCCGTTTCATCTTGTTCCTCCCTGGGCGGCTACCGGCACCTGCGCCGGGCTCGTGGCCGCTGTCACTTTATTTATTTTATGAAATAAAGTAAACATTGCAGAAGGTGTGACTGTCAACACTTTCCGGGGATTATTCTGCCTCTGTCTCCGCATGCAGCCGGTCAATGAAAGCCAGCGGATTGGCCAGCACTTCATTCACCATCAGGCTGGCTGCGAAGATCGACAGCGACAGCGAATGGTCGCTGGAGTAGACTACGCGGCTTGAAGCTTGGGCGCCCTGCAGGGAATTCTCCGCGACCACCGATTGGACCAGGCTCTGGGTTTCGGGGCGTTCGGCCGGGGTCCCGGCGATTACCAGCAGCCCCGGGTCCAGCAGATCGAAGAGCATCGCAGCGGCCCGGGCGACAAAGGTGTCGCGATCAGCGACCAGGGCACGGATCTGTTCATCACCGGCGTCATAAAGCCGATCAATATCGCCATAATGAATCACATCAAAGCGACCGGCCTCATGCGCCCGGCGCACGGTAGCTTCGTCAGTTGCCATGACTTGCAGGCAGCCACTGCGTCCGCAATCGCAAGGGAACCCCTGGTCGCTGACTTGCAGATGGGCAATGTTCCCGGCATGCTGCGACCAGCCGGCGCGGATCCGCCCGTCACTGACTAAAACCGCGCCCAAATCCGAGGTGATCACCATGAGCAGGAAATCGCGCTCCGTGGCGCCATGCCCATAGAACAGCTCGGACTGCGCCGCTGCGCGCGCATTGTTGTCCAGAATCATCGGCTGGGGCAATTCTTCGAGCATTTGCACAGCGGGAACCTGTTGCCATCGTGCACCGCGATTCTCCACGATCCGCCCGTTGATCCGGTCGACAATGCCGCCGGTGGCTACCCCGGTCCCCAAGATTGGCCTCCCCTTGGCATGCTCGTCCACCAGTTGTTTCGCTTGGTCAATGACCAGCTTGAAGGACTCTTGGGCACCCAAGCCATCATGCGGCACGAGAACCGAGGCCTTGGCCACCCCATCCAGCCCAGTAAGCACCACGCCGGTGACTCGCGGTCCCAAGTGGATGCCCATCACCAGATTGGACTTGGTATCAACGTGCAATGGGACCCTGGGCCGCCCCTGCCCCACAGCCATTGGTTCGGCTTCGCTGATCAATGAGCTTTCCAGCAAGCTCGCCGCAATGCCGGTAACCGATGCGGCGCTGATGCCCAGGGCATCGGCGACATCCTTGCGGGAGCCGCCGGGCGAAGAGAAAATCTCCTGGAGCACCATCGAGTAGTTGCGCACCCGGGCCGGGTCGGACTTGCGGGACATGCGGAGAAGGTCCTTTCCATGACAGCAACCTTAAGGGGCTACTTGGCTTATTGTGTCACTGTGCGGGTCGACTTCGAGAACACAGGTGGCATTCAGAGGCCATGATTAAGCAGAATTACGCAGGCCAACCAGCTATTACACCAGGAACGAAGCGGACCGGTTCGTTCTGGCTGGTTCGTCATTTTCTGGGGCCGCAGCACCCTTTTGGACCGCATTTCGCTGCCCCGTTCGCTGGCTGCGGCAAATTCCCCGTCAAGCCGCAAGTACGCCATCAACAACATGTGGTGCAAGGACTCTCGCATTTCGCTTCGTTCGGCGCAGCGGGTTTCTTTGGACGGGAAACCGGTTGATCGTGCCCTTTCCAACGCGCGCACTTTCAGCGGCAGAAGATCCCGTGTGGGAAGCCACGAAGCTGGTGGCTAAAGTAGGGCGGACCGTGGGAAACAGCGCGCTTCGGAACTTGAAAAGCAATGTTGTGCCCCGTGTGCTTGCCCCGGCGATATGGGATCACCCTGCTGCCGATCCACAACACCATCTGCCAGGCCATAGCCCTGCTGGACGGTGCTGCTGTTCAAGGAGCTCAGTCCCCCGCATTCGACATTTCTGGTGCTGTCGCGTAGAGCGTTCTTCTATCGCCGTGGCTGTAAGAGGCCAGCAAGTCGCCTTCATCAACCCTCGAACCGAGCAACTTGAAGCACACTTTTCCAGCTAAGAAATACGTCCGTCTTTGCTGAATCGGCGTGGCTGCAAAGCATGGTTGCGGGAAGGCTCAACCAAGTTCAATTTGGCCTTTACTCCTCCCGTCTGGAACCATATCAAGCGAATCGGGCTTCACTGGATTCGGCCATCGAGCCCGGGTAGTCTACGTCGATGCAAACCTTGCGCTATGAAGTCGATATGCGTCCAGCAGAAGCTGTCGCCAGGCTGCTGGACGAAACGGGAAACACTGTGACCTCAGTGATTCCCTCTTGCTACGAATCGTATGTGCGGGTCCTCAATCCGATCGAACTTCGAGACGGTTCAACTATCCTCTGGACGGATGTCATGAGCAGGAACGGAGTCAGCCTCGGGCATAGATCCAGTGGCCCGAGCTCGCAGTGAAAAAGATGCCAAGTAACCGGAGGGTTACTGGCGGGTACCCGCCAGGGAAATCCACCCGCCCGTTTTGCAAGGCAACTGACCGAAACCCTCGATCCAGATCCGAGCACCCACTCTTTCGCTTCCTGGGCCGGGTATGCCATGGAATTTCATGAACAAACCACGATGTTTTCTCCGTATCAAAGCGAAATGCTGCTCTACTCCGGAAAATTGACTGATCAGCGCAGAGCTTCCCTCTTGTCCACGACGTCAACGGAGCGTGTGCCGATGTACTGGTGGCCCTCGAGTCTTCGCTGGTTCGTCGGTCAGGACATCTACGCGAGAAGTCTCTTAGTCGGATGTGAGCAACGGGACCGCGCAAAAGATCCTCCAGGATCCTCTTCTTGATGCTTACCCCATCAACCCTTCAGATACCGTACCCTCAGATGAATATTGACCTGGGCGACATCTCTCAGTTCGACGCGCTTCCGTAACTCTTCACCCGCAAATCATCTAGACGACAGTGGTGGAATCTTAAAGTAGAGAAAACAGGCTGAAGGCCGAGCTGACCACCTAAAAGGTATCCGAAACTCATTCCCATGGCGCATTATGCTACGGACCCGCCCATCGTTTCAGCTACCGTCAATCGCCGCTGAATCGGAATCGGTAAGCAGGATTCCCAATGTTTCACGGCCAATGACGCCCAAAAGGTCATCAGGGCCAAGGCCTGCGGTCAACATTGCATATCTCAGACCCCAGCCTCGAATACGTCGCCATAACGAGCTTCGGGGTTCTGCCCCGTACTGGTCGAATGCCTCCGAAATTGTTTCAGGGCTGAAATGCATCCAGAACATGCCAAGGTCGCTGGCCGGATCACCAATGCAGAGATCTCCGAAATCAACCAACGAAACCGTGGCATCGTCGTTGGCTGAGTCGTTGACAATCGTGTTGTGCGGATGCGGATCACCATGCAACCAAAGTGGTGCGCCTTCATGCGGTGCCGCGGCCACTGCGTCTTCCCAGAGTGCAAGGGCCGGTTCGTGCAATGTGGGGTCCAGCGCCGAAATCTGGGTGCGGGTTTTCTTGTCGAGCGCGGCCAGCGGCACCCCTCGGAATTCACTGTGCGGTCCGGACGCTCCGGCCGGTTGGTGCAGCCGGTGCAGGAACTGCGCGAATTCCGCGGCGTAGCCATCGCGCATTGCGCGGTCCACCGTCGCGGCGCTGCGGCCCGGGACATAGGGGCAGATCGAGAACGTGAATGGGTATTGCGGCACGGGCTGGCCAACGAAGACCGGCAAGGCAATGGGCAGACCGGTCTCGGCGACCAATTGCGGCAGCCAGCGCCGTTCCTTGTGCCCAATGGCCTCGCCTAGTTCCCGGCGCGGCAAGCGCACCACCAGCTCAGCTCCCAGCCGGTACACCTCGTTATCCCACCCGGTGGCCAGATAGGCAATTTCCTGATTCGCCCAGTGCGGCGCTTGGCTGGCCAGCAACTGCTTGACCAGCTCCGCGTCAATTTCGACTTCGGCAGGTGGCATTCCCGTGCTGGTGGAGGGAGAAGTGGTCATTGCTCAATGCTAGTGCACCCGAATTTCCTCAGCTTTCCGGGCGAACCATTCTAGAATCGGTGCATGGACTCACCTGCACCCAGCGAGCAGATCCTCGCCACGCTCTTGCTAGAGAAATTCGACCAGCTTACCGAAGCCTTCGCGAGTATTCCGCAGGAACTGGCCAATAGCGTCCTGCCCGTGGGCGGCAGCAATTCGCCGGTGCAGCTGGTGCTGCATTGCTGCGGGATGATGCGCCGTTGGTCCTCCACGGTCAATCTCGGCATCGAAGTCCCCCGCGATCGGGACGCCGAGTTCACCACGGTGATGGACAAGGAGGCTGCCCTGCAGCTGGCGCGCGATGCCAGGAAGGGGTTCGCCAACGATCTGGCGCTCACTGCCATGCATGCCGCTCCCGTTGCGGCCCCGCCAGGCAGGGATGGCGAATACTGGCTGGCCACCTGCCAGGGCGTGCTGCTGCATGTGCTCGAAGAGCTCTGCCAGCACTTGGGGCATCTGGAAATCACCCGGGATTGCTTGGCCCGGGATGCGTCGTGAAAGGCATCCGGCAGGTCACCGCTGGCCTACCAATGGCCTTTCCCGTGGCCTGAAGATTCTCCGCCCGCGGAGTCGTCCCAGACGAGCAAGCCTGCCGCTACCGGCAGGAACATGAGCGCTGGAAGCCACTGGAATGCCATCAGCGCCACCATGGCGGCCAGCAGCATTGCCAGCGCCGCGATCCTGGGCCATGCAGCCATGGCTACCCTCCTAGCAGTCTTCTACCGCTCGGCGGCAGTTCAATGGTGTGAAAACCCTAGCAAGATCAGCATGTATTTACTAGAGGCATAAAATTTAATGCCGCAGGACCGCGCGCTGCTCACAGGTCCAGGTCTTCCCAATCGAAACGGGTAGTGGTTCCGGATTCCCAATCCTGGCGCAGGATCGCGTAGGCAACCGAGGCAAGATGGCGCCCGTCGCCGGTGGGCCACGCCATCCGGTAATGCGCCTCCTTGAGGAAACCGGCGCGGAGAAAAGTCTTGCGCATCGCGATGTTATCTTCCCTGGTTTGGCCCTCGAAGCGCAGGGTGTCGGGGTAATCAGTGAATACCTTGGCGGTCAATTCCCTCAGTATGAGGGTCCCCAGGCCTGATCCCCGGTGCTTTTCCGCCAAGCGAAGGTCGAGCATTGGGATGTCGTCTTCCAGATCTTCGAGTACTGCCATTCCCAAACATTCTTCGTCGCCAGTAATCCAGAATCCTTGGCTCTCGCTGTTCCAATATCTTCCGCTAACGACTAGCCCTCGTAGCTCCGGCTCTGCCCAGTCCCGACGGACGTGGAATGGGAAGGTGTTGCTTGATAGAAACGCCACGATGGCGCTGCTGTCTTCCGGTGCCATCGATGCGAACGAGATATTCATGGGGCAAGCCTATAGAAGACATGCCGGATCCAGTCAGCGTTGACATGAATCCGGCGGCGACAGCACCCGGTCAAATATCTGCTGCCATGTCAGGCCTCTTTCAATGAATCCAGAACGTCTCGAGTCGAAACCACCAGCGCAAAGCCATCTCCGTGAAGATTTGTCGCTGTCACCTGCATCAGGGTGGCCGCCCGAATGACGATGCCGTCGGGACCTGCCAGATCGAAGGTTCGTGTGGCATCCAGAGGCACAATGACATCGAACCCAAGATTGCCTCCCATGCGCGCGGTCGTTTCAACACACAAGTTGGTTTGGATTCCGCAAACCACGATCTGATTGATCTGCCTGCCCCTTAGCCACTGGCCCAAATCCGGCGAACCATAAAAGGACGAGTTCACTGTTTTAGTTACCAACAGATCAGGGGCGACTGCTTGCACCGATTCATGGAGAAGATTGCCGGGTCCTTGCGCGAACAATGGCGACTTCGGATTCCGGCTATCGTGCCTGACGACCACTATCGGCATATCCCTTGCGGACCATTCCGATAAGAGCCGATCAACGTTATTCTCGCATTCAGGGTAATTGGCCGTCGGCCCCCACGAAGTGTCGTAAAAGCCCTGCTGCATGTCGACCAAGATCAATGCCGTCTTGCTATTTATCATCATGCCTCTAGTTCATCAGGAACAGAAGAACGCAACCAGTGGCATGAATGACATGGTTCGATAAGATTACGCCATGACGATCGTGGGAATTCTTGCAGGCCCGGGACGCCGTGCGTTTGATATCGAGGTTGCGCGCGAGGTGTACGACGACCGTTCGGATCGGGGGCTCCCCCGGCCAACGGTGCGAATCCTCGCAGCCAGGACCATCACGGATCTTGATCCGCTCCACTCAATACGGCGCACCCATGCTCTGGAGACGGTGACGGAGCTCGACATCCTCGTGGTGCCGGGAAGCCAGGACCCACTCGCGGAACCTCATTCCCGGGAAGTTGCAGCTGTCGCACGAGCAGCATCTGCCGGAGTCCTGGTCGCCTCATTGTGCACCGGGGCATTCACGCTAGCTGCTGGAGGGCTGCTCGATGGGCGTAACGCGACGACCCACTGGCGCTTTGCCGATGAACTGGCCCGGCGCTATCCAGACATCAACGTCCAATCGAGGGATCTGTATTGTGGCAAGGACAAAATATGGACCTCGGCTGGTGTCACCGCAGGAGTTGATCTTTTACTCCATTTAGTCCGTCTGGACTGGGGAGCCAGTGCCGCGGAAACAGTAGCAAAGGCTATGGTCACCCCTGTTTTCAGACCGGGAACTCAATCCCAGTATGCGGATACCAGTATTCCAAGGAATTCATCACCATCCGTTGAACAACTGCATTTGGCAGTCAGCCAGGATCTTCAACGGCAGTGGAGCATCAAAGAACTGGCAGCGTCCTGTGCGATGTCACCGCGCACTTTTCACCGTTGGTTCTCTGCCAATCTCGGAACAACGCCACTGACATGGCTCAACGATCTACGGGTACGTGAAGCGCAGCGTCTCCTGGAACAAACCGATATGCCGGTCGGCTCCGTGGCTCGCGAGGTCGGCTTCGCTTCGGATGATCTGCTGCGAAAGCATTTCACGTCGCGATTGCGGATTACGCCGACCGGCCATGCAGCGGCTTTCCGTCGACAACGTCCTTGATGAATTGGGCTTTGCCTCTTGCATAGGCGAATCTGTCGTTCCCGACTCTTTTGGCCAAGTCCTGTTTCAGATCGGCATATGCGGTAGCCGCATTGGCGTCTTCCCTCAGTCGATCGCGGAACACCACATGCTCTCGTTCCCAGACCGAACCGAGTTCGCACACGTGAACATGCACTATTCGGGGTTTTCCCGCGGGAGGACGAAAGAAGAGATGGTCGGTCTCTCGTTGCCGCAGCACAAGCCCCAGGGCTTCGAGGCCGCTACGGTACGCGGACTCTTCTGAAATATCTGGAACAGCTATTTGGAGGTCGAGAACTGGTTTGGCGATGAGGCCCGGAACTGCAGTCGATCCGATATGCTCTGCAGATGCCGCAGCAGAACCAATGGCTATCTTGATGCGCAGCATCCAATCAGCGGCTTGGACGGCCCACGACGGATCATGTTCAACAAGACGGACAGGCTCACCGCCTGGCCTATCGAACCATTCGCTATTCATCTACTCAGTATGCATCGGTGATAGAAGCCGGAAAGTGCGATTCCGGGCAGGTTCCCCATTTGCCCTATCCAACCGGCTCACCGTTTTCACCTAGCACCGCTTCTCCGTCGGTATGCAGCGGGTTTTTCATCGTCGGCATCCATGCGCAACGCGTCTGCATGCCCGACTCCGCTTGCCCATCCCTGATCAGCACCGCGCCCAGCATCCACTGTCCGTCTTCGGTGACTTCCCCAATGACATCCGGTCCGGCTAGGTAGCCCATCATTTCTTGTTCTTCCAAAGGCATCTTGCTCTTGGAGTCCGGGGCAGAATAGACGGGTATCGACACGGAAATGGTGTCCCCCTTTGCCTCCGGGTGGCAGTATCCACCGTAGCCTCCAAGGCCGTCCGTGCGCACGAGGTAGTACTGGTCATCGCCGGAGTACCGTTCTACGCCTACCGTTCGAACCTGTTTCAGCGGGCCATTTTCCGAGCAGGCAGTATTCTGGAAGTCGCTGCGGAGGTACTCAGTGACCTTGACGCCCTGATTGGCTGGCACCACGCTCTCAACGGTGGATCCGCAATTATGCGAATAAGCGATCTCGCCAGGAACCTGAACTGGCCCCTCCTCCGTCGCAATCCAGGCAACAAAGTGCTCCCAATAAGCATTGCCGGAAGTGCTGCTGAACGATGCGACGGCATCGTCTACACCGTCGCCGTCCAGATCCGCGTAGACGATTTTGCCCAACTCATAGCTGTTGAATTCATCGCTGGCTTTCGAATTCTCAAGACGGATCTTCGAGGGTTTGCCATCGAGTGCCATGGGATCCATCCAGGTTGCGTTTCCAAGATCCGCATCTCGCAGGGATTCGATCTCAGGCTCTTCTTTGCTTGGCGAAGGAACTACCGTTGGCGTTGAGGATTTCAGCTCCGACTTCGGTTCGCTGCATCCAGTAAGCAGTAGCCCAACCGTGGCAACCATGCTGAAAATTTTCACTCCACGAGATGCGTTGATCATGTTCAGATGATAACTGAATATAAAAACGACTCATAAAAACTTGTGCCATCAAGACGATTCCTTCGTAACCGGCTTTAAAAACGCCAGCCTCGGGTTCCATTATAGGAAACCCGAGGCTGGTGTAAATGCCCGGAGTCTGAGGACTACAGTCCCAGCTTCTCCATCACGATCTCGCGCACGCGGCCGGCATCGGCCTGTCCGCGGGTAGCCTTCATGACAGGGCCCATCAGCGCGCCGATGGCCTGCATCTTGCCGCCCTTGATCTTCTCGACCACATCAGGCATGGCAGCCATGGCATCATCCACGGCCTTGCCCAATGCATCGTCGTCATTCACAACAGCCAAGCTGCGCTTCTCGACGATCTCGCTTGGGGTGCCTTCGCCAGCGATGGCGAACTCCAGGACCTGGCGTGCGATCTTGTCATTGATCTTCTTCGCTTCGATCAGCGAGTTCAGCTCAACGATGGTCGCAGGAGTTACGCCCAGATCAGCGATGTCCTTGTCCGCGGCCTTGGCCAGGCGGGCGATCTCGCCCATCCACCACTTGCGGGCCACGGCGGCCGTCGCGCCAGCGGCAATGGTCTGCTCGATCTCGTCGAGCACGCCGGCATTGACCACGTCGCGGAATTCCTTGTCCGCGTAGCCCCACTCGGCCTTCAAGCGCTTGCGACGCTCGGCTGGTGGTTCTGGCAAACGGCCGCGAAGTTCCTCTACCCATTCTGCGGTGGTGACGATAGGCACCAGATCCGGCTCCGGGAAGTAGCGGTAGTCATCGGCATCCGACTTCGGGCGGCCCGAGGTGGTCGAACGGGTGTCCTCATGCCAGTGGCGGGTTTCCTGGACGATCTTCGCACCGGAGTCCAGCACCGCGGCGTGGCGCTCGATCTCGAAGTGCACGGCGTGCTCCACGGCGCGCAAGCTATTCACGTTCTTGGTTTCGGTACGGGTACCGAACTTGTCCGCGCCCTTGGGCATCAGCGAAACGTTGGCATCGCAACGCACGTTGCCGCGTTCCATCTTGGCATCCGAAACGCCCAGGTTCTTCACGATTTCGCGCACGGCGGCCACGTAGGCCTTGGCCAGCTCGGGAGCGCGCTTGCCGGCACCCGTAATTGGCTTGGTCACGATTTCCACCAGCGGAACGCCGGCGCGGTTGTAGTCAACCAGCGAGTAGTCCGCACCCTGGATGCGCCCGGCAGCGCCACCCATGTGGGTCAGCTTGCCAGCGTCTTCTTCCATGTGGGCGCGTTCGATCTCGACGCGGAAGACTTCTCCGTCTTCCAGCTCGATGTCCAGGTAGCCGTCGAAGGCAATCGGATCATCGTACTGGGAGGTCTGGAAGTTCTTCGGGGTGTCCGGGTAGAAGTAGTTCTTGCGGGCGAAGCCGCACCTCTCGGCGATCTGGCAGTTCAGTGCCAGGCCGATCAGGATGGAGTACTCCACGGCGGTCTTGTTGACCACCGGCAGCACGCCGGGCAGGCCCAGGTCTACCGGGGTGACGTTGGTGTTCGGGTCGTCGCCGAAGGCGTTCGGCGCATCGGAGAACATCTTGGTCTTGGTGTTCAGCTCGACGTGGACCTCGAAGCCCAGTACCGGGTCGTAGCGATCCAGTGCCTCGTCGAAGTCAACCAGTTCATCGGTGTAGTTGCTCATGGTGCCTAGGCCTCCTGCGCGATCGAAGCGGTGTCAATAGCTGGTGCCTGCGAGATCAGCGAGTGGCCCCACTGCTTCTCGAGCAGGGTTTCCAGTGCTGCGCCGGCACGGTACAAGCGGGCGTCCTCGTAGGCCGGGGCCAGGAACTGGATGCCCACCGGCAGGTTCTCGGACAGGCCGCCCGGGACGGTGATGCCCGGAACGCCGGCGAGGTTGGCCGGGATGGTGGCCACGTCATTGAGGTACATGGCCAGCGGGTCGTTGTCATTCGCGCCCAGCTCGAAAGCCACGGTTGGCGCGGTAGGCGAAACCAGTACGTCAGCCTGCTCGAAAGCGGCCTCGAAGTCACGCTGGATCAGCGTGCGGACCTTCTGGGCCGAGCCGTAGTACGCGTCGTAGTATCCCGCGGACAGCGCGTAGGTGCCCAGGATGATACGGCGCTTGACTTCGTCGCCGAAGCCTGCGGCACGGGTGGAGCCCATGACGCGCTCGATGGTCATCGGGCCGTCTTCGGGCAGCACGCGGTGGCCGTAGCGCACCCCGTCGAACTTGGCCAGGTTGGAGGAAACTTCCGAAGGCATGATCAGGTAGTAGGCACCCAGTGCGTACTTGAAGTTCGGGCAGGAAACCTCGACGATTTCCGCCCCGGCAGCCTTGAGCAGTTCCAGGGACTCGTTGAAGCGTGCCTGCACGCCGTCCTGGTAGCCCTCGCCGGTCAGCTCCTTGATGACGCCAATGCGCAAGCCCTTGACATCGCCGGTGGCGCCGGATTCAGCGGCGGCAACCAGACCTTCAAGCGGGTTCGGCAGCGAGGTGGAATCCTTGGGATCGTGCCCGCCGATCAGTTCCTGCAGGTAGGCCGAGTCCAGCACGGTACGGGAGACCGGGCCGATCTGGTCCAGCGAGGAAGCCATGGCGATTGCGCCGTAGCGCGACACGGCACCGTAGGTCGGCTTCACGCCGACGGTACCGGTGACAGCACCTGGCTGGCGGATGGAGCCGCCGGTGTCGGTGCCCAGTGCCAGCGGAGCTTCGAAGGAGGCCACGGCTGCGGCCGAGCCGCCACCGGAGCCGCCAGGAATGCGGTCCAGGTCCCACGGGTTGCGGGTCACGCCGTAGGCGGAGTGCTCGGTGGAGGAACCCATGGCGAATTCATCCAGGTTGGTCTTGCCCAGCATTGGCAGCTTGGCAGCGCGGATCTTCTCGATCACGGTCGCGTCGTAGGGGCTCATCCAGCCTTCGAGCATCTTCGAGGCCGCGGTGGTCGGCTGCCCCTTGGTGACGATCAGGTCCTTGACGGCGATGGGCACGCCGGCCAGCGGGTGGAGCGCTTCCGCCTCGGCACCGCCAGCGGCGCGGATCGCGTCAACCTCGGCGGCGACGGCGAGCGCTTCTTCGGCGTTCACATGCAGGAAGGCATTCAGGGTGCCATCGACTTCGGCGATGCGGTCCAGATGGGCCTGGACAGCCTGGACAGAGGTCGCTTCGCCTGCGCGCAGCTTGGCGGCCAGCTCGGTGGCGGAAAGCTTAATCAGTTCATTCACTTGGATTATTCACCATCCAGGATAGCCGGGACCTTGAAGCGGTCCGAGTCCGAATCCGGCGCGTTGAGCAGAACTTCTTCAATGCTCAGCGTCTGCCCCACCGTATCTTCGCGCAACACGTTGGTCAGCGGGATCGGGTGGCTGGTGGCTGGGACGTCGGAGGCGGCGACTTCGCTGACGGACGCGATGGCACCGACGATAGCGTCGAGTTCACCGGTCATTTTGTCCAGCTCTGCGTCGCTCATCTCGATGTGGGCAAGGTGTGCCAGATGCACAACGTCCTCACGGCTGATGGCA
Source organism: Glutamicibacter sp. (assembly GCF_050701915.1). NCBI lineage: Bacteria > Bacillati > Actinomycetota > Actinomycetes > Micrococcales > Micrococcaceae > Glutamicibacter > Glutamicibacter sp. The sequence goes on along the minus strand of NZ_JBOGEG010000002.1, from coordinate 154,388 downwards.
GACATATATCTCCCTAGAATGGCGGTTGGGTTTCATAGACAAGTCTATCCCTTACGCGCCCGCCCCAAAGCCTATATGCGGGGCATTAGTTATGCTGTGCGCAATACCAAACCGCTCAGATCCTGCCCGAGGGCGTTCTGCCAGATCCCGATAACACCGGCTTCGGTTGGATCACCGGCTGCCGGTTTGCGGATGATCACCGCGTCTTTGCCCTGGGACTCTCCGCAGACGAGGATCCGCGGATCCTCGGTAAAGGACTCGTACCGGTGCTGCGGAGTGGCTTTCCCGGCCAAAAGTTCCCGGGCCTGGGCGATGAAGATGGGGTCGCCGGCGGCGTCATAGACATAGCGAGGGCCCAGAATCGCGTGCTCGCTCGTTCCCACAAGGTACCGTTCAGCGCCATCAACCGGGGCGTCCCGATAGGTCAGCGGAACGTGGTAAATCACGTCAGAGGTATCGGAGTGGTCAGCGTAGAAGCTCAACTCGATACCGACTTCACCCTGCGGGTCTTCCAGGCGGAATCCGCCGACACTTTCAAGTTTCGGAGCACTCTGACCGGTGTAGAACTCCTGCTTGGCCAGCCAGGCTGCCACCAACTCGGTCTTGGTTGGAGACATAGTGGTGTTGTAGACGATTCCCATGAGCATAGTCTGTCAATTGCTTGGATTAGGCACAAGTGCTGGCGCAATGGTTCTTTGGCCAGCTGATAGCTCCTACGATGGTTTCATGCACACACATGAGCCGTGGAATGAAGTCGAGCAGGCGCAGCAGTACGGCCAGAGCCTGCTGCAAGATGCCGCCATTGAACTGCGCGAGTCTGAGCACGAGGACTTCTCGGTCATGGCCGGGTGGTGGAACGACCCGACCTGGGCGGTGCTCCAGCAACGAACCATCAAACCGCGTCCCGGGACTCCGCTCGTGGAAATGTTCGCCCAGTGGAGCGACAACAAGCCCTCTTCCGGCGATGCCGGCTTCAGCATATTCGAGCGCGGCACCGGTACCTTCATCGGGCACATCACGCTCCATGGCGGCCAGTTGCCGCATCGTGCCGCGCAGCTGGCGGTGATGCTTGGCCCGGACTTCGTCGGCCAGGGTTTCGGCACCCGCGCCACTGCGTTGATGTCCGGCTACGGTTTCCGCGAGTTGGGGCTGCACCGGATCAGCCTGTGCGTTGCGGCCTTCAACCAGAGGGCCATTCGGGCATATGAAAAAGCCGGGTATACCCAGGAGGGACGCCAACGGGAGGTGTACTTCCATAACGGAGAATTCCACGACCAAGTGCAGCTGAGCCTACTCTCCCACGAATACTTCGCCCAGCGGGGCTGACCAGCGCCTCGCGGCGCTACTTCGCGGCTTCCTCCAGCATTGACTTCACCAGCGGTCCGGCCGACTGGGCTCCGCCATCTCCATCCTCGACGAACGCGGCAACCGCCAGATCGCCTTGGGCGGCGATGGCCCAGGCGTGGGCGTTCTTTTCGCTGTCGTATTCGGCGGTGCCGCTCTTGCCGATGATCTTGCCGCTGCCCACTGCCTTCAGATCCTTCAAGGTTCCATGGTCCACGACCTCGGCCATCATGGTGGACAGCTGCTCGGCTTCCTCTTCGCTCAGCGTGGAGGCCGGCTTGGCAGGGGCCTGGGGTTCTGGCGCCAGTACCAGCTTGGGTTGCACGGTGGACTTCGCCTGGATCGACGCCATCACTGTGGCCATGCCCAGTGGCGATGCTTCCACCACGCCCTGGCCGATCATGTTCGCGGCCTGGGTGGTGCCTTCGGAATCTTCGGGCACCGAACCGAAAACTGCACCGGCACCGGTCCCGTCTTCTGCCAGCAAGCCGAGGGCCGCTGCGGCGTCAGCCAGGTTCTTGCCGCCAATTTCCTTTCCCTGATCCACAAAGACCGTATTGCAGGACTGGGCGATAGCCTCGGAAAGCGGGATGGTGCCTACCGCGGAAGCAGGGTAGCCGTCATAGTTCTTGAAGCTCTTGCCATCCACCACCGTGGTTGCCGGGCACTTGACCTCGGTGCCCGGTGTTGCTCCTTCACGCAGCATTGCCAAGGCGCTAACGACCTTGAAGGAAGAACCCGGTGCATACGAGGCTTGCAAGGAGGTGTTCATTCCGGAAGAAACCGGACCCGAGGAGGCAGCGAGGACGCTGCCGTCAGAGGGACGAATGACCACAATGGCCGAGTTCGATTCAGCCTCGGCCAGCAGTTCATCCGCGGATTCCTGCATACCGGTGTCCAACGTGGTCTTCAGATCCTTGCCAGCTGCCGGGGCGGTGGTGAACAGTTCCGCTACCGCTTCATGTTCAGCGTTGTACTGCGACACTGAAACTCCGGCGGTTCCCGAGAGAGTGTCATTGTAGGCGGCCTGCAATCCCGACTGGCCTACCTGGTCACCGGCCTTGACCTTGCCTTCGGACTTCTCGATATTCTCGGCGGTGGCCTTTCCAACGCTGCCCAGCAGTGGACGGGCGAAGGACCGGGTGGGCGCCAACGGCAGCTCGTCGTTGTGGAAGTTGGCACCCGGGATGCCCTTGATTTCCTCGTCGGTAACTTCCCGCGTTGCGTCATCGCGCAAGACAATTGCTTCCACCCACGCTTTGTCGCCAGCGGCCATCACGCGTTGCACGTAGGCTTCTTCGTCGATATCCACCAGCTTGGCCAGCTTCTTCGCTGAGCTTTCCCAGTTCTCCTTTTCGGCATGGGTCTTATCCATGCCGACACGGATCACCGGCCGGTTGGAGACAATGCTTTCACCTTCTGCATCCGTGATGTTGCCACGTGCTGCAGGGTCGAAAGCCGCTTTGAGGTAGTCGCCGGTTTCAAATTCAGGGGCGAGAATTGACGGGTCAAAGCGCAGTTTCCAGGAATCGGATTCCTTGTCGAATTCCCATACAGCCCGGGTGTCATAGCTCAGATCCTTGTCTGACTTGTCGACATCCCACACCGTGGTGATACTCGCGGTAGCTGTCTTGACCCCATCTTGCTCTTCTTCGTCTTCGGCCACCGAACGAACGGTGCTCTCGTGCTTGATTTCGCCCATGGTGCCAAAAGCCGTTTCCTGGGCTTTAGTGGCGTCTTCTGGGCTGAATCCAGCGAATTGCACGCCGCCGAAATCGCCGCTATTCATGGCGGATACCAGCGCATCGGCCGAAGGCGCTGGGTCTGGGGCGCCGGCGCTGCAGGCACTTAGTGCGCCCATGGCTAGAGACGCAACGGACAGGGCGGCAACACTTCGGCGAATAGCACTCATGGCGCCATTCTATTCACGCGCTCAGACAGACCACAACGTGTGCCAGCCGAAGTCATGGGCGGTTCACCTGGTTCTTGGCTGATCTATCTTGGCCGCAGGCTGTAGGCGTAGACAACCAATTCGATATCGGTGTCCGGCACAACCCAGTCGCGTTCGGGATAGTGGACGAATCCGAGGGATTCATACAGGCTCCGGGCAGAAACCCAGCTGCTGCCGGTAGTCAGGGAGACGGCGTTGATTCCAGGAAGGAGCCGTGCCCGTTCGATGGCGGCCACCACCATGGTCCGGCCAACACCGCTGCGCTGCGCGGCGGGATCAACGCTGAGCATGCGGATTTCCAGTTCGTCTGCTCGGGCGATGTCCGCATAGTCGCTGCCCGCGCGGATCAAGGTCATGGAACCGATAATCACACCGGCTCGGCGCACCACATAGATTTCGCTCTGCGCTGCACGCTGGGCCACCTTGCGAACAAAGTTCAGGTACTCGTCCTCCGGGCTGCTGAAATGCCCAGCGGCAAAGTAGGACTCGGCGGTCAGCTCCCCCACACACTGGTAATCGGCAGGCGTGGCGCGCTCGACGGTGAGCTCCCCGTCGATTGCTCGAAAATCCTCATTCAAAGTCATAGTGATTAAAGTGTGCCACCTTGCGCCTGGTCCTTGAACCGCTGCGCATTCCACGGGCTCCGGTAACCTGCCCGCAGTGCGGGCCTTCCGGGATGCAGGCCAGCACTTTGACAGCTTCCGTTCATCGCAAGCGGGACGCAGTTGCTTGCAGGTTCACCGCAGCTCTACGGATTGGCGGAGATGGGCCTCCGTGAATTTATTTCAAAAATCTCTTGTCAAAAGTTTGTTAGTAAAGTTAACTAACACTTATGAATCCATCCGATGGCAGCCTACGAACCATGGCCCGGCGCACCGCATCGCTCCCGTCCCACGGGCGGGAACGCAATCTTGCGCTGTTGCTCCAGCACCTCCACGCGCAGGGTCCGATGAGCAGGGCAGACCTTTCCCGTGCCATCGGGCTTACCCGGGTCACGATCTCGGATCTCGTTTCCGAGCTCCTCTCCCGCGGCCACGTGGTTGAGGTGGGAACCTCTAGCGGCAGCCGGCCAGGCAAGCCCGGCATTCTGCTGGATGTCAATCGCCAAGGGCTGCAGATCATCGCTGTCGATCTGGCGGATTCGGCTGTCATGCGCGCGGCCGTCATGGACGTGGACGGAAACGTGCTGACCCGGGTTGAGCTGGAAACCAACGACGAGAAGGGCGACGCGGCCACCCAACAGGTGGTTGCGCTCACCGCTCGCGCGGTTGCCGCTGCCACCGAGCATGTCATTGGCATCGGCGTCGGAACCCCCGGAATCGTCACAGACCGGGGACTTGTGCTCACCGCACCGAATTTCGGATGGACCGATCTGGATTTACAGGAAATCCTTTCCGGGCATTTCGGGCTTCCCACCCATGTACTCAATGACGCGGACGGCGCCGTCATGGGTGAGCACACCGCCGGCAACGACAGCCCCCACATGATGCTGGTCAAGCTGGGGCGCGGTGTCGGTTGCGGAACCATTGCCAACGGCTCCAGGGTCCGCGGCGCGAATGCCGCATCGGGCGAAATCGGCCACGTCGTGGTCGGTACCGACCAGGGACCGGAATGCGTCTGCGGCAAGCACGGCTGCGTCGAAACCTGGGCTTCCATACCGGCTATTCGCCGCGCGCTGGACCAGCGCCCGGAAGATGTAGCGGAAGGCGCCCACCGAAGCGCCGTCTTGGCCGAGGCGGGCGAGCGCCTTGGCATCGTTCTCGCCCCGATTGTCTCGGTACTGGATCTGCAGGAGCTGGTGCTCGCCGGACCTGCCCGCTTTGTCGATTCCGAGCTGCTCGATGCAGTTCGCGAAACCATCGCGGCACGCACCAACTCCGCGCAACGCGGCCTCTTCTCGGTCCACCTCTCCACCCATCCGGACGATATCGTCCTGCGTGGCGCGGCAGCGAACGTGCTGTTCAACGAATTGGGGGTGGCCTAGCCTATCGCACCTGTGCAATGCCAACCTGATTTTCCGAATTCACTCGCAACACTTTTATCGAGAGGAACCATTGACGTGAAGAAGACGATGCTGTCCCTAGCCGCGGCCCTAGCCGCAGTCATGGGGCTGACCGCCTGCGGCGGAACTGGCGGCGATACCGCCGCGCCCGCGATTCAAATGGACAAGGAGGCAAATGCCGACAAGTCCATCACCCTGTGGCTGGCCGGCGCAGACACCCCGGATGACCTCCGCGCCTATCTGAAGGACACCTTCAAGGAACGGACCGGGGCTTCGCTGAAGATCGAGGAGCAGGGCTGGGGAGATCTGGTCACGAAAATGACCACCGCCCTTCCGGATGCCAATAACACTCCGGATGTCGTCGAGATGGGCAACACCCAATCACCGACGTTCACCTCGATCGGCGCGTTCCTCGATCTCAGCGAGATGTACGAGGACCTGGGCGGATCGAACCTGATCCCGTCCTTCGTCGAAGCCGGCAGCGTTGACGGGACCAAATACACGCTTCCCTACTATGCGGGTTCGCGATTCATGTTCTACCGCAAGGACCTGTGGGAGGAAGCCGGAGTGAAGGCTCCAACGACCTTGGATGAATTCAACGCCGCGGCCAAGTCCATTGCCTCGCAGAATCCACGTGGCATCAAGAATTTCTCGGGCTTCTTCCTCGGCGGGCAGGATTGGCGCAATGCCGTGTCCTGGATCTTCGCCAATGGCGGGGACCTGGCCCGGAAGGACGGCGATAAATGGGTCTCCACCCTTGCCGATGCCAATACGCTCAAGGGCTTGGAACAGCTGCAGGCCATCTACCAGGATGCTTCCCACGCGCCAGCAGATGCCAAGGACGTATCCCCGTGGCTGTACATCAATGATGCCGACCAGATCCTGGACGAAGCTGGCAAGCCCACCGGAAAAACCGAGCTGAACGCGGCCACCATCATGGCGCCTAACTGGGCCCGCTGGTCCATCGGAGATTTGGCCAAGGCCGATGGCAAGGAAGCCCGCAAATGGAACGAGGACAAGTTCGGCATCTTCGCGTTGCCTGGCAACGACGGCAACCCGGCGCCGGTTCTGGCCGGCGGCTCGAATATCGGCATCTCGGCCAAGAGCCAGAACCCGGAACTCTCCAAGGAATTGCTGCGCATCATCTTCTCCGAGGACTACCAGACGATGCTGGGCGAAAATGGTCTGGGCCCGGGAAACCTCGAGTACTCCGCCTCACTGGGCGATGATGCCTTCGCCACCACCGCGGTGGAAGCCATGAAGAACTCCAAGCTGACCCCCGCGGCGCCGGGCTGGGCAGCCGTGGAAACCAACCAGGTACTCGAGGAATTCTTCGGCAAGATCGCCACGGCAACGGATCTGAAGTCCCTGGCTGAAGAATACGACGCCAAGATCACCCCGATGCTGAACCTCGAATAGCAGCAGGTTGCCGGGCGCCGCTGGCGGCGCTCGGCCGCCAGCGGCACCGGAAGATCCCTTCCCTCCCTCCACCGTCTATCGAGGATCTCTACCCATGACTTCCCAGCTCACCGTGCCCGATACGGCCTCGGACCGGCCCCCTGCCGCCCAAGTGGCGGCCAACAAGGCCCCGCGATCACGTGCCTGGTTGCTGATACTTCCCGCGATCATCCTGCTCGCTCTTGCCCTTGGCTACCCGGTGGGCTGGCAGCTGGTGACCAGTTTCCAGGAATTCGGGTTGAAGCAGCAGTTCGGCCAACCGCCAGAAATGGTCGGATTGAAGAACTACATCCAGCTGCTCAGCGACGCGAATTTCTGGATTGTGCTCGGCCGTTCCCTGCTGTTCTGCTTCCTGGCCGCAGGCCTCACGGTTGCCACGGGGTTCTTGCTGGCCCTGCTGATGAAGCAACTGCATACGGCATTCCGCCTGATCTTGCAGGTTGCACTGCTGCTGGCCTGGGCCATGCCGATCGTGGCTTCCATGACAGTTTGGGTCTGGATTGTCGATTGGAGAAACGGGCTGTTGAACTGGGTGCTGGTCAAGCTCGGTGCCGATGCCCAGGGGCACAACTGGCTGGCCGAGCCCACGACATTCTTCATCACCGCGCTGGTCATCGTCATCTGGTCCTCGGTGCCTTTTGTCGCTTTGAGCATTTATGCCGGGTTGACGCAGATTTCCGAGGAAATGCTCGAAGCTGCCGCCATGGATGGCGCCACCGGATGGCAGCAGACCAGGCTGATCATCATGCCGGTCATCGCACCGGTGCTTTCCATCGTCATGCTGCTCCAGCTGATCTGGGACCTCCGGGTGTTCACGCAGATCAAGCTGCTGCAGGATGCCGGCGGTGTCGCCAACGAAACGCATTTGCTGGGTACCTACATCTACCAGGCCGGTGTCGGTTCGGGATCTTTCGGCGTCGCCAGTGCGGTTTCCATCTTGATGCTGCTGATCACCGTCGGAATCAGCTGGTACTACGTCCGCTCGCTGATGAAGGAAGAAAACTGATGCGCACCAAGCTTGCAGGAGGCCTTGCCGCTGCGCTGGCCCTGATCGCGGCCTTCATCTGGGCCTTCCCGGTTTACTGGATGCTCAACTCCTCGATGCTCTCCAACACCGCGTTGCAATCCAGCACCCCTGCCTTCCTGCCCTTGGGCGGTTCCTTCGACAACTTCGCCGCGGTGCTCTCCGATGGCGGCTTCCTACAAGCCCTGGGCGTTTCACTGGCAGTGACTCTTTGCACGGTGCTGGTCTGCCTGTTTGTGGCATTCCTCGGTGCCCTGGCTATCAGCCGATTCCGCTTCCGCGGACGCAAATCGTTCATCCTTGCGCTGCTGCTGATCCAGATGCTTCCCGCAGAAGGCATGTTCATTGCGCAATACAAGATGATGTCCAGTGTCAATATGCTCAATTCCGTCCTAGGATTGACGGTCCTCTACGCCGCGGCAGTCGTGCCTTTCACCATCTGGATGCTGCGTGGATTCGTCGCGGGGGTTCCCGTGGAACTGGAAGAAGCGGCCATGGTCGACGGCTTGTCCCGCACCAAGGCCTTCTTGAAGATCACCTTCCCGCTGCTGGCCCCGGGCCTGGTAGCTTCCGGTGTCTACGCCTTCTTGCAGGCATGGAATGAATTCACCGTGGCGCTGGTAGCCATGACCGAGGACCAGGCCAAGACGCTGCCCTTGTGGCTGCGGTCTTTCATCCAGGCATCAGCAACCAGGGAAACCGATTGGGGCATGGTCATGGCTGCCTCGACCCTGGTTGCGGTGCCCGTCATTATTTTCTTCCTGCTGGTCCAGTCCCGGATGTCATCGGGCCTGGTCGGCGGGGCTGTCAAGGGATAAAGCATGGAAAACTACCACGGAAACCCGACTTTGCGCGATCTGGCCCGGGCAGTGCTCATGCCAGGCTTCTCGGGCACCACCCTGCCATCATGGGTCGCCGAAGAATTGGCATCCGGTTTGGGCTCGCTGTGCATCTACGGCGGGAACATACAAGGCAAGGAACAGCTGTCTTCCCTGATGGGGCATATCCGGCGGATTGCGCCCGAGGCCATTGTTGCCCTGGACGAAGAAGGCGGAGACGTCACCAGGCTGCACTACCGTACAGGTTCCAGCCATCCCGGTAATGCGGTGCTGGGCCGGATAAACGATCTGCACCTCACCCGGGCCAGTGCCCGGGCCATAGCCCGAGAAATGCGCGATTACGGATTCAACCTCAACCTGGCACCGGATGCCGATGTGAACAGCAACGCGCAGAACCCGGTGATCGGTGTACGTTCCTTCGGCAGCAGCCCGCACAAGGTAGCGGCACATGCCGCGGCCTTCACCGTGGGGTTGCAAGGAGAGATGGTAGCTGCCTGCGCCAAGCATTTCCCGGGCCACGGTGATACCGCTACCGATTCGCATCTCTCCTTGCCCGTTGTCATGGCAGGACCCGAACTGCTCGCCGAGCGCGAGCTCGCTCCCTTCAACGCCGCCATCGCCATCGGCATAGCAGCGATCATGACCAGCCACATCATGGTTCCGGCCCTGGACGCGCACAACCCGGCCACATTCTCCGAGGCCATTCTCCAAGACCTGCTGCGCGGCAAGATGGGCTTCGACGGCGTAGTGGTCACCGATGCGCTGGACATGGCCGGCGCCAGCGCGCAGACCGGCATCCCGGTGGCAGCGGTCCGGTCCCTGCGTGCCGGAGCCGACCTGCTGTGCCTGGGCACCGACATGAGCCAAAAAGCATACGAAGAGGTCATCGACGCCATAATCCAGGCCGCCGAAGATGGGACGCTGAGCCTGGTTCGGTTGCGCGAGGCGGCAGAACGCACTTCCACGCTCGCCCGGCACTACCGGGTCGGGGATGCCGCCGCGCCACCGGTCGACCTGCCAACAGGTGATTGGGCACAGGCCTTCGAACTCTCCAGCGCAGTAGCCTCATGGAAAATGAGCCCGGCTCCGGCCCAACTGGTACAGCTGGACTCCGAAAGCAACATGGCGGTGGGGCACGTTCCGTGGGGGCTATCCAGCGTTGCGCACACCGTACCGCCGAGCGCCGTTGCCCGTGGGAGCAAGGTGCTTCTTGCAGCCCGGGGATTATCCCCGTCCCATGAGGCGCATGAAGTGGCCGAGTCACTGCGCGAGGCCGGAGCGCAGGTACTCATCGTCAATTTCGGCTGGCCGGCCGCGGGAGCGGATATCACCACCTACGGCGCTTCTCCGGTGCTGGCACGCACCGTGCTTGAGATGTTGCAGGTCTTTGAGTCGCAAAAGTGCTAGCACGGCAATAAACTGCAAAAATGGATCAGTGCCGGCATGCGATGCTGCTGCATCCAAGCCGTGCAGAGCAAGCCGGCCTCCTGAATTACTAATGATTGGACTGTAGTTTCATGCGCGTTCTGATTGGTTCGTCCCCCGGAGAAGTCGCCAAAATCGCGGCCGACAACGTCCTGGCAGGCCTCGCCCACCACAGTGCTGGAGCTCCTTCCATGCTGGGACTGGCGACCGGATCATCGCCCTTGGGCTTGTACCGCGAGCTGGCCCGGGCCGTGCAAGAAGGACGCGCTGACTTCACCGATGCCCAGGGGTTCGCGCTGGATGAGTACATCGGGATCCCGGACACCCACGAGCAGTCCTACCGCCAGACGCTGATCAACGAGGTCTGCAATGTCATCGGCTTGCCTGCGCACTCCCTGCATGTACCGCAGGGCATGGCCGCATCCGTGGAAGCCATCGAGGCGGCGGCCCGGGCGTACGATGCCTCCATCGCCCAGGCCGGTGGCATCCACGTACAGATTCTGGGCATCGGATCCAATGGGCATCTGGGCTTCAACGAACCAGGCAGCGCGCTGCGAAGCCGCACTCGCATCAAGCGCCTCGCGGCGAACACCCGTGAAGACAATGCCCGTTTCTTCGACGGCATTGAGCACGTTCCTACCCACTGCGTCACCCAGGGCCTAGGCACTATTCTTGACGCCGGCCGCTTGGTCCTGGTGGCCGTGGGTGCGGGCAAGGCCGAAGCCATTGCGGCTGCCGTAGAGGGGCCACTGTCAGCTTCCTGCCCGGCATCTGTCCTGCAGCTGCATCAGGATGCCGTGGTAGTAGTTGATGAAGCGGCAGCCAAGGGGCTGAAGCTGCGTGATTACTACGATGATGCGGCCGAAGAATTAACCGTTGTAGACCTAGCCGTCCGCTAGAACTCCCAGCCAGTGGCATACTTTAGCTATGGCCGTCTACTTTGAATGCGTTACGCAAGCCAGCGTTAGCCGTGCCGAGCTCTTCGAAAAGTCGTTGAGCATCGACGCGCATACCGGATCAATGGCCGACTCGCAGGAAAAGGCAGTGGCTGGAGTTACCAGCGGAACTATCGGCCTGGGAGAGCAAGTTACCTGGCGTGCCAAGCATTTCGGGATTCCCTTCCGGATGACGTCCAGGATTTCCGAGTTGGACGCCCCGCGCACCTTCACCGACCAGCAGGTGCGAGGTCCTTTCAAGTCCTTCCACCATGTCCATGAATTCCATGAGTCGGCTCACGGGACGTTGATGGTCGACAAGATCCGCTTCAGTGCTCCGTTCGGTCCCTTGGGATGGCTAGCCGAACGGCTCGTGCTTGGCTGGTACCTGCCCAAGCTGATCCGGATCCGCAACGACTATCTGGTCAAGGCGCAAGGTTGAGCCTGCTTGCTACCGGCCTCGTGGCTCGATAACCACACTCCATTGGCGCACCGCGCAGGAATTGGCCTCTTCGCATTCTGCGGTCTGCGGCTGCGCCTCGACTATGGCGGTCATCGGACTGGGTAATTCACTGGCATCCACCGGAAGTTCGTGGCTGAATGAACCATCGGCATTAACCGGGATCTTCAGATCCGGACCTTGATCCGATTTGGCTTCGCCTCGCTCCAAGGTTACGGAGTATTCGGTTCCGGCCGGCAAGCCCAGGTGGCAGGCAGGGGCGGAGGCCGCCACAATGACTGTCGTTTCCTGTTCTCCCTCATCATAAATCAGCTGCGGACCTTCAGCTTCGCAATATTTGTCTGCCACGCTATTCGGATTGGCTACGGCGAACAGGATTCCAGCAGTGGCCACGGCAATGAGCACCGCTGAAATCACGCTGACTTTCATGATGAGCGTCGAAATCCTGAGCATGCCGGCCCCATCCCCGTGGCTTGTATTCTGGTCGTCCAGTTGAGCCTATATTTGCTTGGCCAGCAATGGAAGATGCCGGTTGCCACCCTGGACCCGCTGCCGATGCCAGCCAACGCCCATGCAGAAGTCCAGCGCCAAGAAGTCGTTGACCACTTGGTTGGAGAACTTGGTTTCCAGACCCATCTGACTCCTTGGGGAATCTTCATTGGCAAGCCCGATTTCGAGGAGACTGGACGATCCACCATCAAATGGGGCGTCACCTAGCAGGACATTGGATTCTTGAACGGGATTCGCAGGCCTCGCGGATTCACCGACGAGGCTCCCTGCGCGATGTCCGAACGGGAAGCTGCGCTTGCAACGCTTACCGGCACGCGCGGCACCATGAGCGGTGCTGGATTGGAAGTTGGATCCGAGGACTGATCGGCGTCCGCCGGAGGCACTTGGCGCCGGAACTGCATGTACAGTGGATTAGTCGCTTAGACGGCAGTAAACCGCTACCCATATCAAGGCCAATGACCCCGATGCAGCAGACCTCGCCAGCCAGCTACCCAATTGCGGTGCGAAAAATCGCCTTAGTGGTTTCGCACCTGCTCTCCCCCATCATCTTGGCGACCGTGCTGCTGCTGGCAACGCCATTGCGGGATTCTTCGGTGCGCTGGATCGAGTCGCTTGTTGCTGCCCTGTTCACCACGATTATTCCGTGGCTGATCCTGGCCGGAGCTAAACTGCGGGGCAAGGTCACCGATATGCACGTGACCGTGCGGCACCAGCGGCATGGGATTTACGCCTACACCGCAGGATTGATCTTGTGCGGCCTGCTCGTGCTGCTGATCATGGATGCCACTACCGGGATCTTCCTCGAAGTGCTCAGTATCCTGCTGGGATTGGCGTTTGTTGCCGTGATCAATTTTTGGTGGAAGGTCTCGGTGCACCTGGCTGTGGGCACCTACGTTGTTTTGCAGGTGGCGGGACAGCAGATCGAAATGATGCCGCTAGTGGTGTTCTTCCTAGCGGTGCTTTCCTGGGCCCGCATCCGCAGCTACCAGCACACCGCCACACAGGTGTGCGGCGGTGTAGCCGTGGGCATCGCCATCCATTATGCGCATCAGTGGATGGCAGCATTGCTTCTTTAAGCGTTCGGCTCCGCGAGCTTGGCTGGATCTACCAGTCCAGCGTACTGCCAGCCCGGGTTGCTGCTGGGCCGGCCTACCTGGCATCCGGCTTCTTCGGCAATCAGCGCGCCGGCAGCCCAGTCGTATTCCTGGGTGCCATATTCGGCGTAGGCGTCCAAAGACCCCTCAGCCACCAGGCACAGGTCCAGCGCGGCCGAGCCGAGGCGACGCACATTTACGTAGTCTTGGAGCATTTGCCCAAGTACCTGGGCTTGGAACTGGCGGCGCTGGGAATCATAACCAAAGCCAGTTGCCAGGATCTTGGTCTCAGATTCTGCCGGCCCGGTGAGCCCGGTGAGCTTTCCGGAACGCAGGTCAAGCTTCCAGGCGCCCAATGACTTGCCGGCGAAGTATTCCACCTGCAATGCAGGGGCGACAATGGCCGCAGCTACCCAGGTCTCGCTGCCATCATCATTGCGTTGGCAGACGCCCACCGAGGAGCAGTAATAGGCAATGTTGCGCACGAAGTTCGTGGTGCCATCCAGCGGATCAATGCTCCAGCGCAAGCCGCTAGGGTTCGCAGGCTTGGCACTAGGATATTCCTCGCCGGTCAACTCGTCGTTGGGCCGGGAAGTCAGGATGGCCGCGCGAATCGCTTCCTCGGCGGCGCGGTCGAAGTCGGTCACCCAGTCCCCGGCCGCCGACTTGTCGGTGAGATTGAACTGGGATTCATCGCGGCGGCTGAGTACTTCAGCGCCGGCGGCGGCAGCCCGGCGGGCCACCATTACCAGCGGATCATGAGTTACTGCACGGTCCATTTCTAACCTTCCGTTGGTGCGGCGAGGGCTACCTCGCGCGCTGCGTCTGGGCCTTGTTCAAGCAGGACGCCGAATCCGGCTTCGTCCAGTACCGGAACACCCAGGGACTGGGCCTTGTCCAGCTTTGAACCTGCGGCTTCGCCGGCCACCAGGAAGTCCGTCTTCTTCGAGACGCTGCCGGTCGCCTTGCCGCCGCGGACAATGATCGATTCCTTGGCGGTATCGCGAGAATAGTTGTCCAAGGTACCGGTCACAACAATGGCCAAGCCTTCGAGGTTCTTGGTGATGTTCGCATCTTGCTCGTCTTCCATCTTCACCCCGGCGGCCTGCCAGGAGGCGACAATTTCGCGGTGCCAATCCACCTTGAACCAGTCCACCAGTGCTTCGGCAATGATCGAACCGACGGAATCGATTTCGCTCAGTTCAGCCTCGGCGTTGCCCGAGTCCAGTACTCCAAGCAGGGCATCCATGGAACCATAGCGGGTGGCAATGGCCCGCGAAGCGTTCGGGCCAACGTGACGGATGGACAATGCCACCAGCACGCGCCACAGTGGGTTGCCCTTGGCCTTTTCCAGCTCATCCAGCAGCTTCATGGTGCTTTTGGTTGGTACCGACGGCTTCTTGGCGGTGGCCTTGGAGTAGAAGTACGGGACCAGCTCGAATTTGCCGGTGCCTTCCCCCTTGGAACGCTTTTCCCGCCATACCTTGACCTCGCCAAGCTCATCGAGCATGTCCTTGAGATTGAACAGTTCAGCTTCATTTTTCAGCGGGCCGGGGCCAGCAGGCAAAATGATGCCGCCCTGGGTTGCAGGATCCTCACCCGGACCGCTGGTCAGGGCCGCTGCTGCTTCGTAGCCAAGTGCTTCAATATCCAGTGCGCTGCGTCCGCCGAGGTAGGCCACGCGTTCGGTGAGCTGGGCCGGGCAGGATTCAGCGTTGAGGCAACGAATGTCCACATCGCCTTCCTTGGCCGGCGCCAGTGGCTGCCCGCAGGAAGGGCATTCGGTAGGCATGACGAAATCACGCAGGTCATCGTTGCCTTCACGCAATGGAAGCACCGGGCCAACGATTTCCGGGATGACGTCTCCAGCCTTGCGCAGGATGATGGTGTCGCCAATTTTGACGTTCTTAGCCTTGACGACTTCCTGGTTATGCAGGGTCGCGCGCGCAACGGTGGAGCCAGCGACGAGGACCGGTTCCATCACGCCGAAAGGCGTCACGCGGCCGGTGCGCCCCACCTGGACCTGGATGTCCAGCAGCTTGGTGTGCACTTCTTCTGGCGGGTACTTGTAGGCTACGGCCCAGCGTGGAACACGCGAGGTGTAGCCCAGCTGTTCCTGGGTGGCCAGGTCATCGACCTTGATTACGATGCCATCGATGTCATGGATCAAATCGTGGCGCTTCTCGCCGTGCTCGGCAATGTAGTCCTTGGCTTCCTGACGGCTGCCGACAACGCGGCCGTAGGGCGAAACCGGAAGACCCCAGTTGCGCATCAGCTCATATGCCTGGGACTGTTCAGCCAGGTTGAAATCGCGGCTGCGGCCAAGGCCGTGCACGAACATGCGCAGCGGACGCTTGGCAGTCTGTTCCGGGTCCTTCTGGCGCAAGGACCCGGCGGCCGCGTTGCGCGGGTTGGCCAGAGGCGCCTTGCCCTGCGTAATCAATGCTTCGTTGAACTTGTTGAAGTCATCGGTGGCAATGAAGACTTCGCCACGGACTTCGAATTCTTCAGGCCAGCCGGAGCCGGACAGCTCCTGCGGGATATCGCCGATGGTCAGAGCATTGTGGGTAACATCTTCACCGGTGGTGCCGTCGCCGCGGGTAGCCGCGCGAACCAGCTTGCCCTCACGGTAGGTCAGGTTCAGGGCCAGGCCATCGATTTTGACTTCGCACAACCACTTGACCGGGGTCTGCGGGTGCAAGCGTTCGGCATTGATCTGGGCACGTTCGAGCCACGCTTCGAGCTCATCGAGTGAGAAAACGTCTTCCAGCGAGTACATGCGGCTTGCGTGGGTGACCGATGCGAAGGCGGCGGAAACTTCGCCGCCGACTTCCTGCGTGGGCGAGTCCTGTCCAGCCAGGATGGGATAGGTTGCCTCAAGCAGCTGAAGCTCATGGAACAACGCATCGTATTCCACGTCGGAGACCAACGGAGCATCGTTTTGGTAATACGCCTCGCGGTGGGCACGGATCTGCTCGACCAGCTGTTCATAGCGGGACTTGTCAGCTTCTGGCGGAACGTTGGTGGCCTCAACTGGTGTTACGTCTTTTTCACTCACGTATTCAATTGTGCCCCACCGGCGGACAGTTTAGCTGGCTTGGAGCCCTAGTTCCCAGGTGCGTCAGGTTGCGCGGGCTCAGCTGCCAGCACGTCAAGGACAATCACCGCGACGTTGTCCCGGCCGCCAGCTTCCAGCGCGGCCCCGGTGAGAATTCTGGCCGCTTCGGTGCGGTCCTTGTAGTTCACCAGCAAGGTCTGCAAGATGTCTTCGGTCAGTTCGCCCGAGAGCCCGTCGCTGCACAGCATGTAGCGGTCGCCGATGCGTGGCTGCAAGACGGTGAGATCCGGCTGGCTTTCGGCGCCTGCGCCAAGAGCACGGGTAATCAGATTCCGGTGCGGATGATTGCGGGCTTCCAGCTCGGTGATCTGCCCGGCATCCACCATTTCCTGCACGGCCGAGTGATCACGGGTCAGCTGTTGCAGGGCGCCGTCACGTAGCCGGTAGCCGCGCGAGTCTCCCACATTGACCAGCAATAGGCTCGGGATCTCTTCGGTGACCAACGGGATCGGCTCGGTAGCTGGAGCCAAACTGGCGCGGTGGTTCTCCAGCATTTGCGGAGTGATCTTGGAGATGACGTCAGTGTTCTGCGTCATCGCGAAGCTTGAGGTCCACGGTGGCACGGCGGCAAGCGGAGCTGTCACGTTGTCCCGGCCTTTGCCCGGGGTCTTGATCTGCACTAATGCGCACAAGGTAGTGCCGCCACGCGATTCAAGTGCTTCGCGAATGCGGTCGTCAGCCAGCTGCACCTGGCGCTGGACATCTGGCACGGATGGCAGTTTCCGAACCGAAGTCTTATTGGCGAAGGTGCAGATTTCCTGCATGGTTTCTACCGCTAGCTGGCTGGCCACCTCGCCAGCTTCGTGACCGCCCATGCCGTCGGCTACCGCGTACACGATGTCGTGCATCAGGATGCGGTCCTGGTTTTGCGTTCGTTTCCGGCCCACGTCCGTCAACCCTGCCGCGGCAAGGATGAACGGAACCGGTGCTGGTTCTTTAGCCATTAGTCAATCACCAGTCCTGCTCCCTCGCCTGCGGAGAGCTCATAGGGTTGAATGTCTCCAAAGCCACGCACCGCGGTAATTTCCTGGGCGGTGAGCACGAAGCGGGCGTCATTGCGCAGGGTATTTGCGGTAATCGCGTCGGTCAGCACGGTGCCTGGTTCCGCCAGCGAGGTCAGCCGAGCTGCCATGTTCACCGTAGGACCGTAGATATCACCCAGGCGCGAAAGCAACCGTCCCCAGACCACCGCACCGCGGGTTTGCGGGAAAAGCTCATCCTTGGCCAGCTCGCGCGACAAGGACAACGCAATCTCGGCGCCGGCCTGCGGGGTTTCGGCCACGTAGAGCACTTCATCGCCGATGGTCTTGACCAGGCGGCCACCGCCCACGGAGATGACTTCGGCGCATTTGGCTTCGAAGCGCTGCACCAGCTGGGCCAGGGTGCGCTCGTTCATGCGGCGCGAAAGCGAAGTGTAGGAGACCAGGTCGGCAAAGCCCACCGCACGAGCCAGTGGCAGCGGGGTGCCGCCATCTGCGTCGCCACGGTCTTGGTTGTAGGCAGCCACACCGGTTTCCACCCGCAATGCCATGCGGTGCACGGCGGAGTTCAATTGGCGGCGCCACGAGTAGAGCAGCAAGTCCTCAATGGCGGGAATGATTTCGGGCAGCAGGCTGAAAAGCTGGCGGCGGGCCTGGCGGTCCGACAAGTTCTGGTTGGCGATCATGTCCTCAACCAGGGCTTCGATCTGCCAAACCACCATGCGGTCAGTCATCTGGCCGACCGAACGCATCAGGGAAATGGCGGTTTCTTCGGTCAGCTTGCCTTCGCGGACCATGCCCACCATGGTGCCCAGGGCTTCCTTGTCGGCCTGGGTGAAGAATACTTCATCGTCGCTGAGTTCAGGGAAGCCGATGGCACGCCAGAGCTTGCGCGCCGAGTGCAGGGAAACACCAGCCTCGGAGGCGACCTCTCGACGTCGGAATTCGCGTTGGCCGCCGATTAGCCGCCTTTCCAGCGAGGCGACGGTGTCGCGGACAGCGTCTGGGGTGTGGGCCGGAATGCGCAGGGGGCCTTCCATGGCCTCAGCAAGTTCGAGAATTGGATCCGACTCGGCAGGGGTGGCCACAGGAGGGTGCTGGCGGGCGCCGCGGACAGCCTCAGCGGCGGACTGCGGAGAGTCTGCTCGGGGTGTGTTGGTGTGCTCGGTGCTCATGCCCCCATGCCCTCACTGTTCGTCGTTTCGGTGTGCGCCACATTCTGGTTGCTGCGCAGGTTCGCCATCGCCTCCATTGCCAGAGAACGGAAATACGGTACCGAGGGGACATGTGAGAGTCTCACGTATCCCTGGTTCAGCACGATATCCAAGGTTCCCGCACGCGTCATGGCGTTTTTCGCCTTGCCGTGCGCGACTAGGTCGCGAACTGTAAATAATCCTACAGATTGCAGCTTGCCATCGTTGTATGTGGGTCGGAACATGATCCGCTCGGTGGTCAAGACGATTTGGCTGCGTAACCACCGGGCCCATGGAATCACGCTCCAGATGAGCACCAATGCGGCCCACAGGACCACCGAAACGATCATCCACACATTCGCATTGTCAGCTAGCCAGTCCGAGAGATCGTCCCGGGAAAGATAACCCAACGAGAAGGTACACAGGGCAGTCAATACGAGGAAGGCTCCCACGGGCTGTCGCAGCACTCGGGAATGTTCACGAGTTTTGATAATCACTCGTTCCCTTTCATGCAGCGGCAACTTCATCGTGTTGTTCCTCGCCCCTCCTGTTCTCGACTCCGTGCTTCGGTCATCATTTCCAATAATAGTCCCGGGCCAATACCCAAGTCTGGTTAGGCATACTTTCCGTCGGCGCGCCGTACGTGGTGCACGTCGCCTGCCATCACGTGCTTGCGCTGCCCGGATCCATATTCCAGAACCAATGAGCCATCTGCGCCCAACTCGACCGCGTTGCCAACTAACGTGGATCCGTCGGGGAATTCCACACGCACCTCATGTCCCAGGGTGGCCAGCTTGCCGCTGACTAGCTGGCGCAAGGATTTTCCATTATTTCCCGGCAACGGCATCTGGGCAAAGCCGCCGACCTGGCGGAAACTCTGATCCAAGGCTGCGAATTGCTTCAGGTATTCAGCCAGCAATTCGGTGCGGCTAAGGTTCTGGGCGCCGGCCAAACGCAGGGAAGTCGCGGTAGGCACCGGAAGCTCGTCCCGGTTCTGGTTCACATTGATTCCGGTTCCTACCACTACCCCGTAGCCGTTGCCAGTTGGAATCATTTGCGCCAGTATGCCGCAGACTTTCTGCTCGCCGGCCAGCAAATCGTTGGGCCATTTGATACCCAATGGAACGCCGCCGATCTTCTCGGCTGCTCGGCTCCAGGCCAAGGCCGCAAGCATGGTGTACCAGGACAGGGCTTCGGCAGGGAAGCTTGGACCGGGCACCGCCAAGACGCTGACGGTGAGGGAGGATCCTGCCGGGGTTACCCATTCACGGCCCAAGCGCCCCTTGCCGGCCTGCTGGTGCTCCGTGAAGTACACGCTGAGGTGGCCGGCTTCGCCATTGCTAGCCAGTTGCGCCAGCTCGGTATTGGTTGAACCGGAGATTGGCTTGAGATTGACCAGCCCCAATCCCAACTGGGCGGTGAGCTCGTTGAAGATCCGGGAATCGAGAGCTGCGCGGTCGGTGCCATGCGGGTTTTCCATACGTCCAACCCTATGGCACCGGCCGATTATTACGCCTAGTCTTAACTCCTCGTCCGCCTAGAGGAAGATGTCTTCAACCAGCGGGATCTCTGGGTTCAAGGTGTACTTCCCCAGGTCCGTCTCGCCAGCCAGTGTCAGCACCTGGCCGTCGGTGAAGAAGTTTCCGCTGACTCCGGCTGGCGAGCTGGCAAGAATGGCCATGGCGGCATCTGCCACCACCGAAGCGTCGCGCGCTCCCTGAACCATTTTCTGTCCGCCCGGCAGGTTTCGGATGGCTGCGGTATCGATCAAGGTTTCCGGCCAGAGCGAGTTCACGCCGACGCCATCTTCCTTCAGCTCTTCAGCTAGCCCAAGGGTGGTCAGCGACATGCCGTATTTGGCCATGGTGTAGGCCAAGTGCTGTCCAGCCCACTTCGGATCCAGGTTCAGCGGAGGGGAAAGGGTGAGTATATGGGCATGCTCGGATGCGCGCAGGTACGGGAGCGCGGACTTGGACAGCAGGAAGGTGCCGCGGACGTTGATGTCCTGCATCAGGTCGTAGCGCTTCATATCAAGCTGATCGGTCTTGGCCAGGTTGATGGCCGAGGCGTTGTTGACCACGATGTCGATACCGCCGAACTTTGCAACTGCTTCTTCCACTGCGCGCTGCACATCGGCGTCCACGCGGACATCGCCAACTACGGCCAGGCCCTTGCCGCCTGCTTCATCGATCTGCGAAACGGCGGTGTGGATGGTCCCTTCCAGGGTCGGATGCGGCGTATCGGTCTTGGACAGCAGGACGACATTGGCCCCCTGCTTGGCTGCGGCCAAGGCGATGGCCAGGCCGATGCCGCGGCTACCGCCGCTCATCAAGATGGTGCGGTTTTTCAGGTTCCCGGGAACAGGTGCGATAAGAGTGCGCGATTCACTAGTCATGTGATATAGATTACGCGATGATCCGCTACTAAGCTACTGTTCAGTAACTTATTCTGGCGTGCCACGCACCAGATATCGGGCCATTTTGTAAGGTTCCTACAAACAAATGAGCTGTTTGCCCAGCTAGACTGGCTTAGTTGGCATTTTTCTTGTGCCATTCCTACACATTGAAGACAACTCGAGGGAGTCGAAGGCATGACGCAGGGCAGAACCGAGGCAGCCGAGTCAATCGACCTGTCCACCACCGCCGGAAAGCTTGCTGAGTTCCGCCGCCGCCAGAAGCTCGCTGAAGCGCCAAGTGGCGAAGCCGCGATTGAAAAGCAGCACTCCCGCGGCAAGCACACTGCCCGCGAACGCATTGAAATGCTCATGGACGAGGACTCCTTCGTTGAGTTTGATGCCCTCGCAGTCCACCGCTCCACCGCCTTCGGCATGGAGAAGAAGAAGCCATTGGGCGATGGCCTGGTCTCCGGCTACGGCACCGTCGATGGCCGCCTGGTGGCCGTCTACTCCCAGGACTTCACCGTCTATGGCGGCTCCCTGTCCCAGGTCAATGGCGAGAAAATCGTCAAGGTCCAGGAATTCGCGCTGCGCAACGGCTGCCCAGTTGTCGGCATCCTGGATGGCGGCGGTGCCCGCATCCAGGAAGGCGTCGCTTCCCTGGCCATGTTCGCTGACATCTTCCGCAACAATGTCCATGCCTCGGGCGTTGTCCCGCAGATCTCGCTGATCATGGGCCCATCGGCCGGTGGTGCAGCGTACTCCCCTGCACTGACCGACTACGTGATCATGGTCGACAAGACCAGCCACATGTTCATCACCGGTCCGGACGTCATCAAGACGGTTACCGGCGAGGAAATTGACATGGAAACCCTGGGCGGCGCCCGCCAGCACAACGCCAATACCGGTACCGCCACCTATCTTGCTTCCGATGAAGAAGACGCCGTGGAGTTCTGCAAGGAACTGCTCGATTTCCTCCCATCTTCCAATCTCTCGGATCCGCTGATTGCTGAATTCGATGAAGAGCTGGATGTCACCGCCGAGGACCTGGAGCTCGATACGCTCATCCCGGATTCTGCCAACCAGCCTTATGACATGCGCACTGTCATCGAGTCGGTTGTCGACGACGAGCATTTCTTTGAAATGCAGTCGCTGTACGCACCGAACGTGATGATTGGCTACGCCCGCATCGAAGGACGCACCGTGGGTATCGTCGCCAACCAGCCAATGCAGTTCGCTGGCACCTTGGATATCGCCGCCTCGGAAAAAGCTGCCCGCTTCGTGCGCAATTGCGACGCCTTCAACATCCCGATCCTCACCTTCGTGGACGTGCCAGGCTTCCTGCCGGGCAAGGACCAGGAATTCCAGGGCATCATCCGCCGCGGCGCGAAGCTGCTCTATGCCTACGCCGAGGCCACGGTGCCGAAACTGACCGTGATCACCCGCAAGGCCTACGGCGGAGCGTACATCGTGATGGGTTCGAAGAAGCTGGGCGCGGACTTGAACCTGGCTTGGCCTACCGCGCAGATCGGCGTGATGGGTGCCCAGGGCGCTGTGAACATCCTCTACCGCCGCGACCTGGCCGCCGTGGAAGCCGAAGGCGGAGACGTCGAGGCCCGCCGCAAGCAGATCATCGACGACTACGAGGCCGAACTGCTTAACCCTTACCAGGCGGCGGAGCTGGGCTACGTGGATGCGGTCATCGCCCCGAGCGAGACCCGCTTCCAGCTGGTTCGCGGCCTGCGCGCACTGCGCGAGAAGCACGCCACCCTGCCTCCAAAGAAGCACGGCAACATCCCGCTGTAAGCAGCAGTTCCTGCCCGCCTAGTACCAGCTAAAACCAAAAAGGAGCACTCCGATGGAACAGAACACTGCGCCGACTGTTGCCCCGCAGATTCGCGTCACCAAGGGAAACCCCAATGACGAGGAATTGGCGGTGGTCACCGCGTTGCTCGCTGCCATGGGTAACACTCCGGCTCCTGCGCCAGAGGCCGCAGAGCCCACGAAACGTGTGGCCCGGATCCGCCGACGCCGAGCGCTGGCCCCGCGTTTGGGCTGGACTATTGGCCGGCGCTAAGGCTTCCTGAGAGCGATGGCCCGGAAAGTTCCCTAGAGGGACTTTCCGGGCCATTGCTCTTTGCCGTGCGGCTGGCAGCCTAGTCTTCGTCGGGAACTTCGAAGTCCAAGATCGTCAGGTCTGCGCGAGTCACCAAATGCGAACTCACCGCATGTTCCACCAGCCGAGCCCTGCGGTTCGTGGCCAATTTTCCGGGTCCCCCACGCAGCCCAGCAACGCCGGCCTTGTCCAACTTGTCGCAGACGTTATCGAGTTTGCGATTGAACTTTGTTATTCCCCACCCCAACCGGGCAGCGGCAGCGGCGCTCGTGGGAATTGAACTCAAGCCGGTGCCTTCACGGCGCAACATCGGTTCAGCCAAAACAACGACCAAGGCCCGCTGGGCACTGGTCAGCAGCACCGGGCCAATGGTGGTTTCGCCCGAAGCATCGTAATCCATGTAGGCCTGCCGGAATGCTGGCTGGGCAACAAGAATCGATAGCTCGTAGGTGGTGGGACCGGCGGTGAAAACAACGCCCACCCGATTGAGCACCAGGGGCAGGCTCGATTCTGGCGATAGCCAGGCTTGCAGGCCACCAGTTCGGTCAGCAATCGTCGCGGTCAGCCGGCTACCGACGTTATTAAGCCACCACAGCCCGCTTTGCTTGGTAACCGTCAAGAAGTGCCGGTGCAAGTAAGGATTGTCGTCGATGGCGAGGTCGCCTTCTCGGCCGATGGTGAAGGGCTTGGCGTCTAGGACAGGATAGTACTGTCCGCAGTACTCGATAGTTACTTCACTCATCGTCCTTGCCTACTTTCCTGAACCCGAAGCGGTGCAGAACCGTGCTCCATCTGAGATACGTCCATCATCGCGCACGAGCTTGACCTCGATACAGGTTTGTCCGCCTTTCCCGATCTCGGTTGTGGCACTTGCAGATGTCGTCTGCCTATATTCTCCCGTTTCCGTGGCGGTAATTGGAGCCCACCGGTAATGGTCTGACTTATTCGGTTCCGGGTTGGACCAACGGAAAGTTACCGTTTCTCCGACCGTGGAGTACGCAAAATTATCCACCTTCGGCACGTTGCCGCCAACCAAGGCATCCTTGGGACCGTCCGTTGCCGTAATAGGCGGGCCAGAACGCTGCGCGGTATCTTGCTCCGGCAAGAACATGTTGGCAAAGACAGCGCCGCCAACCAGGAGAAATAGCACAATGCCCACCGCGATGAAGACCTTCGGCAGGCCTTGGCGCGGCTTCGGTTCTGCCGGCGCGTCCACCGGCGCTCCTGATTCATCGCGAGCACCACTTTCCTGGCGCGGAGCCGAAATGGAATCCTTCGGCATTTCCAGCCGCGGTATTGGAACTGACGGTCCTGCCCGCCGCGGCCGCTGCCCGGGAACAGAGGAAATCATCGGCGTGGAAGGCAGCGGACGCTGCGCGTCGCTAATCGAAGTAACATTGCGAACGCGAGTGCTTTCGCCGTTCTCTTCGTCAACCGCTTCTGCAGGTTCTTCAAGTACTTCAAAGGGCGTGACCGAGAAGCCCAGCTCGATCTGGATTCGTTGCATCGAGCGGGCCAGTTCGGCAGCCGAGCCGAATCGCGAAGCCGGGTTCTTCGCCATCGCTACCGCCAGCGCCTGGCTCAGTGATTCAGGAACGTCAAGCCGCTCCAACGGCTTCAACGGCGAATTGCAGATCCGCTCGATGAGTACTGCCTGCGAATTATCCTGTCCAGGACGGACGAATGGCGAATGCCCGGCCAAGATCGTATAGATCGTGGCACCGAGCGAGTACACATCCATGCGTACACCCGGAGGCATGCCGTCGCCGAAGGCTTCCGGTGCGGACCATGGCACCGAAAGCCCAGCGGTGTGTGAACCGATAGTTCCGGAGATGCCGAAGTCGGTCAGCGCCGGCCTGTTGTAGTCGGTGGTCAGCACGTTTCCCGGCTTGATATCGCGATGCACAATGCCTGCAAGATGCGCGGTATGCACCGCTGAACACAACTGGATTGCCAGGGACAGCGTTTCATCAATGCTCAGGACGCCGCGACGGTAGCGGGCGTCCAAGGAAGGCCGGGAACAATACTCCATGGCCAAATAGGACCGTCCGTCTTCGGTGATCTCCGCCTGGTAGATCGTGACAATATACGGATGGGTGGACAGCTGGGCCATCAAGTTGGCTTCAGCCTCGAATCGCCGGCGAGCTTCCTCATCGCTGACATCTGCCAGCAGCACCTTGACCGCCACCTTGCGGTTGGGCCGGTGCTGTTCGTACAGATAGACATCGGAAAATCCGCCAGTGCCCAGCGGCTTGACGTAGGTGAATCCCGGGATCTGCGGTGCCGGAGCCGGCGGGCGCCGTAGGGTCACGGCAGATCCTCGAAGCGTATGCTCACGCCATCGCCTAGATCAGCGACATCGCCGTTGATCAGCATGATCTCCTGGTGCCGGGACAGGCGCCGTGGCCGCTGCCCTTCGCGCAAGAGCACTGTGCCGTTGGTCGCGCCAAGGTCAACCAGCTGCACATGCCATCCTTCCACACGCACATGCAGGTGCGAACGGGAGATGTCACCGCTTGGGCTTTCCACCTTCAGCAAGCGGGGTTCGGTATCGGATTTGATGGCTGCCGCGCTTGGCTGGCGCCCGAGGATCACCGAACGGTTCAGTTCATGGGCGTATTCGCGGGCGCCGCCGTGATCGCTGACAATCATGCGGCCCATGGCCGGTTTGCGAACTTGCTGCGCTTGGCCGCTTAGGCGCTCGCCGCATTCCCGGCAAGTCGAGGCAGTTGGAGGGTTGGGGTGCCGCTTGGAGCAAGAGCGGGCCAAGATGAATTCATTCAGGGACACCGAATTTTCAGTACCGTCCTTGGCATCCAAACCTGAAGAGACTCTGGATTTTGGCACGCTGGAGCCGCGGATGATCGTGTGCTCGTCGTCAGCCGGTTCAACCGGCCGCGCCGAAGCGGCAGGACCTCCCGGGCGCGGCTTGATAATCGTGTCCAGATCATCGCCCTGGCCGGTATCGTAGGCGGTCTCTGCTGCACCTCTGGCGCCGAGCAGCTGCCCGGCCAGCGATAGTTCCTCCGAGTAGGCTTCCTGCTCGTATTGCGCTGGATCCTGAGTTACTTCTGAAGCTTCGGTCCGAGGCAAGGCATAACTCGTTGCCGAGTCATCGGACAGCTCAACCTCGGCATCCTGTGCTGATGCCTTGGCCGCGTCGGCTGCCTTGGCTGCCCGTGCCAGCACATCTGCGGGGCCCTTGGGATCGCCAGCTTCTTTGGCCGGCGCGGCGGTGCCCGGTGCAGATGCTGGCTTGGCGGAAGCTGGAGCCTGTGCCGGAGCAACTGCCGGCTTGGCAACAGCGGGCGCAGCAACAGGCTTAGCCACCGCTGGCGCTGGATCTTTCGCTGCCGCTGGAACCTGTGCCGGAGCAACGGCCGGCTTGGCAACAGCGGGCGCAGCAGCAGGCTTAGCCGCCGCTGGCGCTGGATCTTTCGCTGGCGCTGGATCTTTCGCTGGCGCAGGATCTTTCGCTGCCGCTGGAGCCTGTGCCGGAGCAACCTCCGGCTTGGCAACAGCGGGCGCAGCAGCAGGCTTAGCCGCCGCTGGCGCTGGATCTTTCGCTGGCGCAGGATCTTTCGCTGCCGCTGGAGCCTGTGCCGGAGCAACGGCCGGCTTGGCAACAGCGGGCGCAGCAGCAGGCTTAGCCGCCGCTGGCGCTGGATCTTTCGCTGCCGCTGGAGCCTGTGCCGGAGCAACCTCCGGCTTGGCAACAGCGGGCGCAGCAGCAGGCTTAGCCGCAGCTGGCACCTTTGCCGGTGCAGTAGCAGGTTTTGCGGCAGCTGTTGCTGGATCTTTCGCTGCTGGGGCCTTTGCCGCAGCAGCAGGCGCCGCCACGCTTGGAGCCTCTTTGGCAGGAGCAGCAGGCGTGGCAGGTGATTTGGTTGCGGCAGCGGCAGGCGCACCAGCAGCGGTGTCCCCTTCGGCGCTCCATTCCAGGCTGGATACTCGAACGATGCCTTCGCCAATTGGCAGCGCGAACGCGGCTTCCGGATTCGCAGAACCAGTGCTCAAAGTCCATGACTTTGACTCGCCAAGTCTGCGTTCGGCCCAGGTCGCGATACCGGCACCGCTAACCGACTCGTCACCGGCCGCTGTCCGGGCGGTAAATTCTGGGGCGCCACGCAAGACCAGATGTGGTGCGCTGTCACGGGATACCAAAGCGAAGTTTGGCAGCTCGGCAATGTTCATCTGGTAAAGCGGCAACAACTCTGAGAGCAGCGCCTCCACCGTCTTCTTTCCAGCAAGGTTGGCCCACAAACCGTTGACCTGTTCGGCGCTGGCGCTTGCCGGAAGGAGGACGATGTGCTGGTCATTTACCAGGGCGTACCAGTCTCCGGGAATGTAACGCAGGCTGTTCATGATTTCTCCTCTTGGTGGCTCGTAGTCGATATGCGTGGGATTGTGATGCCAGCATCATCGGGGTGTCCATACTGCACGTCGGCGACGATCACGCTGATATTATCGCGTCCCCCGGCGTCCAGGGCCGCTTGGACTAGTTCCTCGGAAGCCTGCTGCGGATCCGGGAAACGCGTGAGGATCTCCTGGATTGCAGCATCGCCGACTTCGCTGCTCAGCCCATCTGAACAGACCAGAATGCGTTCGCACCCTGCCAGCGGAACCAGCCAGTAATCGGGTTGGCTATTGGCGTTGATCCCCAATGCGCGGGTGATGACGTGTCGGCGTGGATGGGTGGCTGCTTGCGCGGCGTCCAACTGGCCGATGTCCATCAGTTCCTGCACTTCGGAGTGATCGACGCTGACCTGTTGCAGCAAGCCCTGGGCCCACAGGTATGTGCGCGAGTCGCCCACGTTGAACACCAGCAGTTGGGGTTGTTCTGCCTGCCCGCTGGAGGTCCTTGCATCAATCAGCACGGCCCCGGTGAGTGTGGTTCCGGCTCGACCGGAGCCTGCCTCAACGATGCTGCGATCAGCTTCATTCAACAGCGTGTCCAGGGTTTCCGGGTCGAGATTGGCGCCGGCGTCTTGGAATCCTTCACCCAGGATCTTGAGGCACAGGGCGCTAGCTATTTCACCGGCCTCATGCCCGCCCATGCCATCGGCAATAGCCAGCAACCGTTCCGAGGCCAGCAAGCTGTCCTCGTTCAGGGCACGGCGCAGTCCACGGTCAGTTGCCTGGCCGTGGCTGAATCTGAGGCTGACTCCGGGGTTGAGGCCTGTCATGGACGTTCCACCTGGAAGTAGCGGTCACCGAAGTACACCGTGTGGCCAATCATTGCCTGCTCCGGCTTGCCCGGAACAAGTTCGCGCACGTTTCCGTCTCCATCAACAATGGAAGAGCCATTGCCCGAATCGCGGTCCGTAACCCAGACACTGCCAACCCCTGGCTGGATCAGCAGATGCGTTTTGGAGACCGTGCGTCCCGGATCATCCACCGCAACCAGGTGAACGCCTACATCGCCTTCTGCGTAGGAGGGGTTGCGTCCGATCAAGATGCTGCCGGCAAGGTCAAGGCACCGGCTGTCGTCAAAGAGCAGATGCAAGGCATCAGGAGATTGCGAACGAATCTGCGTATGCCCAAGATCTGCATCCGGATCCGCATCGGCCTTGGACGACGGAAGCTCAACGATCTTCGCCTCCGGCTTTGGCTGCGCGGCAGGACGGGGACGAGCCGCTTTCTGCGCCTCAGGCGCATTGGAGCGCACGGCACCTGGCACCGAATCAATGACTCCCGAGGACCTGCCGGGTACTTCTTCTGGCTCGCCCACGAAGCGACGGCCCGGAGCATACTGCTGCTGAGGCGCGAAAGACCGCGGTCCCCCGGTACCACCGGTAGTCAGCGGATCCCGTCCAGCCTTGATATCGAGTACCAGCGTCCCGGCCGCTTTGTCGTGCCAGCCCTGCTTCTTGCCATTCGCGTCGAATTGATTGGAGATCACCATCAGCACCGATCCTAGGATCGGAACGATACCTGCGACGGCTATCAGCAAGCGGCGAATAATGGTTTTGCCCCAACCCGGGCGCTGGCCTGAAACGGAAGCGGTGCGCAGCCCGAGGAGCACATTGCCAAGGGTCTTGCCTGCAGTAGCTTCCCACCACCACAAGAGAACCGTGTAAGCCAGAGCGAGGACGCTGTACAGGATGTACGTTCCGGCGATCTCGCCCATGATCTGCGGAGCATTCAGCGAGTTCACCATCTTGGATGCGATCATCGGCAGGAAAATAACCGAGAGGACCAGTACTGGCAGGAAGTCGACGAACCACGAGAGCAGCCGCTGCGTTGTTCGGGCATCTACCAGGTCCATTTTTACTGCCATGGCTTGCTCCTGTTTTTCCGTTGCAATGTTCGTGCCGTCTTGACTGTCTTGGCTGCCAACTCGTGTATCAGAGAGCGTGGAGAGTATTTCACGCGCATCTTGCCGAAGAAGCCTAGCGGTTCTTGCATCTTCTGGGTATGCGCAATGACATCCTCCCAGTACTTGCGCACTTGTTCTTCGGTCGGTTCTTCATGCGAGAAGTTCGCCGCATCCGCACGCTGCGCCAGGGACTGCACCGGGCTGGACAGCGCTGGGAATCCGTCAGCCAGCACGGTAGCACTTTCTCGCCGGGTCGCACCGTTGGCCGTAGCGATTCGGTGATCCGTGGCATGGCTGAGCAATTCCTGCCAGCCACCGCTCATGCGATCCCCGGTGCTGCCGGTCTTCGAACGCTTCTCGCGACGGCGCAGCTTCAGCAAGGCAACCAGCAGCAGCGGCGAGAGCAGAAGCAGCACCGAACCCAGCGAAATACCGACGACAATGATGACCTGGCCCCAGCGTTCCCAGAAGGTTTTCGGTTCCTCTTCAACTTCCTGCGGCTCCGGTGCAGTTTGCGGAGGCAAGTCCGCTTCTTCCTGCACCGGTGGTGGTGGTTGCAGCACCTGCGGCTGCGGCACAGCCTTGGGTTCCTGTTCTGGAGGCGTAGGCTGCTCGTCTTCATTCGGGGTCGGGTTGAAAGCAACCCAGCCTACTTCTTCAAAAGCGATCTCCACCCAGGCATGAACATCGGACCCCTTGATCTCAATGGCCTTCCCCGGGGCGTATTCCTCGGGGTAGAAACCCATGACTACGCGCGCAGGAATCCCCTGTTCGCGAGCCATCAGCGCCATCGCGACAGCATACTGCTCGTCATCGCCAATCATCTGTTCGGCATCGAGCAGGCTGGTGATACGCCCTGCTCCGTGCCCGGAGAGCGAGGGAACCTGGCCCTCGGTGCCGTTCGAGAAGAACCCGGTTCCGGAGAGCATGGCTTCAATGCTCCGCACGCGCTGCAGGTCGCCGCGTGCCGAACCGGTGAATTCGGCGGCTTTGGCTCCCGCCGTGGCTGGCACGTTGGCCAGCTCTGGCATGCGGAACTGCGCCAAGTCCAGTTCATTGAGCTGGTCATCGCTTGGCTTGGAGGGGAAGAGCACCTTAGCCGTGTAGGTATCGCCCTTCGCTAGGCCAATGGAGCTCAGGGCACTTTCAGAGGTGTCGCTGTAGAACAGGGAACGGGCCAGTTCATCTTCACGCCCACCGGTCAGGTCCAAGCCCATGAGCTTGCCGCCGGACGGAACCCACACGCCTTCATAGTCCTGGATTGAGATTTCAAGTTCAGCCGCTTCGCGGCCTTCCATCGTCTCGGCAGAACGAATATCGCTGGCATCACCCACTGGAGCAAAACTGCCACCAGCGGAAGGATCCACATTGATGACCATGCCGTTGTATGAATCCAATGCGGCCAGGCGAATGCGCTCATCCTTGGGCAGGCCCTTGACGGTCAACAGGGTGTCGTCAGCCATCGTTTTCACATATTTGCGGAAACGCGTCAGCGGGCTTGGATAATCGTAGAGATCCACCGGCGGTTCCAACGCATCGCGCAACACCTGGCGCGGGGTTTCCGGGGCCAGCAGCGGAGTGGCCGCCGCGGTCGCTACGCCGGCACCGGCCAGCACCAGGGCTCCGGCGATGATGCGGCGCAGCAACATCTGCTGTCCGCCATGGGAATCAAGCTGCTCGTGGTTCAGCGAGCTGAATCCGCCGGAAATGCGCGTATCGATAAAGCGTCGCCAGGCAAGCCAACCGACCAACACCGCAATAAAGGCGACGCCACGGGCGATTGGCATCGGCACGTCGCGGGTGCCAAAAACAATACCCAGCACGAACATCGCCAGCAGCGGCAGCAGGGTCCAATACGGCGAGCGCAAATGCCAGGCGGCCAAGCCGGCCAGCAGTGCGGTGAGCAGCGCGGAAAGGAAGGCCACGATCAGTACGCCCCCGTAGGAACCTACTGGTGGCGCCACGGTGAGCATGTCTTTCCAGCTGAAGACCAAACCGGTCAGCAAGGTACGCAGGGATTGCCCGGTGGGCAGGATTCCGAAGGCAGCCTCGCGTGGAGTCGCCAACGGCGTGCCAAGCAAGAGGTACAGCAATGCGAACAGGCCCATGGTTCGCCAGGTGCCCAGCTTGAAGTACACGTTGGCCCAGGCCAAGGCAAGACCGGCAACAATTCCGCCAACGGCAGCGAGGATGAAGTTCAGGCTCGCGCCGTAGGCTTCCAGAAGGCCCAGTGCGCCAAGAACCAGGGCCAATCCCAGGCAGGCCGCGTCAACGCCGAATCGCCATAGGGGCAAAGTCCGTTTCATGCCACGGCCTTTCGCAGCATCAAGCCGAGTTCTTCCAGCTTGCCCAGGCTCAGTACCGTCAGCTCGCCAATGTTCGAGCGCGTCGGTTCCACGCCTGTCTCGCACCGGATAGCGATGGCGCGCACGCCGGCAGGCACATGCATCCAGGCTTCACGCAGCGACTTGGCGCTGGTTTTGGTGCCGGAGAGCAAGAAAATCACCGAAGCGCCGGGCACGGCATCGGCGGTGTGGCGAACCACCTCCACCAGGTTTTCGCGCTGGCCGGCGGCTGCTTCGACGCGGGTCAGCCCGTCCATCATCATGCGGCCGCTGTCGGTGCGCACCGGACCCTGCTGGGTCAAGATGGCCAGCTTGCGCTGTTCAGCTACGGCCTGCTGGCCGATGGAGGCAGCGACCGAAATGGCGAGTTCGAAATCTTCCTCGGCGTGCGCCTCGCTGTACTCGTCCAGATTGGTGCTCAGGCTCAGTGCCAGGTGCGAACGCCGGGTCTCCTCGAACTGGCGGACCATCAGCTCACCGGTACGCGCCGTCGACTTCCAGTGGATATGGCGGCGGTCGTCTCCGGACTGGTATTCGCGCAGGGCGTGGAAAGACACATCGGAGTTCGAGAGGTCGGAAGTGGGCATGCCTTCGAGGTCGCGGATGAAACCAGCAGAGGAACCATCTAGCGCGGTGGTGCGCGGATGGATGAACAGCTCGTAGCGGTCGGTCCATTTCACCTGCCGGCGCAGAATTGCGAAGGGATCCTGGCGGACCGAGCGGACCGGCCCCACCTCCAGCACCTGGCGGCGCTGGGTTGGGATGGTGAACAGGTCTTCGTGCGTTCCTTGCGGCTCCAGGCGCGGGATCCGGAACTGGGCGGCACCATGGCCTACCGGAAGTTCCATCATCACCGGCGCTGCGCTGCGCGAGGCCTTGTTGGTCACCTGCAGGGCGCCAACGGCGCGGTCACCCACAGCCACTCGGGTGCGGTGCAGATCGAGGTCAACACTGAAATCATTGCGCCCCAAGACGAATCCCACGGAAGCCAGCAACAGCAAGGTGGCCATGAAGGCACCCAACAGGGCCTCCTGCCAGCCGAAATTGGTGCCAAGAATCCACAGGAGAATCGCCGTACCCAGCAGCACGAAGCCCAGCGGGGAGATGACCGAGGTGATCGGGGCAAGGAAACGGGCGCTGAATTCTTTGACCCGCGCTGTGGCAGGGCGCAGGTATTCGCGCAGCACCTGCATCGCTTCGCTGGCCATGGTCAGCGACTTTTCGGCCCTGCGATTCAACTTGGTGCTCCGCGCAGAACGCTTAGCTCGTCGGCTCATTAATGCTCGTCCTGGTCCTTGCCTGCGGCCGGGGCGGAGTCTTCGTTGCCACGGCGGGTTGGGGCTGGGACCTTGCGCAGCACCGAGGTGATGACCTGCGTGGAGGTGGTGCCGGTGAATTCCGCTTCCGGGTCCAGTACCAAGCGATGGGTGAAGATGTACGGCGCCAATTCCTTGATGTCATCTGGCAGCACGTAGTTCCGGCCCTGGCTGGCGGCCCATACCTTGGCCGCGCGCACCATCGCCAGGGCACCACGGACCGAGACGCCCAAACGTGTTTCCGGGACTTCGCGGGTCGCTTCGCACAGGGCTGCGACGTACTCCAGCACGGCGGTGTCCACATGCACAGTGGTTGCCAGCTCGGCCATTTCCACCACTGCCTCGGTGGTGATGATGGCGTTCAGCGCGGCCGAGCGGTCACGCTGGGTGCTGCCCGAGAGCAGCGCCACGGTGGCTTCGCGGTCTGGATAGCCGATGGAGGTCTTGATCAGGAAGCGGTCCAGCTGCGCTTCAGGCAGACGGTAGGTACCGGCCTGCTCGATCGGGTTCTGGGTGGCGATCACCATGAACGGGCGAGCTTGCGGGTAGGTGGTGCCATCGACGGTGACCCGCCCTTCTTCCATGACTTCCAGCAACGCCGACTGGGTCTTTGGAGAAGCGCGGTTGATTTCATCGGCCAGCACGAGGTTGGCGAAGATCGGTCCATGGTGGAAGTCGAACTGCCCGCTGCGCTGGTCGTAGATGGTGATGCCGGTGACGTCCGAAGGCAACAGGTCCGGGGTGAACTGGATGCGCGAGTTGCTGCCCCGCACCGTGGCGGCCAGCGAACGGGCCAGCATGGTCTTGCCGGTGCCCGGTGCATCTTCGAGCAGCACATGCCCTTCGGTGAGCATGGCAGTTAGCACCAGCTTGATGGTCTGGTCCTTGCCCAGCACGGACAGGCCGACATTGGACACCAATTTGGCGAAGGTATCGCAGAACCAGTTGGCCTGCTCGGTGCTCATGGTCATGGTTTTGTTGTTCTTTCTGTGCGTTGCGATGCGCAAAAGGCTGTGTGGCTGGCTAGAAGGTGGTCTTGTTGGATTGCGTTCCGTCGATCACCGCATAGTACGGTTCGGCATATCCCGGCTCGATCACGCATGGCAGGTCCTTGGAAGCCCGTCCGTCGCCGTTGATCGAGAAGTTGACATAGTTATCCGAGAACATGCCGCCCGAGTGGTAGCACTTGGCCAGATAGGTGTAGTTGCCCGGGGCGAAGTTGTACAGCTCCACGTGGTACTTGTAGCAGTTCGGGTCGCAGGTCGAGTTGGAGTACCCGTTGTAGTTCGGGCCCTTGCTCAGGGTGATGGAACGCGCAGGCTTGGGGTTGGTCTGATCCGTTTTGGACCAGGACTTGCTCTGGCCTTCGGTATCCGTGGACACGATCTTGATGGTGCGGCTGGTGGAGTAGCCCAGGCCGGTGACCTTCTGCGAGCCATCGTTCTTGGTGTTCTCTCCGCCGATCTTCACCGTCTGGGTGACCTTGCGTCCGTTGGATTCGCCGGCGGCCGTATTCCAGCTGAAGGAAATCCAGTTATCGCCATGCGAAGAGGAAATCTTCGCGTTGTCGCGCAGCGGACCGTAAGCGCTGGTCTTGTTGCTGGCCGGGCTGGCATCGCCCGCGCCGGCGGCATTCAATGCACGCACGCGCCAGGTATGCGCGGTGCCGTTGGAACCGGTGTCAATAACCGAGCCGGGCCCGCCGAAGGACTGCCAGCCTCCACCATCGGCAGAGTACTGGTATCCGGTGATCTTCGAGCCGTTGGCCGCAGGGGCCTGGAAGCTCAGTTTCACCATGCGGTTGGCGCCGGTGGCCTTGGCGCTCACGCTGGAGACGGCCTTCGGACGCCCGTAAGGGGTCACCGCAACCGACTTCGAGCTCTGTTCCGAGCTGCCCTTGCGGTTGGTTGCCGCAATGGTGAAGGTGTACGAACCCGAGGTGCTCAGGCCGGTGACCGACTGGCTGGTCTGGTTGGCCGCAATGGAGCCAATGGTCTTCTCAAGGGTGCCGGACTTGTAGACACGCAGGGTGTAGCCGGTGATCGGTGCGCCATTGGTGCCCGGTGCGTTCCAAGCGACGTTGACCACGCCGCCATCCACCGCAGATTCCTTGCGGGCTGCGGTTGGAGCGGACGGCTTGAACGGCTTGCCAGCCGGGGTCACGGCTGCCGAGTAGGCGCTGAAGGCCGATGGCTTGGATGCCTTGTTCACCGCGCGCACGCGCACCTGGTAATCGGTACCATTTTTCAGGCCCTTCCAGGTGTAGGAAGTGCCGGTGATGCCGGTGACCTGGGTGACGCCGTTGGCCGGTGCCGGGGAGATCTCCAAGGTGTAGCTCTGGATGGCCGAACCCCGGCTGACCGGGGCGGTCCATTTGAAGGCCGCTTGCTGGTCGCCGTCGGTGCCGGTTGGGGCGGCCGGCTGTTCGGGTTCCACGTCCGGTCGGGCATCGGCTGACGGCGCCGAGGCCGGGGACTGGCCAATCTCGTTGGTGGCGGTCACCGTGAAGTTGTACACGGTGTCGTTGGCCAGCGGCGTGATGGTGCAGGTGGTGGTGGCGCACCGCTGGGTGTGCCCGCCGCCGGTCACGGTGTAGTGGGTGATTTGCGAGCCATTATTGGCCGGCGGATCCCACTGCAGCACAACCTTCTCATCCCCGGTGGACTGGACGCGTGGCAGGCCCGGGGCTTCCGGGGCCCCCTTGACGTTCAGCGTCACGGTACCGATGACGTTGCGTGCCACGTCTTCGGTGACATCGCCAATGGTGTATTCCACCCGCATGGTGCCCACGAAGTCATCGTTCGGGGTGATGGCTACCTTGTCGCCGCTCTTTTTCACTTCGCCGGTGTCCTCCAGGGCACGGGCGTTGATCAGGCGCAGCGGGCCTTCATCCGCATACGGGTTGTGGTCGTTGGCCAGCACATCGACCACTTCGGTCTTGCCCTGGGCCGCCTCGGCCACGTTATCGGCCACAGCCACCGGCAGCTCGCGGACCGAGCCGGTAACGGTGATGTTCATGGCGGCCGGAACCGGCGGGTTCACACCGTCGCTGACCGTGACGGTCACGGTACCGGTGGTGCCCTTCGGGGTGGAAGCTTCGGCACTGACCCTCAGGTTGTGCCCTTCAACCAGTTCGGCCTGGACACCTTGGATGTCCACCGAAGCGATGGCGAACTTCAGCTTCGGAACGTCGTCTTCATTGGCATCGTTTGCGGCCATGCGCAGGTCCAGGAAGGCTGGCTCCTCGCCCTGGCCTACGGCCAAGGCATTGGCCTGCAGGGTCGGAGCGAAGTTCTCCTCCTCCGGCTGCTCTTCTTCCTCTTCTTCCTCTTCTTCAGGCTCTTCTTCCTCCGGCTGGCCTTCTTCGTTCTGGTTCTGGCGCTCGTCGGGGTCTTCCTGGCGTGGAGCCGGGGTGACATTGATTGGCAGGGTCAGCTTGGACTTCAGGCCCTTTTCATCGTCGGGGCCAGTGCCATCGGTGACTTCAAAGCTGACGGTAGCCGAGCCGTCGAAATCAACTGGTGCACGGAAGGAAAGCTCGGTGGCGGACTTGACCAGTTCGCCGTCGTTTTGCGGCATCGAGGTCACCGACTCTTCGGTGGTCAGGCGCGGGGTGCGCCCTTCACGGACAAGCACCAAGTCATCCAGGTTCAGTGGCAGGACCTGTCCCGCCTCGACCTGCAGGTTCAGCCCGCTGCGCAGGATTGGCCGCGCTCCGGCGGTGCCGGGCACATGGACGAAGGCCGTAGATGTCAGTTCGTCGGGGTCGGTCAGGGTGTAGGCAATGATCTGCGCGTCCTCGGTGGCGGTGACCGCCAGGCCATCTTCGGTCACCTGGGCGGTGGGCGGGTTATCCGGCAAGCTGATCTCCAATTCGCTGGAGCTGCCATCCGGGTCTTCGTCATTGCGCAGGATATCTACGGTCACTTGTTCATCGCCGATGACTTCTTCCAGGGAAACACGGTCATCACGGGCAATGGGCGCCAGCAGCTGGGCCTCTGGGTCAGACTTGATGCTCAGCGTGCCCGCCGCCGTGCCACCGCGGCCATCGGAAATCATGTAGCGCACCGAAACGTTGCCGTCCTCCGGGGGCGAGGTCAGGGTGACGCGGCCGTCAATGACTTCCACCTCCGTGCTGGATTCGGTGGAGACTTCGCTCATCAAGGCGATCGGGTCGCCATCTGGGTCGGTGTCATTGTCCATCACGTCCACCGCCACCGGGCGGTTTGGTCGCACGGTCAAGAAGTCGTTGACTGCAACCGGGGAATTATTGGATTCGGCAAGTGGCGCCACGCCGATCTTGATCGTGCCGGTGGCGCGGGCACCCAAACGGTCTTCCACCACGTAGCTGAATTCATCGGTGCCCGATGCATCGGGGTTGGCCGTGTAGTCGATGGAGGCCCCGCGGATCTTCGCGGTGCCCATGCGCGGTGAATCACCGAATTGCACGAGGGAAACCGAGTCGCCATCGGGGTCAATGGCGTCAATCGGGATCAGCACGTTGGTGCTGGAGCCGGCGAATACTCGCCCGGTGACTGGTTCCGGGTTCGGTGGGCTGTTCTTTTCCAGGTCATTGGCTTCTGCCTCTGGCAGGACGTTGAAGGTGACGCTGGCGCTGGTTTCCTGGCCATCAGGTCCTGCCACGGTGTAGACCGCGGAAACCTGCTTGGCCTTGCCGCCAAAGTCGCCGGCGCGGAAACGTATCGTTTCGTCGGCAACCGAGATCAGGGAGCCTTCTCCCAGATCATCAGCTTCTTCCAGTTCTGGCCGCAAAAGCAGCTCTCCGCCGTTCGGGTGGATGTCGTTTTCCAGAACCTTGACGGTGGCCACGTCGTTTTCGCGGACGGTGACGGTGTCCGGGTTGGCCTGCGGCGGATCCATGCGTGGTGGTGCCGGAATCGGAATCACGCGGATGGAACCGGTTGCTTCGCGAGAGCCGTTGGAGACGGTGTAGCTGATGGTGGTGGGGTCGGTGAGGCCACGCACGTCGGTGATTCGAACAAAGGTATTGCGTTCTACGGAGGTGGAGAACGGCTTGTCGCTGGCGGTCTGCACGCCGGTTACTACCAGTACGCCACCTGCCGGGTCGGTGTCGTTGCCCAGCACGTTGACCAGTACATCCTGGCCAGCCGGCAGCAATGCCACATCGCGTACCGCGATCGGGTCCTCGGCATTTTCCTGGGGCTTCTTGATATCGATGCGAGCCAACCCCGGGGCGCTGGCCGGGCCGTTGGTGGCCATGTATTCAACGTAGTAGGTTCCGGCGCGTTCGGCCCGTGCGGTCACGGTTCCGGTCTGTGCATTGGTTTTGATTTCCAACCCGGGAACATCATCCACCCCGGCCAGCCGCAGTCCGTCTCCGGTGGGATCAGTGTCATTTTCCAGCGGGGAGAAACTGGCGGATTCATTGATATTGGCAACCACATGATCGGTTGCGGTAACCGGTTTGACGGTGGCGTCGGCCAAGACCTCAATCAGGACCCGGCCCTTGGTGCCTTCCTGGCCGTCGGAAACCTGAATGGCCAATTCCTTTTGCCCCAGCTTCTTTCCGTCATCCTGGAAGGTCAAGGTGCCATCGGGTTGGACGCGGATCACGTCATCGCCATCGGAGGTGCCACCGAGCAAACGCAGGTCATCGCCTTCCGCGTCGGTCCAGTCAGCGAGCACGTTGTGGCTGACTGACTCGCCTTGCTGCACGCGCAGCACGGTGGTGCGCTTTTGTTCTGGAGCCTTGTTGGTTTCATCGTCCACCACGTTCAGCTTGACGGTCGCGGTGTCCTGTCCCCCTCGGCCGTCTTTGGTGGTGTAGGAAAAACTCGCGCCGCCCGTGGCATCTTCGGGAACCACAATCTGGAATCCGGTGCCGTCGTGGACCGGCTGCACGGCCCCTACCGAGGGCGCAGCGCCTTCCAGGTTCGCGGTCAGCAAATCGCCATCTGGATCCACGTCGTTATAGAGCACCGGCAGCAAGGTGGTGCGGCCGGGGCGTACCGAATAGCTGTCGTCCTCGGCGATCGGCTTCTTGTTTTCTTCGGTGCGGTTAGGCAGCTCGATGGCGTCGGTGATTTCCTTGGTTTCTTCTTCCTTGGCTTCACCCTTGCCAGCAGGCGGTTCCAGA
Source organism: Glutamicibacter sp. (assembly GCF_050701915.1). Taxonomy (NCBI): domain Bacteria; kingdom Bacillati; phylum Actinomycetota; class Actinomycetes; order Micrococcales; family Micrococcaceae; genus Glutamicibacter; species Glutamicibacter sp. Next base: position 115,446 of record NZ_JBOGEG010000002.1, on the reverse strand, counting down.
TCGCTCCAGTTGCTGACGATTTCCATGCCTTCATTGGCCAACCAGACTTGCCCCGAATGCACGTCGTTCAGCACGACCACGTCTCGGTTGACCCGGAACGCCAGTTCAGCCCCTTCTGACATTTCTGGAATTCTGGTGCTCTGGTTATTTGCCGGGTCATCGCAGAAGCGCAGGTACTCGCCACTGGTCTGCCAGGCCGCGTAGGTGCATGTTCCTACGCGTACCGGCTGGATTGGGGTGCCAGCGGTTTCCAGCTGCTCATAGTTGGTGTCCTTGCCGGACAGGCTCACAGTTGCCAGCGACTGGTCCAGTGCCACAGCAATGTTCTCGGCTTCCGGGCCCGGAGACTGGATCCGGGCATTGGCCGGATTCTCGAGAGTAGCGGAGGTGCCTTCCGAGGTGACCAGTTCGCCGGTGGCTTCGTCGAAGACCACGCCGACCTTGCCGACGGCCGAGAGCTGCGGCTCCTTCATTTCGGCCAGTTCGGGAATTTCGAATTCCTGGGCGAGTTCTGCTTTGCCCTCGTCGTCCAGGGTGAAGCTGGAAAGGGTTCCTGCGCCGAGGTCTGCGGCCCAGATGGTGTCGTCGGCGCCAACCACGGCGGCGACTTCGCCCTTGGATTCGATCAGCGGTTCGGCGCCTTCACCTTTGAAGTCGGCGATCTGTTCGAGGTTGCTGGCCTGGACGGTTCCGTGTTCAGCGTCGGTGACGGCCACAACGGACGCACCGAAGGAGAAGGACGAGTTCGCTGGCAGGTTGTTATCGCCAGCGAATTGCACCATTGCGGGGTCAATAGTGGTCAGCGAGGCTTGTTCAAGGTTGCGTACCAGCACGCTTTCTTCATGCTGTACCAGGTCATAGTTGGCCAGCGGGGTGGCAACGCCACCGTCAAGGGTGCGCGACTGGTAATTGACATGCCCGATCTTGCCTTCGGACTGATTGACTACCCAGACGCCACCGTCATTCAGTTCCACGTCAGCGGTTTCGAAGCCCGGATAGATAATGGCGCCGGTGACGGCAAGCGCCGCCACGACTGGGATAGCAGTCACCTTGAACCCGGTGCTTTTGAGCAGTCCGGTCCATCCGGTCGAAGCGGCTTTGGCCATTTAGAGGTCAGTCCTTGGTTTGCTGGTACGAGTGCGCGTCAAAATCCGCCTCTATTCCCCATAGTCAGATTCAACGCCCTCCAATTCTAACGAACTGACAAAACCTCCGCCATGGAGAGTTCTCCCCATAGGCATTGACTAGGCGGTTCATCAACGCAATACAGTTCTCACGCCTCTTTTGGATAGGAGAGAACCGCTAATTCGACCGCAATTGCCCACTGATCCATTGTCAACAGGGCCAGCGACGCAGCCAGCACCCGGGAGCACCGGCCGGACGACCGCGAAAAAGTAGTACAGAACGAACCTGCGGCAAACTCTTCAACAAATCTTTCATATCAACTACTGTTAGCTACATGACATCCCCTGCACCGCACCGCGAGCCTTCGGCGATCGACCAGATCGCCGAAGCCTTCTTCGCCAAGTCCCTTGAACTGACCCCGGAGTGGGGAGTTTCCCTTGGCATGCCAGGCTACGAAACGACCTATGGCGACTACTCCCCCGCTGGCACCACCCAGCAGATCAGTTTGCTGCGAGAGACCCTGGGCGCATTGGCCAATGCCACTCCGGTCGACGCAATTGATGAAGTTTCGCTTGATGCGATGACCGAGCGGTTGAGCCTCGAGATGGAAATCTTGTTCACCGGGCGCACCGAGCTGAACAATATCGCCAGCGCGGCGCAGGAAATCCGCTCAATCATCGATTTAATGCCGCAGGAGTCTTCCGAAGACTATGCTTTCATCGCCCAGCGAATGTCCAACATTCCTGCGGCTATCGACGGCTACATCGCTTCCTTGCGCGATTCTGCATCAAATGACTTGGTTGCGGCGCAGCGTCAAGTGTCCATAGTGATCACGCAAACCACCGATTACGCCAAGGATGGCGGATTCTTCGACCAGTTGGCCGCCTCCGGCACCAAGGCGGAGGCCGCTTTGCAAGCACAGCTGGAGACCGGAGCCGAAGCCGCGAAGAAGGCCTACCGCAAACTCACCGCGTACTTGCAAGACGAACTCCTGGCACAGGCACCCGCCGAAGACGCGGTGGGCCGAGAGTACTACTCACTGATGTCCCGCCGCTTCCTGGGCGCCACAGTGGATTTGGAAGAGACCTACGCCTGGGGCGTCGGCGAACTCGATGCCATCATCGCCGAGCAGCGGCGTGTAGCCCAGCAGATCAAGCCGGGCTCCACGATCGAGGAAGCCAAGAAGATCCTCAACGAGGATCCGGCGCGCAAGCTGTCAGGCACCGACGCATTGCGGGACTGGATGCAGGGCAAGGCAGATCAGGCCATGGCAGACTTGTCGGGCAAGCACTTTGACATCCCGGCGCCAATGGACCGCATCGAATGCATGATCGCTCCGACCCAGGATGGCGGCGTGTACTACACGGGCCCGTCAGAGGACTTCAGCCGTCCCGGCCGGATGTGGTGGTCGGTTCCGCCTGGAGAAGATGAATTCACCACTTGGGCCGAGCTCACCACCGTCTATCACGAAGGTGTTCCAGGCCATCACCTGCAGATCGGTACAGCGCAAATGCAGGCCGCTACGCTCAACAGCTGGCGCCGATTGATGTGCTGGGTTTCCGGCCAGGGCGAAGGCTGGGCGCTGTACTCCGAGCGCCTCATGCACCAGCTGGGCTACCTCGATGACCCGGGCGATTACATGGGCATGCTCGATGCCCAGCGCATTCGAGCCGCGCGAGTGGTCTTTGATATAGGAGTTCACCTGGGCTTGGAAGTTCCTGCGCAGTGGGGCACCGGCACCTGGAATGCCGAAAACGGTTATGAGTTCTTGGAGAAGAATCTGGACATGTCCAAGGGGCAGCTGGATTTCGAGTACAACCGCTATCTCGGATGGCCAGGCCAGGCGCCATCCTACAAGATTGGCCAGCGCCTCTGGGAGCAGATCCGCGATGACCTCGCAGCAGCCGAGGGACAGGACTTCTCGCTCAAGGACTTCCACACAGCGGCCTTGAAGCTCGGTTCAGTTGGCCTGGATACCTTGAAGCGCGCACTCGTGAAGTAGATTTCGACAGTGCAATTTGGCGGTCCTGCAATTTGGCAGGGCCGCCTTTGCCTTAGCCCTTGTAGCTGGAAATCTGAATCAAATTGCCGCAGGTGTCATCAAAGGTCGCAACCACCACAGGTCCCGCATCCATCGGCTCCTGGGTGAAGCTCACGCCCAACGCGCCCAGGCGCTCAAATTCCGCTTGGACATCATCAACAGCAAAGGAGGTTGCAGGAATGCCATCAGCTTTCAGCGCCGAACGATATGGCCCAACGGCGGGATGGTCTGACGGTTCCAGAAGAACCTCAGGGCCCTGCTGTTGGTCGGCAGCGACAAGGGTCAGCCAGCTGTACTCCCCCATGGGAATTTCGTGCTTGACCTTGAAGCCCAGCACCTCGGTATAGAATGCTTTGGCTTTCACCTGATCGTCCACGAAAACACTTGTGATGTAGACCCGCATCTTTTCCTTCTTTCAGTTTCGGCAAATACAGCAACCACAGATTCCCCACGCCTTGCTGGCTTCTACCTTTCCATATGGCTCCGACAGGTCAAGATCATGGAAGCAACAATGAAAAACCTGGATTCAACTTTCGGGGAAAGAATGACGCCACCCTATTGATTAACGATAGATAATAGCTGACAATCATTAGATGGCCAGCCTCGCAGTTATATCCGCCCGAACCGCACTTATCGCAATTTTCCTCGGTGCAATCCTTGGCCAAGTGCTGATTTTGCCGATGTTCATCGAAGAGGCCACCTATATTCATCCCGAAGTGGCCCATCTGGCCACCCCGTACCGGTGCGCAGTGACGGCCGGACTTATTTGCCTGCAGATTGCCCTGATTTGTTTTTGGATCCTCATATCGAAGCTTCGGCGCCGAACCTTCTACCAGATCAGCTCACTGCGCTGGGTCAGCATCGCCATTTGCGCAGCCGCTACAGCAACCCTGCTGGTCCTGGGACTGGGAATTCATCTCTTGGGGTTAGTCGGCGCTGGCGGTCCCGGCGTCGCCCTTGCCGTTGCCGGCGCGGCGACACTCGGAGCAACTGCCACTTGCCTGCTGGTCGCAATGCGCGGCATACTCGCGTCCAGGATACGAAAGCTAACTGCGTGAAGTGACCAATGCTTCACCAAGCACAGTCACGGCGATTAATCCAGCAACAATGGCAGCGAGCCAAATATTCCCATGTGAAGATCCGTGTCGCCACGCCTGGGGCTCCTTGCGATTCGTGCGTAATTTCGCCGGTCCAGTGACCCTAGACACCGCATTTCAGTGCAATAAAACACAAACGATGAAATATTGTCATGTTCAGTAACATTAACTGCCTCCGGCGGAGAATCTCGCCCTAATCTTGTACGCATGTCTAATATCGCAACTGCATCTAAGCTTCCCCGCTGGATGACCAATTTCGGCCCGCAGATCATTGCGGCACTGATAGTCGGTCTTCTATTGGGTCTCGTGGCCAAGTACACCGGCAGCACCGCCGAGGAACCCAACGGATTGGGTGAGGCCCTGTCGATCATTGGCTCCAGCTACGTAGCGTTGCTACGCACTGCAGTTATCCCACTGATCTTCTTTGCGGTTGTCGCTTCGATTGCCAACTTGGCCAAGGTCACCAACGCAGCACGCCTTGCGTGGCAAACCCTGCTCTGGTTTGCCATCACTGCCTTGATCTCGGTAATCATCGGCATGGTTCTTGGCACCGTTTTCCGCCCCGGAGCGAACACCGGCCAGGGCATGCCCGATGACTATTCCGGCAAGACCGGTGACTGGCTCGGCTTCCTCACTGGCCTAGTCCCAGCCAACTTCCTGGGTCTGGGCGCCAGCACCAAGCTGGTCGATGACGCAACTGCTTCTACCTCGATCAGCTTCAACGTCCTGCAGATATTGGTCATTGCTATCGCCGTGGGCGTCGCTGCCCTCAAGGTCGGCAAGGCAGCCGAACCATTCCTGGCGTTCTCCGCCTCTATTCTGGCAATCATCCAGAAGGTCCTTTGGTGGATCATCCGCATCGCACCGATCGGCACGGTTGGCCTGATCGGCAACGCTGTTGCCACCTATGGCTGGGACACCATTGGCGCGCTAGGCAAGTTCACCGTTGCGATCTACGTTGGCTTGGCACTGGTGCTATTCGCGCTGTACCCGGTACTGGTCCGCGCACATGGCCTGTCAATCAAGCAGTACTTCTCGGGCGTATGGCCAGCAGTGCAGTTGGCCTTCGTTTCGCGCTCATCGATTGGCACCCTGCCATTGACCCAGCGCGTGACCGAACGCAACCTCGGCGTACCTTCGGGCTACGCTTCATTCGCAGTGCCGCTGGGTGCCACCACCAAGATGGACGGCTGCGCTGCCATCTATCCGGCCATCGCAGCAATCTTCGTTGCCCAGTTCTTCGGTATTGAGCTGTCCCTCACCGATTACTTCTTGATTGCGCTGGTTTCCGTATTGGGCTCGGCGGCAACCGCAGGTACTACCGGTGCTATTGTCATGCTGACGCTGACCCTATCCACCCTGGGCCTCCCGCTGGCAGGCGTTGGCCTCCTGATGGCCGTTGACCCGATCATCGACATGGGCCGCACCGCGGTGAACGTTGCCGGCCAGGCGCTGGTTCCCACCATTGTCGCCAAGCGCGAGGGCATCTTGGACATTGACATGTACAACGCGCCACGCAATGGCAACCCTTTCGCTGACGAAAGCATCTCAGCGGCAGATGCTGAGGCAGCTGCAGCCAAGTAGGCATTGCTGAAGGAAATCGGCGCACGGGCACTATTGCTCGTGCGCCGATTTCCAGTTAAAGGTCACACGGATTTTCTTTGCACAGGGTGCAACTTTGCACGTAGTGTAAGTTATGTGACTTCCCCGAGTACCGGCACCCGCCGCGAACCAAACAAACGAGCTACGAAACAGGCCATCGTTGAAGCCGTCGCGGACCTGCTCCGCAAAGGCTCTGGCGCGGCGCTTACCGCTACCCAGATCGCTGAAGCGGCCGGCATTTCGCGCCGCACGCTCTTCAACTACTTCCCGTCAGTAGATGCGGTCTTCTCCTATCCCCTGCACCAGGTTCTGGGTACCATGGTGGATTCCATCAGCGACCTGACCGACTCCATGCCCCTGGTCGAAGCGATCATTGAATCGCTCAAATCCGATGACGTGTCACGGATGCTCGGGCAAGTGGCCCAGTTTGGTGCGTTCTTGCGAACGGAAGAAGCCAGCTGCGGCTTCCCCGCCACGATGAACGAATGGCGGAAAGCCACCACGGAAGTTATCGAAAAAGTCGCCCGCCGCTATCCGCAGGCCGACAGTTTCTCCATCAGAGTCTTTACCCATGCTCTGCTCGGCGCAGGCCAAGCAGCATTTGATGAGTGGATCGAGCGTCTTCCAGCTACCGAAACCCACGGTCTGGATATCTCCCCCGAACTCATCTCCGTCTTCCATACTTTGATTACCCAGGCCATGAAAACCCTTGACCAGGGTTTTACCGCCTTGCCGCTGACCAGCACTAGCACCTTGAAGGACATCTAAGCTCATGGCTTCCCTCCTCTACCGCCTCGCGCGATGGGCACACCTGCACCGCTACCGCGTCATTTCGATGTGGCTGGCGGCCTTCATCTTCATCGGCCTGTGCGCCAGCTTGTTCATGGGCCAGTTATCCAATACCTTCACTCTGCCTGGAACTGAAACTCAGCGCACCCTGGACCGCATGAAAGAAGAACTCCCGGATCTCTCCGGCGGCTCTGGCTCCATTGTGTTCCGTGAAAGCTCGGACCGGCCGCTGAACGAAACCCAGAAGCAGGCCATCGCCGAGTCCTTGGAACAGCTGGCCCTGCAGACCCAGGTTGTCGAAGCCATGAGCCCCTTCGAATTGCAGGAACAGCTCGATAAGGCACAGCCAGAGCTGGAGAAAGCGCAGCAGGAGCTTGTTGACGGCCAGGAAAAGCTTGACGATGCCAAGCAGCAGATTGCCGACGGCAAGGTGCAGCTCAAGGAAGGCCGCGACGAACTCACCGATGGCTGGGCACAGTACTTTGACGGCCAGAAGGAAATCCAGGCTGCCGAGCCGCAGATTGCCGCCGCCGAAAAACAGCTCGCCGATAGCCGCGCACAGCTGGAAGCCGGCCAGCGTGAGCTGACCTCGGGTCGTGCCCAGCTGGAAGCCGGCGAGGCGAAGTACAACGCAGGATTAGCAGAGTACAAGGACGGAAAGTCCGAATACGACGCTGGCCGCGCAAAGTTCGAAGCTGGAGAGCAGAAGCTCGATGCCGCTGACGCCAAGCTCGCCGACGGGGAAGAAGAATATCAGGCCGGCGTGGACCAGCTGCTAGGCGACTCTTCCCGTGAAGAATTCGACGCAACCCTGTCTGCCGGCAAGGAAGAAGCCACCACGGGCCTGAAGTCCGCTGAAAAGGGCCTGTCTGCCGCACAGGCGGGACTGGCCGAGGCTGAAGCCGCTATCGATGATCTGATGATCCGGATTGCTGGCGTGCAACAGCAGCTTGATGCCGCTGAAGAAGCTGGTGACGAAGAGAAAATCTCCGAATACACCGCCGCGTTGAATGCCCTGCAGGACGGTCTAGCCGAAGCCGAAGCCGGCAAAACCTCGGCTGAATCTGGCATCGCCGAGGCAACTGCCGGCAAGCAGCAGGCCACCGCCGCACTTGAGCAGATCGCCAGGGCCGAAGCCGGCTTGCAGCAACTTGATGCCGCCCGCAAGGAACTCGACGCTGGCCAGGCCCAGGCCAAGGCAGGCCACGAAGAACTGGATGCCAACCGCAGCCAGCTTGGCGCCGCCAAAACCCAGCTGGACGAAGCCAGGGCACAGCTGGATGCGGCGAAAAATGAAATCGCTAGCAATAAGGTGAAGCTGAGCGAGGGCCAGGCCGAGCTCGATGCCGGCAAGGCCAAGCTGGAGGCCGGGCAACGTGAATTCGATGCCAAGAAGGCGCAGTTCCTTGCAGGCAAAGCCCAGCTGCTAGAAGCCAAGAAGGAGCTTGAAGTCGGCGAAGAGACCATCAAGGAAAAAACCGCCGAGCTTGAGCAGGGAGAGAAGGACATAGAGCAAGGCCTGAAGGATCTGGAATCCGGCCGAGCTGAACTGGAATTCGCTTCCCGCCAGGTGGGCGCAAGCTCCGATATGCGTTTCGTTTCCGAAGACGGAAGTACCGCGGTCTCGCAGGTGACTTTCAAGGTCCAGACCGATGCGCTGACTCCCGATGACCGCGAGCAGATCAAGGCTATCGCCGCAGGTCCACAGGCTAATGGCGTGGAGGTGCTGTTCTCCAAGGAGATCATGCAGGACATGTCCCAGGTCTTCGGAGCCTCGGAAATCATTGGTGTGGTCATCGCTGCCATCGTCCTGATTGCCATGCTCGGAACCTTGGTCGCCGCCGGCCTGCCGCTGTTGCTGGCGATCCTCGGTGTGGGCGCTGGCGTGGGCACTACGATGGCGTTCTCCTCGCTGATTGACATGGCCTCGATTACCCCTGCCCTGGCTCTCATGCTGGGCCTTGCGGTGGGCATCGACTACGCGCTGTTCATTATTCACCGCCACCGTTCGCAGCTGCTCTCCGGCATGGAAGTCGGAGACTCGATTGCACGCGCCGTGGGCACCAGCGGCAATGCTGTGGTCTTCGCCGGCCTGACCGTGATCATCGCGCTGGCGGCCTTGGCCGTTCCGGGACTCCCATTCCTGACCGTCTTGGGACTGTCGGCCGCGTTCACCGTGTTCTGCTCGGTGCTGCTGAACATCACTTTGCTGCCCGCACTGCTGTCCCTGGCTGGCACCAAACTGGTTTCCAAGCGGGCCCGCAAGAAGGCAGCTGCAGATGCCGAGAATCCCAAGATCAAGGAATCGTTCTCCATTCGCTGGGTCCGCTTGGTCACCAAGATCGCTGTTCCAGTGACCCTGTTGGTGGTCGTGGTCCTGGGCGCTATCGCACTGCCGGCCACGCAGATGCGGACCGCTTTGCCCGATGGCAGTGCAGAACCTGCTGATTCGCAGGCCTTCCAGGCCTACGAACAGACCAGCGACAAGTTCGGCTCCGGCTACAACGGTCCGTTGCTGGTCCTGGCTGATCTGCCTGCCGGGCTGACCGAGCGCGAAGCTGAGGAAAAAAGCCTGGACGTGGCAGAAAAACTGCGCGAATACAACGGCGTGGTGGCCGCAATTCCTGTCACCATGACCGAAGACCGGTCCCTGGCAGCCATTCAGGTAATCCCTACCGATGGCCCTTCTTCGGAAGCCACCGAAGCGCTGGTGCACCAGCTACGTGCGGACTACTCGAAGTTCTCCGAGGCCACGGGGGTCGAGATTGCCGTGACCGGCCAGGTCGCCGCGCAGATTGACGTCTCCGAGAAGGTCACCGCCGCCTTGGTCCCGTACCTGAGCATTGTGGTTGGGCTCTCGCTGATCCTGCTGCTGCTGGTCTTCCGCTCGGTCGTGGTTCCGCTGCTGGCCACCGGTGGCTTCCTGCTCTCGCTGGCTGCCGCCTTCGGCGCCAGCGTCATGGTTTACCAGTTCGGGTGGTTCTCCGGCCTCTTCGATGTCAACGTCCCCGGTCCGCTGCTCAGCTTCTTGCCGATCCTGCTCACCGGCATCCTGTTCGGGCTGGCCATGGACTACCAGGTCTTCCTGGTCTCGGCGATGCGCGAACGCTACGCTCACGGCGAGCCTGCCAAGGAAGCGGTCCGTTCCGGCTTCTCGATGGCCGCGCCGGTAGTCACCGCCGCTGCGCTGATCATGATCTCGGTCTTCGCCGGCTTCGTGTTCTCGCACTTGGCAATGATCCGCCCGCTCGGTTTCGCGCTGGCCTTCGGGGTGCTCTTCGATGCGTTCATCATCCGCATGACCTTCATTCCGGCAGTGATGCACCTGCTGGGCGACAAGGCCTGGTACCTGCCTAAATGGCTGGACAAGATCCTGCCGGATGTTGATGTGGAAGGGTCGAAACTCAACGATATGCTGGATTCCGGGGAAAACACCTCCAATGACGGCTTCAACCAGGACCAGGCCAAGGAGAACGCCGCAGTATGAGCGAACAGATGAAGACAGAAACCCGGTTGCTGCTGGCTTCCGCTTCGTGGGGACGCAAGAAGGTTCTGGCCGATGCTGGCATCAGCTTCACTACCCAGGTTTCCGAGGTGGATGAAGATGCGGTGCTGGCAGCTGCAGTGGCCCGGAACGGCGAGCAGAGTCCAGCGCAGACCGCATTGCTGCTGGCTCGGGCCAAGGCCGAGAACGTGGCGCAAGCAGGGCATCTGGCAGGCACCGTGGTGCTGGGCTGCGATTCGGTCTTCGAACTTGATGGCGTGGCCTACGGAAAGCCGCATACCAAGGAGGTAGCCCGCGAGCGCTGGCTGCAACTGAGCGGTGCCACCGGAATCCTGCACTCAGGTCATTGGCTGATTGATCCGGCCAATCCGGAACAGGCTCGCGGCCAGGTTTCTTCCACCGTGGTGCATTTCTCCACCGTGGGCGACGCCGAGATCGAAGCCTACGTAGCCAGCGGGGAACCACTGCCCTGCGCCGGCGCCTTTACCATTGACGGGCTGGCGGCGGCTTTCATCGAGTCCATCGAAGGCAACTTCCAGAACGTCGTGGGATTGGATGTCTTCGTGCTGCGCGGCTTGCTGGCCCAGGCCGGGATAAGCATCGTGGATCTCTGGAAATAAACCGGTTCCTGCCGGTAGATGGTGCCTTCCGCTGCATTGCGGAAGGCACCATTTTCATGCCTGCAGTTCCCGGCTCAGCAGCATCTGTTCATACCCGAACCCACGCTGGCGCATAATGTGGCGCCGGCAGCGGCGGCAATAGAAGTATTCAACAATCCCGGCGGAAGTTCGATGGCTGGATCCGATCTCCCAGCAGTGCTCATGGGCATCGGTTTCCTGTCGGGAATCAGTGGCTTGGCTGTGCTGTGTCGTAGTCATGGCTCCAGCATGATGTAATGTCATTATGCAACTCAACCCTTACGGAGAATATGCGGTGCTCCTCGCCGCATCCCTGGCCAATGACTGGCCAGCAGACCGCGACGGCATCGAGCAACGCACCCGGGAGATCGGCATGACCATGCCCTTTCCGCGGCTTGCCTCGGATCATGGCGAAACCCGCTCGGTGGTGGACGACTGGCTGGACATCGTCGACGCCCCTTCGGATCCCGAGCGGGCACTGCTGCTCAATCTGCAGACGGCCAGCGCTTCGGCGTATCCGCGCCTGGTGGACCACGATGGGGAGGGATGGCACCTGCACTATCGCGATGACGGCCAGAGCATGCCCCAGGTGCTGCGCTCGGTCTTCAGCGTGGGCACGGCATTGCACTTGACCACCCGGGGCATGCACCGGCTGCGGCGCTGCGAGGCCGAGCCGTGCAGCAAAGTGGTCGTGGACGTGACGCGCAACGGGCGCCAGCGGTACTGCTCGGTGCGTTGCGCCAATCGCGCGGCCGTGAGGCGCCACCGCAAACGGCAGGCGTAGCCGAGGCTGATTCCCGCCACACCGAGATCGCGGCGCCCCCACGCTCGGCGGGAGGCCGGGTTGGCTTAGCTAGGATATGGAGGTGACTTCAGCTATCCGTTCCGCGCACCGCGCGGATATTCCCAGAGTTTCCTCCACTTTGGCCCAGGCGTTCGCATCCTATCCCTGGACACGGTGGAGCATTCCAGCCGATCGCTATCTGGAGCGCTTGGAACACCTTCAAGCCCTCTACCTTTCCTACGCGCTGGAGCATGGAGTCGTCCTGGTCAGCGAGGACCTCGACGGTGCCGCAGCGCTCCTGCCGCCGAGTTGCCCAGAGCCTGGTCCAAGCATGCAGGAAGAGATTTCGCAGCTGATGGGCGAGCGCCTGGAGATTGCCTACGGAGTCGACCTGCCGCAGGGGCCTGAGAACGCCTGGGATTTCGCCACGCTTGGGGTAGCTGGATCCAGCGCTGGGCGCGGCCTAGGTTCGGCACTGATCAGCCGGTGCCTGAACCATATTGCCGCGTCGGACTATCCGTACGTGTCCCTGGAAACCTCCACAGAGAGAAATGTCCGCCTCTACCAGCGGCACGGCCTTGCCGTTTTGCATCGCACCGAGATAGCAGAGGGGCCAGTGGTGTACACCATGGGCGCCGACCTCAGATAGCGCAATCCTGCAGGCATCAAGCGGCCCTTCAGGAATCCCTTGGCTGCCGGCCAGCTAGAACACCAGAATGTTCTCGTGGATCCTGGCCCAGCCCGCATCTTCCAGGTCCGAGGTTTCAGATCCGGCCCGGACCAGCATCATCTTCGTTCCAGGGGTGCGCACCTCAACGATGGCATCCGCGCCACCTGCCCCGCCGCATCCTCCAGCCGCGGAGGCCTCGCCCTGGACGAATTTGAACAGGCAAGCCGTTTGCTCATCTGCAGATGCGGCGGCGAAGTAGTCGGCATTGTCGTGCGTGACCAGGAAACGCACGGATTGCATGTCAAGGTCCTCCAACTGGCTCTTATCCCCCGGCCACTTGTCGGTTTCAGCCAGATCGCGGTCCAATGCTGGAATGCCGGTCCCGCTGGAGCAACCGGCCAGGGCGAGCATCCCAACAGCCAGCAGCGCACAAAGCGCCTTGTTTCGATATCGCACGGTGGCCTCCTGGTTTTCCATCTTGGCGATAGCCTAGTTCGCCCCGCGCTGGAAGAATAGGGCAAATGCCCGCACTGCCGGCACACAAGCGGAGAGCGGTGCCCCTTCCAGGCCCTGCAGGCGCCAGCACGCCGGTAGTCTCGCCGGGCAGGTTCCATGAAGGCCCGCAGGAAGATCATTTGTAGGATTCCTCCAAAAAATTCACCCTAACACCCTCGTTTTAGGCGATAACTACATATAGTTCCCACAAAAACGATAGGCTCGTAGCTGAGAAACCCTATTTTTTAAAGACAAGGTTCATGATGAATCCATTGACGAAGGTGCTTATCGCCAACCGTGGCGAGATTGCAGTGCGTATTATCCGTGCCGCACGCGATGAAGGAATCGAGTCTGTTGCGGTCTATGCTGACTCGGATCGCGATGCCCTGCATGTGCGTCTGGCCGATGAAGCCTACGCACTGGGCGGTACCACCGCCGCTGAATCGTACCTTCGCATTGAGAAGATCCTGGACGCAGCTGAGCGCTCCGGCGCCGACGCGATCCACCCGGGCTACGGCTTCCTCTCGGAGAACGCCGAGTTCGCCCAGGCTGTTATCGACGCGGGCTTGACCTGGATTGGCCCATCGCCAGAGTCCATCGACAAGCTCGGCGACAAGGTCAAGGCCCGCCACATCGCCGAGAAGGTGGGCGCTCCACTGGTTCCCGGCACCAAGGATCCGGTGGCTTCGGCCGACGAGGTGTACGACTTCGCCGACGAGCACGGACTTCCACTGGCCATCAAGGCTGCTTACGGTGGTGGCGGACGCGGTATCAAGGTTGTCCGCAACCGCGAAGAAATCGGCGAGATGTACGACTCGGCAGTCCGTGAAGCTGTAGCAGCTTTTGGCCGCGGCGAATGCTTCATCGAGCGCTTCCTGGATGCACCGCGCCACGTGGAGACCCAGTGCCTGGCCGATATCCACGGCAACGTGGTTGTCGTCTCCACCCGCGACTGCTCGCTGCAGCGCCGCAACCAGAAGCTGGTTGAAGAAGCGCCGGCCCCGTTCTTGAGCGAAGAGCAGACCACCCGGCTGTATGAAGCTTCCAAGGCCATCTTGCGCGAAGCAAAGTACAACGGCGCAGGCACTTGCGAATTCCTGGTGGGCCAGGACGGCGTTATTTCCTTCCTCGAGGTCAACACCCGCCTGCAGGTTGAGCACCCGGTCTCTGAAGAGGTCACCGGCCTGGATTTGGTTCGCGAGCAGTTCCGGATCGCCCGCGGCGAAGAGCTGGGCTACACTGACCCCGAGGTCCGTGGCCACTCCTTCGAGTTCCGCATCAACGGCGAAGATGCCGGCCGCAACTTCATGCCGACCCCAGGCACCATTTCCAAGATGAACCTGCCATCGGGGCCAGGCGTTCGCGTTGACTCGGGCATCGAGCAGGGCGAAAGCGTTTCGGGCAACTTCGACTCGATGATCTCCAAGCTGATCGTCACCGGCAGCACCCGTGAAGTGGCTGCGGCTCGTGCTCGCCGCGCGCTGGAGGAATTCCAGATCGAGGGCATGGCTACCGTGCTGCCATTCCACCGTGCAGTGATGAGCGACCCATCGTTCGTTCCGGCCGAGGGACCGTTCAAGGTCCACACCCGCTGGATCGAAACCGAATTCGATACCGTCATCGAGCCTCACCCGATGCCAATGGGTGGCGAGGACGCAGCCGAGGACGAGCGCACCAGCGTGACCGTTGAGGTTGGCGGCAAGCGCTTGGAAGTCACCCTTCCTTCGTCGCTGGGCTCGGTTTCCTCCAACGGTGCCGAGAAGGCCGCAGGCAAGAAGAAGCGCAAGCCGGGCCGCAAGTCAGCCAGCGCCGCTGGCGCGAACAGCGCAGAGCTGCGTTCGCCGATGCAGGGCACCATCGTGAAGGTTGCCGTTGAGAATGGCGAAGCCGTTGCCCAGGGTGATCTGATTGTCGTGCTTGAAGCGATGAAGATGGAGCAGCCGATTACCGCGCACCGTGATGGTGTGGTCAGCGGACTGGAGGTTGCCCCGGGCGAGACCCTGTCCTCGGGCGCCGTCATCGCTTCGATCGAAGAAGCCAAGTAGCATTCGCTGGGAACGCCGGAGGGCCTGGACAAATATGTCCAGGCCCTCCGGCGTTCCATAGCCGGAATCTTCTACTGTGGCACCTGTCCATGATCTGCCCAGTGCACCATGGATGTCCTGAGATGATCAGGCATGAGCAGGAACTTCGGTTCAAGTTCTTCCCAACCAGGCATTTTCACTTGGCGGCTAGCTGCTTCGTGGGTCGCATCGATGTCTTGTTGCGTATCGAGCCCGCTGCCTTCCTCACCCACCAGGCTCAGGTGGTAGATCCATATTGAACCGTCGGCTTCCACATGCCTGAAAGTTGCTTCCAGTGCGGCCCGCTGCGCCGATAAGGATGCCTCGCATTCCTCGTAGCGCTCATTGAGCGTATCCATCCAGGCGCCAAAATTCTCGTCCTGCCCATCCTTTATCCTTGAACGGCTCAGCTCCAGCCGCATGCCCCGGGGCACTGAAGCCGGCATCGCAAAGCCGGGAAAGTCTCGAGGCGTGGGGCTATACGGAACATATGGTTCTTTATCATCCATAGCTTGATGCTTCCAGAATCCGCGAGTCCTGTCACGGCTAATTCGATGACGGAAATTCCCGTAGGACAGCCAATGGATATCGAACCATTTGGCTGATCCGGACTATTGCCGAGCCAGCCACGCATCGAAGGTTTCGTGGCCCAGCCTCGCGGAAGCACTTGGCAGGATCCCTCCATCGCGCATGACTTTGCCCATGGCCCCGGGGAACGGAATTTCCACAATTTTAGGAGACTTGCCCTGGGATTGCAGGTACTTGGCGAACAGGTCAGGGGCGTATTCTTCTTGCGGCCCAGCAAGGTCTTGCACCACGCCCTGCGCCGGCCCCTCAGCAAGATCTACTAGTGCTGCGGCCACCTCGATGCCCGCGATGGGCTGCATCCGCATTTTCGGAGCCATCTGCACCGGCCCCGCGCCCAGACGGTTGATATTCTGCCCAATGAATTCGTGGAATTGGGTCGTGCGCAGCAGGGTGTAGCCGCCGGGAAGCATTTGCAGCATCCGCTCTTGCGCGGCTTTGCCCGCGTAGTAGCTGGAATCCGCCTTGGCCGCACCAATGATCGAAAGCGCCACGTGGTTATGCACCCCGGACTCGCGCCCGATGCTTACGAGGTTGGCCGTCGATTGGGTGAAATACCGCATGGAGGCGGCAGAACTGGTGGTGGCAACTCCGGAGACATCGATGACCGACTGGCAGTCAACCAGCCACTGCTTTACCGCGTTGCGGTTCGTCAGGTCGCATCCCATGGACCGAGCTAGCACCACCGGTTCGTGGCCTGCGTTCTTGAGGTTTTCGACCACCAGCTTGCCGATAGCGCCGGTTCCTCCCGCAACTGCAATACGCATGTGCATTCCCCTTCGGTATTGAACATTTCGCATCCCATGCTTCCATGCCGGGCATCAAGTTGTAAGGGGCTGATAACCCTTTTCAGCTCGTATTCATCTATGCAAGGCGGAAACGAGAAACGGCCCGGCGAATCATCATTGCTTGATGATTCGCCGAGCCGTTCGCTGAGCAAAGCTGTCGAACTACTCGACCCACTCTTCCATGTCCATGTCCGAAGTATCGCGGGTCATGAACAGCGCGACCAGGGTCAGCACTGCACCGAGCGCCAGGTACAGGCCAACGCCCATGGTGTTGCCCGCACCAGCCTTCCACAGGGCCACAGCCACGAAGGATGCAGGAGCCGCGCCGATCACCGAAGACATGTTGTAGGCAACAGCCGAGCCGGTGTAGCGGACATTGGAGGGGAACAGCTCGGGCAGGTAGGCAGCCATTGGACCGAAAGTCAGACCCATCAGGGTGAACCCGATGATCAGCCCGGCCATGGCAGCGCCTTGGCCTGGGCCGAAGAACAGCGTCCATGACAGTCCGAAGACGAAGATGCCTGCGGTAACCCAGATCAGGAACTTGCGGCGGCCGAACTTCTCGGCCAATGGGCCTGAAACCACGGTGAAGATGCCGAAGAAGACAACACCGATGATCAGCATGGTCAAGAAGGTTGGGCGTTCAATGCCCAAGCCCGGAACGAAGCCTGCGGCGTCGAAGGCCTTGCCCTTGGCTTCAGCGGCAGCAGTCGCCTGCTCGACGCTTGATGGCTGGGTGCCGTAGGTCAGGGTGAAGGAGGTCATCAGGTAGAACAGCACGTAGGTTGCCAGCATGATGAAAGTACCGGCCAAGGTCGGGCGCCAGTGCTTCTTCATGGTCACCGCGAACGGCGACTTCACGACCTTCTTCTGGTCCAGGACCTTCTTGAAGGATGCTGATTCAACCAGCTTCAGTCGTACCCAGAGGCCGATGATCACCATGACTGCGGAGAAGTAGAACGGAACGCGCCAGCCCCATGCCATGAATTGCTCTGCGGTGCTGAAGGTCTGCAGTCCCACGAACATCAGGTTCGCGATGATGAAGCCGATTGGCGCGCCCAGCTGAGGGAAGGTGCCGTAGATGGCACGCTTGTTCTTCGGCGCATTCTCGGTCGCCAGCAGCGCCGCACCGGACCATTCGCCACCCAATGCCAGGCCCTGGGCGAAGCGCAGCAGCACCAGCGCGGTCGGTGCCAGAATCGTCCAGCTGCCTGCGGCCGGTGGCAGGAAGCCGATCAGGAAGGTAGCGATGCCCATCAGCAGCAGCGAAGCTACCAGAGTGCCCTTGCGGCCCAGCTTGTCGCCGTAGTGGCCGAAGATGATCGAGCCCAGTGGACGAGCCACGAAAGCCACACCGAAGATCGCGAACGAGGAAAGGATCGCGTTGATGGTGGAGGCGTTGGGGAAGAACAAGGCCGGGAAAACGAGAACCGACGCGGTGGCGTAGGCGTAGAAGTCGAAGAATTCGACGGTGGTGCCAATCATGCTGGCAAACAGCACGCGACCGCGGGTGTTTTCCTTCGGCGCCACTGCCTGGTTAGCCTGCGACATGGAGGCTGCTCCTTAGAGTGAAAGTACGAGTCAGATGTTCATTTACGTTGTCACAATCGTAAACCTCGGTGACCAGTATTCGGATATTGATGTCCAGTATTTGGACAGCAGGTTGCAAGAAATTGAACAGGGGACGGCAAATCACGGGCCTACTAGCAGGTATATGCGTTTCCACATATTGAGACGTGACTTGAGAAAACAGTTTTTACACTTATATCAGAGTCGCTGGCCAAAGTGAATGGTGTCACAAGTTCTTGTATTACGCCGTTAATGCGCCAAGGGCGGCATCACCCTCGTTGGAAGGGAAATGCCGCCCTGGAAAAGTTCTTCAGAACCTAGCGATGGCGGTGCAGGCGACGTGCTGCTTCAGCCAGCGAACCGGACAGCGACGGGTAGACGGTGAAGGTTTCAGCCACGTCATCAACATGCAGGCTGTTCTGGACTGCCAGTGCCAGCGAGAAGATCAGCTCACTCGCGCGCGGAGCAACCACAACACCGCCGATAACGGTGCCCGAGCCCTTGCGGGAAACGATCTTCACGAAGCCCTGGTCCACGTTCATCATCTTGGCGCGAGCGTTGGTGTTCAGATCAACCTTGATGATGTTGGCCTGGTATTTGCCCTCGGCAACCGCACGCTGGGTAACACCCACGGTAGCGATTTCTGGGGAAGTGAATACGTTGGATGCCACTAGATCCAGGTTCAATGGCTTCACCGAGTCACCGAGCAGGTGGGCCACTGCTATGCGGCCCTGCATCGCTGCTACCGAGGCCAGGGCGAAGACGCCGGTGCAGTCACCGGTAGCGTAGATGTTGGTCGCGGTAGTGCGCGAAACGCCATCTACCTTGATGTGCCCGGAGTCGGTCAGCTGCACGCCTGCTTCTTCTAGACCCATGTTGGCGGTGTTGGGGATGCCGCCAACTGCAACCAGGCAGTGGCTGCCTTCGAGCACACGGCCATCGGCCAAGGTGACCAGCACCCTGTCGCCCTGGCGCTCCACGCCCTCGGCGCGTGCCTGGGAAACAACATTGACGCCGTTGTCCTTGAAGGCGTCTTCCAGCACGCCCGCTGCGTCAGCATCCTCGCCTGGCAGCACCCGGTCGCGCGAGGAAACCAGGGTGACCTTGGCACCGAGCAAGTTGTAAGCCGATGCGAACTCGGCACCGGTAACACCGGAGCCAACAACGATCAGGTGCTCAGGGACCTCGTTCATGTTGTAGATCTGGGTCCAGTTGAAGATTCGCTCGCCATCGGGCTTGGCGGTAGGCAGTTCGCGCGGGTGGGCCCCCACGGCAATCAGCATGGCGTCCGCTTCGATTTCCTGTTCGGAACCATCCGGGTGCGATACGGCAACCGTGTGGTCGTCAAGCAGACGACCCTCACCGATCACGATGCGCACGCCAGCGCGTTCTAGAGTGGTGCGGATGTCCGAGGACTGCTCCTTGGCAAGGTCCAACAGACGGTGGTTCACCACCGAGAAGTCAGTGACGGCCGAGTCCAGGCCGTCAACGTGGACTCCAAAGGTCTCGGCGTGCTTCACACGGCGCACTGCGTCCGCCGTAGCAATCAGGGTCTTGGAAGGCACGACGTCGGTCAACACCGCCGAACCGCCCATGCCTGCACGTTCTACGACGGTGACATTGGCACCCAATTGGGCTGCACCCATGGCAGCTTCGTAACCGCCAGGTCCTCCGCCGAGAATAACTAAACGGGTTGCTTCATTCCTACGATCTGCGCTCACATTCACTATTGTTCACCATGCAGGGTGATTGCGCACATCGAAGCGCAATCCCGGAACGTGATTTTGAATCTGAAGCACTAGTTTCACCTGACAAAGCGCCCCGCTACCGGTAGCGTATTTCCCGTGACTGATATGCAAAATGACCCACAGGTCCTGGCAGCACAGGCTGCCCAGGCAATCGCCGAACAGACCGGCGTCGAAAAACACGACATCGCGCTGGTCCTGGGCTCCGGTTGGGGCCAGGCCGCCGAACTCATCGGTGAAACCACCCACACCCTGGATGCCACCGCCATTCCAGGCTTCCATGCCCCGGCCGTACCCGGCCATAAGGGCAGCATCTCCTCGATCCTGACTTCCACTGGCAAGCGAGTCCTGGTTCTGGGTGCCCGCACCCACTACTACGAAGGGCGCGGCGTGCGCGCGGTAGTCCACCCTATTCGCACCGCGGCAGCTGCCGGCTGCGAGCAGCTGGTGCTCACCAACGGTTGCGGCGGCCTGAATCCGGACTGGACCCCAGGCACCCCGGTCATGATCTCGGATCACATCAACTTGACTGCCGCCTCCCCTTTGGAGGGCGCGACCTTCGTTGACCTGACAGACCTGTACTCTTCGCGCCTGCGCGAAATTGCCCTCACAGTTGATCCGACCCTGGATCAGGGCGTGTACGCGCAGTTCACCGGCCCGCACTACGAAACCCCGGCCGAAGTCCAGTACGCCAAGGTGATCGGTGCCGATTTGGTCGGCATGTCCACCGCGCTGGAAGCAATTGCCGCCCGCCACGCAGGCATGGAGATCTTCGGCATCTCCCTGGTGACCAACCTGGCCGCCGGAATCAGCCCGGTTCCCCTGAGCCACGGGGAAGTTATCGAAGCCGGGCAGGCCGCTGGTCCGCGCATCTCCAAGTTGTTGGCACAGATCATCGCGAAGCTCTAAGCTTCGCGATATCGGCGCAAAGAAGCAGTTAGTGTCCTTCGAAGGGAAATCAGTGAATCACACGCAGAAAATCCAGTTGCTTGACGCGGCGGGCAAATGGGCAGCCCAGGATCCCGATCCGCAAACGCAGGAAGAACTGCAATTACTGATCCAGCGCGTCAGCGATGGCGACGCGCTGGCCTTCGATGACATCGCCGACCGCTTCAGCGGCGTCCTGGAATTCGGCACCGCAGGCCTGCGTGCCGAGTTGGGCGCCGGCCCAATGCGCATGAACCGTGTGGTGGTCATGCGCACCGCTGCGGGTATCGCTCGTTTCCTGAGCGAGAAGGCCAAGGGCGATTATTCCCCGAAGGTCGTCATTGGATTTGATGCCCGTTTCAACTCGGATGTCTTTGCCAAGGATTCAGCCGGCGTCTTCGCGGCGGCCGGTTTTGAGGTGCTGTTGATGCCATCGGCACTGCCTACCCCGGTTTTGGCTTGGGCCGTGCGTGAATTCAGCGCAGAAGCCGGCGTCATGGTGACGGCCAGCCACAACCCCCCACGGGACAACGGCTACAAGGTATACGTTGGCGGCAGGATCACCGATGCGTCGGGCCGAGGTGCGCAGATCGTCTCCCCGATCGATGCGCAGATCGCCTCCCTGATTGACCATGAGCAGCCAGTGGCTCAGATCCCGCTGGCCCAGGCCGGTTGGGAAGTGCTCCCGGCAGCAGGGGCTGAAGGCGATATCGAAGCAGCGTACCTCGCTTCCATCCACCCGATTATCGAAGCGGACCAGCCTAGGGATTCGGTGCGCAAGGATCTGCGGATTGTGGTGTCGGCAATGCACGGCGTGGGTGGCCACACCATGCGCCAGGCCCTGCTGAACGCTGGTTTCAATGACGTGCACATGGTCGCTGAGCAGGAACACCCGGATCCGCTCTTCCCTACCGTGAAGTTCCCCAACCCTGAAGAGCCAGGGGCAATCGACCTGTCCCTGGATCTGGCCCGCAAGGTAGGTGCTGATCTGGTCATAGCCAATGACCCTGATGCAGACCGTTGCGCCGCAGCCATCCTCGATGGGGGCAGCTGGAGGATGCTGCGCGGCGATGAGGTCGGTTGGCTGCTCGGGGACCAGGTTTCCAAGACCTTGCCAGAGGGCAAGAAATTGGCCAACTCCATCGTGTCCTCGCGCATGCTGGCAGCCATTGCCAAGGATGCCGGACGCGAGCACGAGGAAACCTTGACCGGCTTCAAGTGGATCTCCCGCGTTGAGGACCTGGGGTACGGCTACGAAGAAGCCTTGGGCTACTGCGTAGCCCCGGAACTGGTGCGTGACAAAGACGGGATCTCCGCCGGGATCGTCTTGGCTGATCTTGCGGCGCAGTTGAAGGCAGCGGGCAGCAGCATCTCGGGCCGTCTCGATGAGCTGGCCGCCAAGCACGGGGTGCACGTGACCGACCAGCTGTCCCTGCGCTTCACCGACCTGGCGCAAATCCCGGTACTCATGGAAAAGATCCGCAAAAGCGCGCCGGCGTCACTGGGAGGCTCCGAGGTTTCCGAGGTCACCGACCTGTCCCAGGGCACCGAGAAGCTCCCTGCGACCAATGCCATGGTTTTGCATACGTTCTCCGGCGCCCGCGTGATCGTTCGACCGTCGGGAACGGAACCGAAACTCAAGTGCTACCTGGAAACTATTGAGCCGGTCGATGATCTGGCCGAGGTCCCTGAAGCCCGCAAACGCGCTACCGCACAGGTCTTGGCCATCAAGGATGAATTGGCAGCTTACCTGAATGCCAACTAGGCTTACCCCTTCGAGACCTTCATTTGAAATGATTGAAATCTTTATTGTTAGAGGAAATGATGACTGAACTAAGCGCCCGCGAGATCGCAAGCTACATCGATCACACCCTGTTGGCTCAGAATGCTTCCCGCGAACAAGTCGTGCAGATCTGCGACGAAGCCAAGAAGTACGGATTCAAGTCGGTCTGCGTCAACCCTTTGTGGGTTTCCACCGTCTCGCGTGAGCTGGAAGGCTCGGACGTACTGACCTGCTCAGTCATCGGTTTCCCGCTGGGTGCCTCGGCCACCGACACCAAGGTATTCGAAACCAAGCACGCTGTTGCTGACGGCGCCAACGAAATCGACATGGTGATCGATGTTGCCGCCGCGCTGCGTGGCGATCGGGATGCCTTGGTCAACGAGATCTTCGCCATTGCGCAAGCTGCGCATGAAGGTGGAGCCATCTTGAAGGTCATCATCGAAACCTGCCTGCTCACCGAGGAAGCCAAGGTCCTGGCCTGCGAGGCCGCAAAGGCCGCCGGCGCTGATTTCGTCAAGACTTCCACCGGTTTCTCCACCGGTGGCGCAACCGTTGAAGACGTTGCACTGATGCGCAAGACCGTCGGCCCGGAAATGGGCGTCAAGGCCTCGGGCGGCGTTCGCAGTGTTGAAACCGCGCGTGCCATGATTGCGGCCGGCGCAACCCGGCTAGGTTCTAGCTCAGGAGTTGCTATCCTAGAAGGAGAGCAAAGCGGTTCCAGCTACTAGGAAATCGCACCAATCTGTTTCCCCAAGGAGAAAAAGTGTACTCGAACGGCAAGAACACTGCCCATTCCGGTGAAGGCCGCCTTGTCGGCAACATCGTCAACCTCGTGATCTTCTTCGTGATGTTCGCAGCTGGCGTCTACACCTTGGGCTACTGGACCCTTGAGGTTGCTTGGTGGCCAACCCTGGTCGGCTTCGCTCTGATGTTCTTGGCTTTCGCTATCCCGATGCACCTGATGGGTCGCGCGGACAAGGCTGAGGATCTGGTTGCCGCAGCGAACGCTCACCAGAATTAACTAGAACTTTCCAAGAGAGGGAAACCCGTATCCGGGTTTCCCTCTCTTGCGTTTAAGCTGGGCTGCCCCGCATAGACTGGTCCTATGAAAACGTGGGATCAGCGCATTGAAGAGTTCTGGAACTCGGCCAGCGGCAAACGCCCGGAACAGCTGCGCACCGAGCTGGCCAGCCTGGTGCAGGGCAAAGATCCGCAGGACCCACGGGTGCTCTTTGAGATCGCGTCCCTGCACGACTACTTGGGGGAAGAAGAACAAGCGGTCGGTCCCTACCGGGCAGCGTTGGAAGCCGGGCTGGAAGCACCAAGGCACGATGAAGCCCTGCTCCAACTAGCCAGCACCCTGCGCAATCTCGGGCAGTACGCCCAGTCCATCGAGCTGCTGCAGCAGATCGCTTCCGATTCGCCGATCCACACCGATGCCCAGGCCTTCTTGGTTCTGGCACTGCACGATGCCGGGCAATCCACCGAAGCGGTCCAGCTAGCGGTCGGCGCACTAGCTCGCCATGCCTCGCTCTACGCCCGGGCCATCAATGACTACGCCGGAGAACTGGCCTCGCCTGCTGCCTCCAACCAGCGTTAGCAAGCGCGGCCCAGCTGCCCGCCGCAAACGGCGGGCAGCTGGCCCACGAGTTCAGCCCAAGCCTATTCAGGCCTTCGCTGCCGGTGCCGGAGCCGGCTCGAAAATGGCGTAGAGCAGCTTCTCCGCCCACTCCAGGATCTCCCCATCGGCCAAATCCCGTCCGCCAACAGGCGAGGTCTTTGGCTTCGGGATGAAGATCGAATTCAGCGCCGGCTTGTTCGCCGCTCCTGGGTACAGGCGTTCCAAACGCACTTGGCGCGAGGCTGGAAGGTCCTCAATTCTTGCCGGGGCCAGCTTGATGTGGTTGCCGATCTGCTGGATATCATGCAGCCCCGCAGCACGCGCACGAATGCGCAGCGCTGCCACTCGCATGAGGTTCTCCACCGGAGTTGGAAGCTTGCCATAGCGATCCACCAGCTCATCGCGGACTTCGGCGAGCGCCTCGTCGGTCTCGGCCTGGGCGATGTTGCGATAGGCTTCCAAACGCAGCCGTTCACCAGGCACGTAGTCGTGCGGCAGGTGGGCATTGACCGGCAGGTCGATCTTCATCTCGGTGGCTTCTTCCTCGCCTTCGCCCTTGTAATCGGCCACGGCCTCGCCCACCAGGCGCAGGTACAAGTCGAAGCCCACGCCGGCGATATGCCCGGACTGCTCGCCGCCCAGCAGATTACCGGCTCCACGCAGTTCCAAGTCCTTCATGGCCAGCTGGTAGCCGGAGCCAAGCTCGTTGTGCGCGGCAACGGCTTTCAGGCGCTCCAGGGCGACCTCTCCCAGCGGTTTCTCTACATCCCACAGGAAGTAGGCGTAGGCACGCTCACGGCCACGTCCAACGCGCCCGCGCAGCTGGTGCAGCTGGGACAAACCGTAGTTGTTCGCGCGATCCACAATCAGCGTGTTCGCATTGGAAATATCCAGGCCGGTTTCAATGATGGTGGTGGAGACCAGCACATCGAATTTCTTCTCCCAGAAGTCCTGGATGATCCGTTCCAGCCGGGATTCGCTCATCTTGCCATGGGCTACCTCCACGCGCGCTTCGGGGGCCAGCTCGCGCAATTCCGCCGCGACCCGCTCAATGGAGCTGACCCGGTTGTGCACGAAGAACACCTGGCCATCGCGCATCAGCTCGCGCTTGATGGCGGCAGAAATCTGCTTGTCGCTGCGCGGACCCACATAGGTCAGCACCGGATGCCGCTCTTCCGGCGGGGTCGCCAGGGTGGAGGTCTCTCGGATTCCGGTCAGCGACATCTCCAAGGTGCGCGGAATCGGGGTGGCGCTCATCGCCAGCACATCCACGTTGGTGCGCATCTTCTTGAGCTCTTCCTTGTGTTCCACACCGAAGCGCTGTTCCTCGTCAATGATGACCAGGCCCAGGTTCTTGAACTCCACGTTCTTGGAGAGCAGGCGGTGGGTGCCGATGACAATGTCCACGCTGCCGTCCTTGAGGCCGGCCAGGATTTCCTTCGATTCCTTGGCGCTCTGGAAGCGCGAGAGGGTCTTCACGCGTACCGGGAAGCCCGAATAGCGTTCGGTGAAGGTCTGGTGGTGCTGGGAAGCCAGCAGGGTGGTGGGAACCAGCACCGCGACCTGCTTGGAGTCCTGGACGGCTTTGAAGGCGGCGCGAACGGCGATTTCGGTCTTGCCAAAGCCGACGTCACCGGAAATCAACCGGTCCATCGGGATTTCCTTCTCCATATCGGACTTCACCTCGTTGATGGCGGTGAGCTGGTCCGGAGTCTCGATGAACGCGAACGCTTCCTCCAGCTCGTTCTGCCATGGGGTGTCCGATGCGAAGGCGTGGCCACGGCTGGCCATGCGTGCCGAGTAGAGCTTGATCAGGTCGCCAGCAATTTCCTTGACGGCCTTGCGAGCCTTGGACTTGGTGCTGGCCCAGTCCGAACCGCCCATCTTGGACAAGGTGGGCGCTTCGCCGCCAACATACCGGGTGACCATATGCAGCTGATCCATCGGGACGAAGAGCCGGTCCCCCGGCGCTCCGCGTTTGGAAGAGGCGTACTCCGCCACGAGGTACTCGCGCTTGGCATCCTTGACCGAGCCATTGACCTTGCGGGCCACCAGCTCGACGAATTTGCCGATGCCGTGCTGTTCGTGGACGATGAAGTCCCCGGCCTGCAGGCTCAGCGGATCAACCGCATTGCGCTTGCGTTTGACCGTAAGCTTGCGGCCCTTGCGGTTGGGGTACGCGCTGGAGCGGCCCAGCAGGTCGGCTTCGGTGAGCAGGCCCAGCTTGAGTTCTTCAAAGACAAACCCGCGACCGGCGGTAGCCTGGGTGATCTCGATCAGTCCGGCGGTTGGTTCTGCGGACATGTCATCCACCCGATGTGCCGGGATCTTGAACTCGGCAAAGAGCTCAGAGAGCCGGGCTGCCGGGCCGGGACCCTCGGTAGCCACGACAAAACGCCATTGGTCCTTGACGCGACCGGCGATGAATTCCATCATCGCCTCGATGTCGCCTTGGTAGCCATGCGGTTCACGGGCCGGAACACGGATGGTGGCCGCGCCGAGGTCAAGTTCGTCATCGGCACCCAGGGAGGTAATAGCCCACCAGGAGACCTTGGCGGCCTGTGCATGTTCTACTGTTTCTGCCAGCGAGGCAAAATCACCGGTAGCCAGCTTTCGTTCGGAATCGGCGGTAGTCAGATCCAGCGGAGCGCTGGCCCCATCCGAGGCCGAGGCCCACGCGGCGGCGAGGAACTCGGCATTGGTCGCGTTCAGATCATGCGCGCGGGCACGCACGCGCTCTGGCTCCATCACCAGCGCGATGGATGATTCCGGCAGCAATGACAGCAGCGGAACCATGTTGTCCACCAGCAGCGGAGCCAGGGATTCCATGCCTTCAACAGCGATGCCACCGGCGATCTTGGTGAGCATTTCCTGGGCAGCCGGGAAATGGTTCTTCAGGTTCGCGGCCCGGCTCATCACCTGCGGAGTGATGAGCATTTCACGGCAGGGCGTGGCAATGATCTTGGTTGGTCCGGGGTCATCGGTGGAACGCTGATCGGCGATGGCGAAGAATCGCATCGAGTCAATCTGGTCCCCGAAGAAATCAATGCGTACTGGATGGTCCAATGTCGGTGGGAAAACATCAATGATGCCACCGCGCACCGCAAATTCACCGCGGTGCGTCACCATGTCCACTCGGGCATAGGCGGCCGCTGCCAGATCCTTGATGACTTTATCGAAGCCCGGCTCGGCATCCAGTTCCAGGATTACCGGGCGCAATTCGCCAAGGCCGGCAACCAAGGGCTGCAGCACGGCACGAATTGGCGCAATGATGATGTCCAGGCTCTCATCCCGGTCGTGCAGGCGGCGCAGAACTTCCAGTCGGCGGCCTACGGTATCGCTTCGTGGCGACAAGCGTTCATGGGGCAAGGTTTCCCAAGAAGGGAACTCGGCCATCTGGCCTGCCGGGAGGTAGGCACCCAGTGAGTTGGAGACTTCCTCTGCTTCGCGCCCGGTCGCGGTCACGATCAGTGTCACCCCCGGATGCTTGCTTTCACGCAGTGCCTGGCTGATATGCGCCGAGAGGATAGGTCGCATGCCCTGTGGGGCCGCGATTTCCAGTTCTTCACTGCGCGTCGGGTAGTCGTGAGCCGCGCTTTGCCCAATACGCCTGAAGGAAGGTTCCTCGCGCAAGAAATCATGAAGTCCGCTTAGGCTCATGGGGTTTCGGGTCCTCTCATGCAGACGCTTGGCTGGGTGCATTCGTGCTGTCATTACGTCGAAACGACACCACGAACGCCGACCGTAAATGATTTTCCACGGCCGGAAACGTCAATATGTTGTTTTGGGTGCAGTCCTAGCCTACCCAATGCGGCTTTGCAGATAGTGTTAATACTGTCCGTCGCCGGGCCTGCAATTTTGTTGCCCGGCCACTTAGATTTCCAGATTGGGATTAGCTTTCATGGCATTGAACGCAAGCACTCAGATCGCCCACCCAGCAGACCAGGTCATCGCTACCCTTAGCGATCGCGGCTTTGCCGAGCATCTGACCAAGGTAGCCAACGGTTCCTTGACCGATTTCACCGTGAACGGTGAGACCGCAGGTGCCTTCACTGTGACCACCGTTCGTTCGGTCCCCACCGATCGCGTTCCAGATATCGCCCGGAAGTTCGTTGGCGCGACCATCGAGATCACGCAGGTGGATCAGTGGACCGCCCCAGACGCTGCCGGCAACCGTTCGGCAACCGTAAAGATCTCCGTTGCAGGTGTTCCCGTGACCGTCAGCGGCGCCGAGCAGCTGAAGGCCCAGGGAGAAACTTCCGAATTCTCCATTGATGCCAAGGTTTCCTCATCGATTCCATTCATCGGTGGCAAGCTGGCTTCGGCTGCGGAGCCTTACCTGGGCAAGGCACTGAACTTGCAGGCAGCTCAGGTCAATGCCTGGCTTTCGAAATAAGTCATTCCGAATAGTTACGTTTCCCTCTCAGTCCCCGGACGTGCGATTTCTCGCAAAGCGTCCGGGGATTTGTGCTCTGAAGCACTGTTCGCGTTAGGGTTGAATACAGGTGTGCCGGGAAGTCTGGTCGGCGAAAAATATTCATTTAACGAAGTAAGCGAGTTAAACGTATGACCCAAACTCCGTCTTCGGGTTCCAGCAAGAACCTGTTTTCGCGCCCCAGCTACAAAGAATCGGTCCGTATCGGCGACATCCTGCGCAAGGAAACCGTCGGTGGCATGGTTCTCATCGCCGGCGCTTTGCTGGCCTTGATCTGGGCGAACACCCCGCTGCGCGAATCCTACTTCGCACTGCGTGACTTCCACTTCGGACCTATCCTTTTCGGCGTGGACCTTAACCTTTCCATCGGCCACTGGGCTGCCGATGCGCTGCTGGCGGTGTTCTTCTTCCTCACCGGCTTGGAGCTGAAAAAAGAATTCGTCATTGGCGATCTGCGCAATGCGAAAACGGCAGCTGTTCCGGTCGCAGCCGCTTTTGGCGGCGTGCTGGTACCGGCGTTGATCTTTGTCGCTATCGCTTCCATGTCCGGAGGCGGTGAGCTGCTGCGTGGTTGGGCCATCCCGACCGCAACAGACATTGCGTTCGCCGTGGCTGTCCTCGCGGTGATTGGTTCGGCGCTTCCCGCATCGCTGCGCATCTTCCTGCTGACTTTGGCCGTAGTCGATGACCTGATTGCTATTGTCATTATCGCCGTCGTGTTCACCGATGATCTGAAGCTGTCCTACCTGGGCCTGTCACTGGTCCCCATCATCCTCTTCACGGTGCTTGCCCGTTCCCTTGGCAAGTTCTTCGCCAAGCGCGCTTGGGCTGCTTGGGTGATCTTGCTGCCATTGGGTGTCATCACCTGGATCTTCGTCTTCGGCTCCGGCATCCACGCCACCATCGCCGGTGTGGTCTTGGGCTTCTGCGTCCCCGTCAAGCGCACCGATGGCCGTGAAGGCATCGGCCTGGCTGAACAATTCGAGCACCGTTTCCGCCCGCTGTCCTCAGGCTTCTGCATCCCCATCTTCGCATTCTTCGCCGCTGGCGTGACCGTGATTTCCCCTGACAAGGGCAGCGGCGGCCTGCTCACCGATCCGGTGTTCTGGGGCATCGTGCTGGGTCTGGTGCTTGGCAAGCCGATCGGCATCATGGGCTCGACCTGGGTGCTGACCCGGTTCACCAAGGCCTCGCTGGACAAGGACGCGCGCTGGGGCGATCTCTTGGGTGTCACGTTGCTGGCAGGTATCGGTTTCACCGTGTCCCTGCTGGTTTCCGAATTGTCCTTCGGACTGGAGTCCGCGCACTATGAGCACGCCAAGGTAGCGATCCTCTCCGGCTCATTCCTTGCCGCGATCCTCGGTGCCTTGTGGCTGATTCCACGCAACCGTCGGTACAAGGTCCTCCAGGAGCGCGAGACCCGCGATGCCGATAAGGATGGCATCCCTGACGTGTACCAGCAGGACGACGAGGCAAATTAGCCCTCTGGAATCCTGGAGATATAGCTCGGGCGCCGGCTTTCACATGTGAAGGCCGGCGCCCGAGCTATTTGGTTTTGCTTCTACTTGCGGGCTTCGTGCATGGCGACCTCGGCGGCCACCCAAGCGAGCATTGCGCACTTGACGCGTGCGGGGAACTTGGAGACACCGACAAAGGCCGCAGCGTCTTCCAGCACCTCTTCATCTGGCTCGAAATTTCCCTTGGAGCGCATCATTTCGCGGAAGTAATCCCGCTTTCCAAGAAATTCTTCCTTGGTCAGTTCAGGCATCATCTCGGCCAGCACCGAAGCAGAGGCCATGGAGATGGAGCAGCCATCGCCTTCCCAGCTCATCGAGGTGAAATGGTACTGGTCATCCAGCTCGACACGGACACGGATCTGGTCGCCGCAGATCGGGTTGTGCTGGTGGGATTCGCCGTGCAGCAGCCCTTCGGTGTTCTCAACCAGCGGCGAACCGATGCGACGCTTCGAGTGGTCCAAGATGACCTGTTGGTATAGCTGATCTAATTCGTTCATTTAGACTCCAAAGTATTCGCGCACGGAGCTCAAGGCCTCAAGCAGGGCCTTGATGTCTTCTTCCGTGTTGTACAGATAGGTGCTGGCGCGGGTCGTGGAATTCACGCCCAGGGCGCGGTGCAGCGGCTGAGCGCAGTGGTGGCCAACGCGCACCGCAATGCCGCGCGAGTCCAGGTACTGGCCGACATCGTGAGGGTGCACGCCGATCACTTCAAACGGGACGGTACCGATACGCCGGGCGTCGGCCGGACCGAAGACGCGCACGCCTTCGATTTTCGAGATGCCCTCATAGAGCATCGCTCCGAGGTGCTCTTCCCAGGCCGCGATACGGCCCATGCCGATTTCATCCAGGTAACCGACTGCGGTGGCCAGGCCGTGCGTCTGGGCAATGCGCTGGGTACCGGCCTCAAAGCGCTGCGGCGATGGCATGTACTCTGCGTGTTCCATATCCACCACGGTGATCATCGATCCACCCGTGAGGAATGGTGGCATTGCGTTCAGCAGTTCTTCGCGCCCGTAGAGTGCGCCAATGCCGGTTGGTCCGAGCATCTTGTGGCCGGAGAAGGCCATGAAGTCCACGTCCAGGGCTTTCACGTCGACCGGCAGGTGGGGCACGGACTGGCATCCGTCCAACACAGTCAGGGCGCCGACCTTGCGGGCAGCGTCAACGAACTTTTGGGTATCGGTGATGGTTCCCAGCACATTGGAGACGTGGGTGAAGGCAACGAGCTTGGTGTTCTCGGTAACCAGTTCATCGAGCAGGTCGTAGCGCAGTGCGCCGTCTTCGGTGACTGGCACGTAACGCAGCGTAGCACCGGTGCGGAAAGCCAGTTCCTGCCATGGGATGAGGTTCGCGTGGTGTTCCAGTTCGGTGGTGAGGATTTCATCGCCCGGGCCCAGGCGGAAGCGAGCCGCGGCGTCTCCCCCTCGGCCCAGAGAGGCATTGGACATCGAGTAGCTGATCAGGTTCAGCGCTTCGGTGGCATTCGCGGTCCAGACCAGTTCGTTGGTGCGTGCACCGATGAACTTGGCTACCTTCTCGCGTGCTTCCTCATAGATCTCGGTAGCTTCAACTGCCAAGGAATGCGCACCGCGGTGTACCGCGGCGTTGGCGTTCTCGTAGTAGTGCTGCTCGGCTTCATAGACGCAACGCGGCTTCTGGCTGGTGGCGCCGGAGTCCAGGTACACAACGTCAACGCCGTTGACTTGGTGCTCCAGAATTTCAAAGTCGGCCTTGATGCGCTCAACTTCTCCAGCAGTCAACGCCTCAAGGGCTTCTGGCTGACCGGTCATCGTGTGCACGTGGTCCTCCGAATAATTGTCATGGATGCCTGGCAGGCCGTGGCAACGAATAGTCACAGGCCTATTAGGCAAGGGGTACATTAGGTAATTATTCCACTCTAGGCCTCGAAGCACATCTAAGTTAGGCCTTAGTAAGGAACGCCTCGGTCCATAGCTTTCCTAATTTTAAAAGTCGAGGACCGCTGCGAACCGTTCCAGTTCCCAGCGGCCCCCGCTTGGCCTCACCGCGCCCCGATGGGGCAGCAGCGATCAGCTGATATGGAATTTTGCCTGAGCCGCTTCCAAGCCCGAGTTCATCAGCAATTCCACTGCGTCAGCGCAATTGTCGATCAGAAACGGAAGATCCGCCTTCTCGGTTTTGGAGAAGTCCTGCAAAACCCATTTGGCAGTATCCATGCGGCCCGGAGGACGCCCAACGCCTGCGCGCACGCGCAGGTAGTCCTTGGAGCCCATGGCCTTTGAGATATCTCGCAGGCCGTTATGCCCGCCTTCACCGCCACCGCGCTTGAGCTTGATGGTATCGAAGGGAATATCGATCTCGTCGTGCACGACGATCAGGCGGTCGACATCGATGCCGAAGAACTTCGCCGCGTTAGCTACCGGCCCGCCCGAAAGGTTCATGAAAACCATCGGCTTGGCCAGCACGATGCGTGGACCGCCAACCCCCATGCGCCCTTCAACAACCTGGGAACGCGAGGAGTGGGTCTTGAATTTCGAGCCGACTCGATTAGCCAACTCATCGAGCACCATCTGCCCGATATTGTGTCTATTGCCAGCGTAGCCGGACCCGGGGTTCCCGAGTCCGGCTACGAGCCAAGTGCCATCACTCATGATGCTCAGCTAAAACCTAGTTCGCTGGAATTAGGCAGCGATGATCAGGTCCAGGTGATCAACGGTGCGGTTCAGCGCGTGGATCTGGATGTCCTTGATGGTGGTCTTTACGGTCTTGCCTTCGATGTTCAGAACCAGCTCAACACCGCGGTCGCGAACGGCCAGGGTGGTTTCGCGTGCTGGAATCAGAACGTGCTGTGGCTCGGAGCCTGCACCGTAAACTACTGCTGGGATCTGGCCGGCGCGGCGAGCCTGGCGGGCAGCGCCCTTACCGAAATCGGTGCGTACAACGGCGTCAAGGTTGACAGATGCCATGATGATTCTCCTAAGGAAATAATTGCTTCGTTTAGGCCCTTGCGTGGACTCGGGAAGCAACCAACATCTTGGAGATGAAAGAGCTTTTCCGGCCTTGTCGATAACGGTCACACCATTTCTGGTGTTTCCCTCGCCTGGGCACAGTCAGCAATTCTACCAGTTTTCGGCAATGCCACGAAATCGCCTGGCCCCGAAACGCAATTGCGCTACTGAACATGGGAATACGATGAATCCATGCGTGCATTAGTTCAATCATCCGCCGGCAGTCCCCTATCCATCGCAGAAATCGATCTGCCCGAGCCTGGACCGGGGCAGGTTCGCATCAAGGTTGAAGCGGTCGGGTTGAACCCGGTTGATGCAGGGCTGGTGCAGCACGGCAACGAGCAGTGGGCCTGGCCCCATGTTCCCATGCTGGACGCCGCCGGAACCGTCGACAAGCTCGGCCCCGGCGTCAGCTCATGCTCGCCGGGCGATCGGGTGGTCGGGCATGGAGACCTGCGCGGTTCCGGGGCAGCGGCCCAGTATGCGATTTACGATGCCGAGGCACTAGCCGCAATACCCGCCTCGGTGAGCGCCGCGCAAGCGGCAGCGCTGCCCTGTGCGGCAATGACCGCCTACCAGGCCATCCATCGGAGGCTGCATGTCCAACCCGGCCAGCATGTGGTGGTCACCGGTGCCAACGGCGGTGTAGGCGGCTTCGCCGTCCAGCTGGCGCACCGTGCTGGGGCGCATGTGATTGCGCTGGCCTCCGCCAATCACCAGCGGGCCAGGGACCTCGGCGCGCAGAGCGTGGTCGATTACCATGACCCAGACGCCCGCGAGCAGATCCTGCAGGCGGCCCCAGAGGGCATCTCGGCCATCGTCGATACCGTCAGCGCCGAGAATGCGACCGCCAACCTGTCCTTGCTGGCTCATGGCGGCGGCATCGCCTGCATCGCTGGGCGAGCCGATCTGGAATCGCTGCCTGCCTTCGGGATTGCCCCGTCGGTCCACGAGATTGCGCTCGGAGCCGCCTACAGCAACGGACTTCCGCGGCACCGGCGAGATCTTTCAATCATGCTCGGTGAACTGCTCGCCATGGTTGCAGAGGGCACTTTGGATCCCTGCTTGAGCGCGATCATCGCTCCCCAGGACCTTGAGCGTTCCATCGTCGAAATCCGCGAGGGCCATACCCAGGGCAAAATCGTCATGGACGCTTCCGCGCTCGTCGAAGCCGGCGGTGCCGCTGGCTAGTTCGCGTCCGGGGCTGGCAGCGAACCATGCAGCCTGCGCCCGAGCGCGCCAACCCGGCCTTCCCAACGCCGCCGCGTTCACCGGCTTATGGAGATTAAAAGGCCTCTGGCCGGCACCCAACGGGTACCGGCCAGAGGCACTGCGAAACGAGGGCTGCTAGGCGCGGCCGTCAAACAGGTTCGTGACCGAACCGTCGTGGAACACCTCGGAGATCGCGCGGGCGATCGTCGGGGCGATCGAGAGCACGGTCAGGTTTTCGAAGCGCTTCTCTTCCGGGATTGGCAGGGTGTTGGTGACAACAACCTCGCGAGCGCCGCACTCTGCCAGGCGCTGTGCGGCTGGATCCGAGAACACTGCGTGGGTAGCCGCGATGATGACGTCCTTGGCTCCGGCTTCCTTCAGCACGCGCACGGCGCCTGCGATGGTTCCACCGGTGTCAATCATGTCGTCGATCAGGATCGCGGTGCGGCCCTCGACCTGGCCAACCACGGTCTTGGACTCGGCCTGGTTAGGCACGGTCAGATCGCGGGACTTATGGACGAAGGCCAGCGGGGTACCGCCCAGGCGATCCGCCCACTGCTCGGCAACGCGAACGCGGCCGGTGTCAGGGGAAACCACGGTGACTTCATTTACATCGACCTTGGACTTGATGTAGTCAGCCAGCAGCGGGAAGCCGAACAGGTGGTCCACTGGGCCGTCGAAGAAGCCCTGGATCTGCGCGGTGTGCAGATCGCAGGAGATCACGCGGTCAGCACCGGCGGTCTTGAACAGGTCGGCAACCAGGCGGGCCGAGATAGGCTCGCGGCCACGGCCCTTCTTGTCCTGGCGTGCATATGGGTAGAACGGCGCCACGACAGTGATGCGGCGAGCCGAAGCACGCTTCATCGAGTCAATCATGATCAGCTGTTCCATCAGCCAGTTATTCAGCGGTGCCGGGTAGGACTGCAGCAGGAAAACGTCCTTGCCGCGAACCGACTCGTCCGAACGCACGTAGATCTCGCCGTTGGCGAAGTCGTAGGCGTTCAAAGGCAGCAGTTCGGTGTCGAGTTCCTTGGCTACTTCTGCGGCCAGCTCAGGGTGCGCACGACCGGTGGCCAGCACCAGCTTCTTGTCGACGTTATGGCTGATTTCACTCATGGGGTTTGCTTTCTCGCTCGCTTCGCTATCACGTATGAGGTTGTTGTCGAGGAAATGAAGTCTGTAACTGAATTACTCGGAAGCCGAAGAGTTCAGCGAGGACTTGAACGCTGCGTCAGCCGAGGAGGTGCCTGGGCGCTTTTCCAGCGTCCACCCCTCGGAGTTGCGCTGCGGTGCCACAGACAGTGCCAAGGCACCGGCCGGGACGTTCTTGCGGACGATGGCTCCGGCTCCGGTGTATGCGCCGTCCCCGATTTCAACCGGGGCAACGAATACGGTGTTGGAGCTGGTGCGCACATGCGAACCGATCTTGGTGCGGTGCTTCTTTTCGCCATCGTAGTTTGCGGTGATGTTGCCGCAGCCGATGTTGGTGAATTCACCGATTTCAGCATCTCCGGCGTAGCCGAGGTGCGAGAGCTTGGAGCCACGGCCAATCGTGACGTTCTTGGTTTCGTAGAAGGCGCCGATCTTGCCATCCGCACCGAGGTCGGTGCCGGGACGCAGGTAGGCGAACGGGCCGACCGAGGCGCCATCAGCGATGCGCGAGTCGGTGGCGTCGGTGCGCTTGACGGTAGCGCGCTGGCCGACAACCACGTTGGTCAAGGTGCTGTCTGGGCCAACGGTGGCATGAGCGCCGATGATGGTCTCGCCGTGCAGCTGGGTACCTGGCTTGAGCGTGGCGTCCTGGCCGATCATGACGTCAGCGTCGATCCAAGTCGTCGCCGGATCAACGATGGTCACGCCCTGGCGCATCCAGAATTCGGTCTTGCGCTCGTTGTAGATGCGAGCCAGGTTGGAAACCTGGACGCGGTCGTTAGCGCCTTCGATCTGCCAGCGGTCAGCGATCTGCGAGGAAGCGACGCGGCCACCGCGTGCGCGGGCGATTGCCAGCACATCGGTCAGGTACATTTCGCCCTGCGCATTTTCGGTGGTGACCTCGGTCAGCGCCGAACGCAGGATCTTGGCATCGAAAGCGTAGATGCCTGAGTTGATTTCCTTGATCAGCAGTTCTTCTGCCGAAGCGTCTTTCTGCTCGCGGATTCCTGCAACCTCGCCCTGTTCATCGCGCAGGATGCGGCCGTAGCCGTTAGGGTCGTCCAATTCGGTGGTCAGCACGGTTACGGAGTTGCGGTTCGACTCGTGAGTAGCAACCAGTTCCTGGAGAACTTCGCTGGTGAGCAACGGCACATCGCCATAGGTCACCACCACGGTGCCTTCAAGCGACGGGTCCACAACTTCCAAGCCCTGCTGCACGGCGCGGCCGGTACCCGGGATTTCATCCTGGTCGGCAATGGTGATGGAAGGGAACTGTCCCAGAATGTGCTCTGCGACCAGATCGCGCTGGTGGCGGACCACCGCTACCAGGTTCTGCGGCTGCAACGCGGAAGCCGCGTGAAGTGCGTGGCCAATCATGGACCGACCTGCGATTTCATGCATGATTTTCGGCTTCGCCGACTTCATGCGAGTGCCAGCGCCGGCGGCTAGGACGATGACAGCTACTGGTGCGTTGACCTGATCACTCAAGTGCATTCTCCTGCAAATTGGATTCAAGGTTTTGGGCAGAGAAGTAAAACCTCAAAGCAAGTCTATCGCGAGCTCCGGGGTGTGCTGAACTGGTTAAAAAATAAAAGCGCCACTTACGTGACGCTTCATCATTGGTTCCGCCCCTAGGATTCGAACCTAGAATGCACAGCTCCAAAGGCTGGCGTGTTGCCATTACACCAGGGCGGAAAACGGCTTGCGCAGGTCATGCCCAACAAGCACGCTAATTATTCTGCCATGATCAGCCCAATGTGCGAAATCGCAAAACACCGTAGCTAAACTCACTTTTGTTCTCTGCTTTAAACTGCCCAAGCCGCCTGGTACGGCACACGCGCAGCTGATCACGCCAAGACCTCGATTTGCCCCCGGAACGTAAAATGGGAATTGTGGCTCATTTACTCGGGGGCGAAGCCCTACATCTGGAATATCCCACCCATGTCGTTTTCGACTCGGTAACCATCGGCATTTCCGATGGTGACCGCATCGGCTTGGTGGGTCGCAACGGCGAAGGCAAGTCCTCGCTGCTCGGCATGCTCTCTGACAGGATTGAGCCCAACTCCGGGCGTGTTACCAAGCGCAATGGCCTGCGCGTGGGCGTGCTGGACCAGTCGGACACCCTGGATCCCGAAGCGACCGTGCACTTCTGCGTGGTGGGCGAGATGGACGACCACGAGTGGGCCGGCGAAGCGCGCATCCGCGACATCATCTCCGGGCTGGTCGCAGACCTGGACTGGGAAGCGAAGATCGGCACCCTCTCCGGCGGCCAGCGCCGCCGCGTGGCCCTGGCCGCGCTGCTGGTGCAGGATTGGGATGTCATCGTCCTGGACGAACCGACCAACCACTTGGACGTTGAAGGAATCTCCTGGCTCGCCGAGCACATCAACAACCGCTGGTCCAAGAACTCCGGTGGCCTGATGGTCGTCACCCACGACCGCTGGTTCCTCGACGCGGTCTGCACCACCACTTGGGAAGTGCACGACCGCCTGGTCGAGCCGTTCGAAGGCGGCTACGCCGCCTACGTGCTGCAGCGTGTGGAACGCGACCGAATCGCCGCGGTCACCGAAAACAAGCGCCAGAACATGATGAAGAAGGAACTGGCCTGGCTGCGCCGCGGCGCCCCTGCCCGTACCTCCAAGCCGAAATTCCGCATTGAGGCAGCCAACCAGCTGATCGCCGATGTCCCGCCGGCACGCAACCCGCTGGAATTGCAGAAGATGGCCACCAGCCGCCTGGGCAAGGACGTCATCGACCTGCTGGACACCGAGGTCTCCTTCGGCGCCAAGCAAGTACTCAAGCCATTTACCTGGCGCATCGGTCCGGGCGAACGCACCGGACTGCTCGGCGCCAATGGCGCCGGCAAGTCCACCCTGCTGGGCCTGATCGCCGGGACCGTGGAGCCAACCGGCGGCAAGATCAAGCGAGGCCAAACCGTGAAGCTGGCCGTGCTGGACCAGCAGTTCCGCGAACTGGAGCAGATCGGCCAGGACAAGGTCCGCGAAGTCCTTGCCCGCTACCGCACCACTTTCAACGTGGATGGCAAGGACCTGACCCCGGCCCAGCTGCTGGAGCGCTTGGGCTTCTCCTCGGCACACCTGTCCACCAAGGTTGCTGAACTCTCCGGCGGCCAGCGCCGCCGCCTGCAGCTGCTGATGATCCTGATGGACGAGCCCAACGTGATGATCCTCGATGAGCCGACCAACGATGTCGATACCGACATGCTGGCCGCTCTGGAAGACCTGCTGGATTCCTGGCCTGGCACCTTGATCGTGGTTTCCCACGACCGCTACCTGCTCGAACGCGTCACCGACCAGCAGTACGCGATCCTGAACGGCAACTTCCGCCACGTGCCAGGCGGCGTGGATGAGTACCTGAAGCTGAGAGCTGCCGAAGGCTCCACTGGCGGTTCGAATCCTTCGCAGGCTTCTTCAGAAGCTGCCGCTAAGCCTGCTGGCCCTTCGGGCGCTGAGCTGCGTGCTGCGCAGAAGGAACTGAATGCCAATGAACGCAAGGTCGGCCAGCTAGAGGAAAAGATCGCCCAGGTCCACGCCAAGATGGCCGATCACGATCAGAGCGACTATGAAGGCCTGGGCAAATTCACCGCTGAGATCAACGAGTACCAGTCGCAGATTGACGAGTTGGAAGAACGCTGGCTGGAACTGTCCGAGCTGCTCGGATAGCGCTTCTGCCTTTGGCGCAAGTGCAGGGCTCGGGAAATTTAGTTTCCGAGCCCTGCACTTATCTATGAGTTTTTGCCCCATCGGCCAAAGATCGTGGCAGACTGGCGAACATGGGAATTGTGATCCTGGAGGGCCGGCTGCTGTGCAAGGACGCGGCTGAGGCTGAATTAGTGGAGAAATTGCTGCCGAAGCATATACGCCTCACCAAGGCAGAACGTGGCTGCATTTCTTTCTCTGTCACGCAGACCGAGGATCCCTGGGTTTGGCTGGTGCACGAGGAATTCGACGGCAGTGCCGCCTTTGAAGCCCACCAGCAGCGGGCAGCGAAGAGCAAGTGGGGCCAGGCTACCTCCGGCTTGCAACGAATTTACAGGATCAAGGGCTTATAGCTATGCGCATTTTGAAGCCCACATGCGACGCGGTGAAACCTAGCCCCTCGTAAAAGCGGTGCGCGTCCAGGCGCTGCGCGTCGCTGGTCAGCTGGATCAGCGAAATTTTCTTGTTTTCTGCTTCGGCAATGGCCCATCGGATCATTTCCGTTCCCAGTCCCCCGCCACGCAACCCACTGGCCACGCGAACTGCCTCGATCTGCATCCGCTTCGCTCCCCTGCGTGCAAGACCCGGCAAGGTGGTCAGCTGCATCGTGCCGACAATTGTTCCGTCATTGCCTTCCACCACGATCAGCGTATGCGCTGGGTCCGCATCAATCTCGTTGAAAGCCTCCAGATAGTGTTCCCCCTCGTCCCCAGCGCCCGCATACTCTGCACGACGTATTTCATCGTCTGCCATCAAGGCAATGATCTGTTCAAGATCCGCTGCTTGCGCTTCGCGCAGGAGGTAGTTCTGGCCGCGTGCCGACAAGTTCCCGGTGAACATGGGGTCCTCGCATACCTCAGGCATGGGACTTGGGCGCACGCCCTGCACCAACCGAAATGCCCATGACGATGATGCCGGCCGCTTGCAACGACCAGCCAACAATTCCGGCTTGCAGCAGCGTGATCATCAAGGCTCCAGAAATAATGAGCACTAGTGCTAATGCGAATAAATGGATTCCACGTTTATCCAGTCTCATGGCCACAGCGTATGCCCTGGATGGCGAGCATTCAAGGCTTTCCGGTGATTCTATCGGCCAGTACGGCTAGTGGCGATGAGCTCCCTCGCCCCTTCAGCTCGCTTCGATCTGCGGCACCATAGGCTGCATAGAGCCCCTTAGTTGCCAGCCAGCGCAGTGGTTCCGGCTCCCATTTGCGCACTTGATGGTTGACCCACGGCAGATTGGTCAATTCAGTGCCTTCCCCGAGGATCAAGTCGCGCAAGGTTCGTCCGGCCAGGTTCGCTGCGCAGACCCCGGTGCCGACATAGCCGCCGGCCCAGCCAAGTCCGGTCGCCGGGTCCAGTCCGACGGTAGCTACCCAGTCGCGCGGCACTCCCAGTACCCCGGACCATGCATGATCGATTCTCGAACCCCGGGTTTGCGGGAACAAGCGGTGCAAGATTTCCTGCAGTCCCTCCACAGTGCTTTGCGGAGTCTTGCCATCGGCATCGGTGCGCGAACCATATTTATAAGGCACTCCCCGGCCTCCAATGGCAATGCGATTATCCGCGGTGCGCTGGGCATACATGTAAACGTGGGCGTAGTCCCCCAGCACCTCGCCGTTATTCCAAGCCAGTTCATCCCAAATGGATGGAGCCAGCGGTTCGGTAGCAATCAATGACGAATTCATTGGGAGCCACAAGCGCTTGTGGCCCGCTAGCCCGGCAGTAAATCCTTCGGTGGCACGGATGATGAACTCGGCGTTAAGCGTGCCACCGTCGAATTCGACTTGGCGTGCGCGCAGTGAGGTGGCGCGGGTGTTCTCATAGATCCTTACGCCGAGCCGCTCCACCGCTTCGGCGAGTCCGCGGACCAGTTTTGCAGGGTGGATTCTAGCCGCATGCGGATGCCACAATCCGACCCGGGCATGGGCGACGTTGATCTTGCGCTGCATTGCCTCGGCTTCTAGCAGTTCTGTGTGCGAGTGTTCCCATTTCGCGTCGGCCATCGCATCGGCGCGCAGACGCTTTTCCTGGGCAGGGGTGTAGGCAACTTCAACTTCTCCGCCTTGCCGGATATCTGCGTCGATCCCCTCGGCGGCGCAAACCTCGATGACTTCGGTGACGGTCCGGTTCATGGCCAGTTGGAAGTCGTTGACCGCTTGCCTGCCGTGGGATTTCAGGTAGCGTTCGCGGCCAGCCGTGATGGTGTTGGTGAGCCATCCCCCATTGCGCCCCGACGCGCCGTAGCCCGCATGCCGGGCTTCAAGGACGGCGATGCTGAGGTCCGGGTTGGCCTTGGCCAAGTAATAGGCGGTCCACAGCCCAGTGAATCCGGCACCGATTATGGCGATATCTGCGGTGCCATGACCGCGTAGTTGCTGGCGTGGCTCTGGCAGGCCGATCTCTTCCCACCAGTGCGAGACTCGTCCGTTGAGCATGTTGTGTTCCGCCCCAGATTCAAAATGAATGGCTCTCAATAATTGCTTTGGGAATCAGCCTAGGGGCAGGCCATAGGCGCAACAAGAGGGGTGCGGAAAATGATGCAAGAAATCCCTGCCCGGCTCAAGGCCAGGCAGGGACTTCCGGAAAATTATTCGGAAACGGTGATGTGCGCTCCGGGCGCTGGAGCGGTAACCGGGATGGTCGCGACGCCCACCTCATCGACCAACTGGGCCATGACCTCTTCAGCATGTTCGGCGTCCTTGACCAGCAGGGCCAAGGTTGGTCCCGAACCGGAAACCATGGCACGCAGTGCACCGGCGCCTTCTGCCATATCGCGCATGGTGCCTAGTTCCGGGGCAAGCGCCAAGGAAGCCTGGGTCAGGTCATTGGCCAGCACCCGGGATAACGCGGGCGCGTCCGAAGCCATCAGTGCTTCGATGACCGCTGGATCAATTTCCTGCGGGACTTCAATCTGTGTGCCGGAACGCAAGCGATCGAGCATGCCATAAACCCGCGGAGTCGACAGGCCGTAGCTGGCCGGGATCAGCACCCAGTGGGTCTTGGCGCGGGTCAGCAACGGGGCAAGCTTGTCGCCGATGCCCAGGCCGATGGCGGCCCCGCCCATCAGTGCAAACGGCACGTCAGCTCCCAGGCGTGCGCCCAAACGGCCGAGTTCTTCTCGGTCCAGCCCGGTTCCCCACAACTCGTTGCAGGCAACCAGGGTGGCTGCCGCGTCTGCGGAGCCTCCACCCATGCCACCGGCGATCGGAACGCGCTTGGTGATGTGCAGGTTCGCTCCAAGGCTGCAGCCTGTGTGCTCGCGAAGCAGCTGAGCTGCTTGATGCACCAGGTTGCCTGCGCCCAGGGGGAAGCTCTCTGGCTCGGAGACCACGGGGGAATTCGGTTCCAGGCTCAGCTGCAATTCCCCGTCGGTGCGCAGCGTCGCTTCAATCTGCTCAGTCAAGGAGACCGCGACGTAGAGGCTCGCCACTTCGTGGTATCCGTCTTCGCGAGGAGGACCGACCTTGAAGTAGCAGTTGACTTTGCCCGGTGCGGTCGCAACGACACGCTGCTTTGGCATGCTTATGCCTCGCTAGCTGGAGCTTCGGCCGGAACATTCTGTGCGGCACGAGCAATGTCGATGTACTGGTCAATATCCAGCTTCTCGCCGCGTTCCTTCGGATCAATGCCCGCTGCAACCAGGATCTGTTCGGCACGAGCACCGGAGCCCGCCCAGCCGGAGAGGGCGGCGCGCAAAGTCTTGCGACGCTGGGCGAAAGCTGCATCGATGATGGCAAAGACTTCCTTGCGATCCGGGGCATCGCTGCGGTCCTTGTCGCGGGTGAAGCCCACTAGGCCGGAGTGGATCTTCGGAGCTGGCCAGAAGACGTTCATGCCGATCACGCCGGCTTTGCGCATGGTTCCGTACCAGGCGCCCTTCACCGACGGGACGCCATAGATCTTATTGCCCGGAGTGGCGGCCATCCGGTCGGCAACTTCGTCCTGCACCATGACCAAGCCATTGCGGATGGAGGGGAAATGCTCCAGCAGGTGCAGCACTACCGGGACGGCAACGTTGTATGGAAGGTTGGCGACCAGCGAGGTTGGCTCGCCGGGAAGTTCGGTGACCTTCATGGCATCGGAAAGGATCACGGTCAGATCGCCTTCACGGCCCGGGCGGAACTCGGCCATGGTCTGCGGAAGGCGCTTTGCCAGCGGTGGATCGATCTCCACAGCCACAACCTTGGCGGCGGCATCCATAATGCCCAGGGTCAGGGAACCTAGGCCCGGGCCTACTTCCAGCACCGTTTCGGATGGGTCGACTTTGGCGGCGGCGACAATGCGACGGATGGTGTTCCCATCGATCACAAAGTTCTGCCCCAGCGTCTTGGTAGGGCGGATTCCCAGCTCTTCGGCCAGACGACGGATTTCGGTGGCCCCAAGCAGCGGCAAAGATTCCTTAGACATCACAATCCAATTCTAGTTCAGCTAGATTGATCCAAACATAACAACGCGACGCATCCACCGTGATGGTGGACGCGTCGCGTTGTTATTTAGCTTTTGCTTTTAGCGCAGGCCCAGCTTCGACGAGCACGATGGCCAGTGGCCCCAGCCACCGGAACGACGCAGCACTTCAGCTGCGGCGATCTGCTCCTGCGGAGTTGCCTGGTGTGGCAGCGGTGCGTACTTGGTGCCGCCTACGTTGCGCCACGATGAAGCGGAGAACTGCAGTCCGCCGTAGTAGCCGTTGCCGGTGTTGATCGACCAGTTACCACCGGATTCGCACTTGGCCAGTGCAGCCCAGGTCGCGGAAATGCTGCTCGGGGTTGGAGTGTTCTTGGAAGATGAGGTTTCCTTCTTCTCTTCCTTGGTGCCAACACGGATTTCTTCGGCAACTGGCTTCTTGGTGACCTTGGACTTGAGGACTTCTTCCTCGCCCTTCTTGCCGTTGCGGGATTCCTGGCGCAGGGTCAGCGCACGCTCGCCCTTCTTGCCTTCGGTCTTGACCTCGGTGTCGCCCTTATCCATCGAGCTGTCCTTGACCTTCTTGGTCTCGAAGTCGATGTCGCGGGTTTCGTCCCAGGTCTTGACCGTCACGTCGATCACCTCGACAGTGATGCCAGCTGCCAGCTTGACGCTGTCCTTGACATCCTTGTCGGTTTCATCCTTGATCTTGACGTTGATTTCGTCGTTGCCGTCGACCTTGATCTTCTCGTCGGCAAGCAGTTCCTTGACAGTCAAAGCGGTCGTTGCGACCTTCTTCTTCTTGTCCATGACGACCAGGGTCATCTCCTTGGGCGTGATGACTTCCAATTCATCACTCAAGGCCGCAAGCTGCATGTCCTCATCGAGGGAAACCTCAGAACCCTTTTCCAG
The DNA here is from genome assembly GCF_050701915.1 of Glutamicibacter sp. Taxonomy (NCBI): domain Bacteria; kingdom Bacillati; phylum Actinomycetota; class Actinomycetes; order Micrococcales; family Micrococcaceae; genus Glutamicibacter; species Glutamicibacter sp. The sequence continues at coordinate 71,278 of NZ_JBOGEG010000002.1, read as the reverse complement.
ATCAAGCTGTGCGACAACGTCGGCAACTGTCATACCGGTGGTGTGCACAACGCGCTCGGTGCCATCCACGGTTACTTCAATCGACTTGTTGCGCTTGATATCAACAAGCTGCTGATCGGCAAGATCAGAATCCAGCGCTGCGGAGATCTCGTCGCGCTCAGCCAGGGTGACGTCCTGCTGTTCCAGCAGTGCGCCAACGGTGGCAGCACGGGTGGTGATTTCTTGGCGCTGGCCGTCAACTGACATGACGACCGATTTCTGGCCAGAAATATAAAAAACAGCGCCGGCGATAACCACGGCTACGGCGAGCGCCTGAGCCAGGTATTTCACCCAGGTCTTCTTGAGCAAGTGAGTCACGGTAATGAGATCCCCATCGTTTGTAGACCCAGCTCCCGAAATTCTGTCCAGAATCATCGGTTGGGCCCGGCAGTGTTCACTGCCTGTCCTTCAATCAAAGTTGCGCCGTGTTTCCACTTGCTGCAAGGCGTGAGGATCAGGCTGTCCTGAACACGCCTTGCCGAAATTAGGCGGGGGCGGTACCGGACATCTCATCCACCGTAACCGAATTGTTATATTTGTGGCAAGTGTCCTGTAACGAGTCACACATGCCCTGGGTCTAGAATTCTCCGTACACTTCGCGGGTATTCGCATCAATCCGAGTGCAGAATTCGGCCAGATCGATTCCCTTGTTTTCCGCCATGAATCTAGTCGTGTACGGAATCATGTAGCTGGCGTTCGGCCGGCCCCGAAAGGGGTGCGGCGTCAAGAACGGTGCATCGGTTTCCACGAGAAGCAGTTCGGGATCCGCCAGCGCCAAAGCCTCGCGAAGATCATGCGAATTCTTGAATGTCACGGTTCCCGAGAACGACATGTACCAGCCGTTGTCGTTGCAGATCCGGGCCAAGGCCGCGTCTCCCGAAAAGCAATGGAAGACCACTTTCTCAGGCAATTGCGCATCATTGAGCACCCGAACCACGTCCTCATGGGCATCACGGTCATGGATCTGCAGGGCCTTGCCCTTCTCCACCGCAATGCGCAGATGCTCCCGGAAGGAATGCTCCTGGGCTCCCCGTCCTTCTTCGCCGGTGCGGAAGTAGTCCAACCCGGTTTCACCTATTGCACGCACCCGCGGATCCGAGGCAAGTTCTTCGATCCGCGCGATCGCCCCTTCGAGCTCCCCGCGTTGCGCCAGACGCGCGGCATCGTTGGGGTGGATGGCTACCGCTGCCAGGATATTCGAGTATTCGTTAGCGACCTGAACCGCATATTCCGATGATTCCACGTCGCAGCCAACCTGGATCAGCCCTTTGACACCAACAGCTGCTGCAGCTTCCAGGGCATCGGCAGCAGTGACCTTCACAGTTCCATCAAGGAAATCCAGGTGCGTATGGTTATCAACCACGGGCACTGGAAGCGCTTCGGGCGCTTCCGGGTAATGCAGGTTGCGCTGGCTTCCGCCTTTCTCATTATCAGTAGCGCGCGCCCGCTCCCCTTGCTCTGGTGCAGTGGCTTGCTCCATCGGGCGGTAAGCCTCGGGAACCAAGGTGAGATCAGTGTGCTTCTTCTTGGACACGGTAATCCTTTGCGCGTGAGTACTGAGATCAAATCTGTGTTTAATTGTGGCACCACTAGGTGTATTGGCGACAATCAGGTCCTCAACTCCCGGTAGTTAGACTCTGTTACTGGACAAAAGAACCCCATATGATGTGATGCAAGACCCAATTGAATGCAGTCAGAGGCGATCGATCTTGCCACTGATTCATTCTTCAGGAGGAACCGCGCATGAGTGCGAACCGAACAGTGCCGTCGCTTGATTCGACATTCCAGTCCAATTGCCAGCGCATTTTCGACGCTGTCCAAAGCGTCATCACCGGTAAGCCAGAGGCGGTGACCAGCGCGATGACGGTCCTGCTGGCACAGGGCCACCTGTTATTGGAAGACGTTCCCGGAGTCGGTAAAACCATGCTTGCCAAGTCATTGGCGCGCAGCGTCAACGGTTCGGTTCACCGCATCCAGTTCACCCCGGACCTATTGCCCAGTGATGTCACCGGTGTCTCGGTGTACTCCCCGCAGACTCACGAATTCACCTTCCATCCCGGACCGGTCTTCGCCAATATTGTCATCGCCGATGAGATCAACCGTGCGAACGCCAAGACCCAGTCGGCATTGCTGGAATGCATGGAAGAAAAACAAGTCACCGTCGATTCCATCACCCACCGGCTGGAGCAGCCATTCATGGTTGTGGCCACGCAGAACCCGGTGGAGTCCGAGGGCACCTTCGCCTTGCCCGAGGCGCAGCGTGACCGATTCATGGCTCGGCTTTCGCTGGGTTACCCACAACGCGATGCCGAAATCACCATGCTCACCGGCCGACACCAATACGACCCATTGGAAGCGCTGCAAGCCGTGGTGCAGCTGACTGATCTGGGACACATGATTGAGCAGGTCAAAGCGGTCACAGTCACCGAACGGCTGGGCGCCTACGTTGTGGATCTGGGTCGAGCCACACGTGAGCATCCGCAGGTGGCGCTGGGGGCCTCGCCGCGTGCGCTGATTCAGTGGGTCCGCGCGGCCAAAGCCCATGCCGCGATTCATGGTCGCGACCATGTTTTGCCAGAAGACGTTCGCAGCGTGGCCCAGATGGTGCTGAACCACCGGTTGATCCTGACCAGGAGAGCAGTTGCGGACGGCTTGGATGCCCGTGCCGTGATTCAAGAGCTTGTCGCCAGCACCCCCGTGAGCTAACGGGTAGTCATGGACAAGATTCCCCGCTACGATTCGCGCGACGCCCTCTCCTGGACGCGCACCGAGAATTCGGCAACGGCCTTGCGCCGTTGGCACCTCGACCTGTTCACCGTGCGCGGTTGGTGCACTGCCGGCGCTGGCGGGCTGCTGGTATTCGTGGCCTATCTCCTGGGCCGGCACGAAATGATGGCTTTGGGCCTGGCCCTGCTGGCGTTGGCTTTGGCGAGCTGGGGTTTGGCGTTGCGCCTGCGCGGTCGCACGAATGTTCACCGCGAGCTGCGCTCGGTGGTTCCCAGCGTTGGCGAGGTAAGCAAGTTCCGTTTGTCGTGTGCCGAACGATCCATCATCCAAGAACAATTGCCGGAAGATTTTGGTCCCGGCCCACGATTCCAGGCTCCCGGTTCAATCGAATACGAATTGGTGTTCCGCACACGCGGGATCCACCTTATGGGCCCAGCCCAGCAAATAGTCGGTGACCCTCTGGGACTGATACAGGGAATGGTACGCACCGGCCCGACCCTGCAGGTTCCCGTGCGTTCACAATTGCACGAACTGGATCGTTTCGGCTCGCTCGGAGAACGAACGCTTACTGGCGATGCGAAATTATCCAGGAGCACCACCACCGACTACTACGATGTCGCGACACGCGACTACCAGCAAGGCGACTCCATCCGCCAGGTGCATTGGAAAGCCAGCGCCCGCCACGGCAAACTCATGGTCCGCCAGGAAAACCACGTGGCAACCGCCCAAGCCCTCTTGGTCCTGGATACCTCCTTTGAGCATTGGAATCACAGCGGATCGGATCTGAGGATCTCATTGCCGCAGGCCCACGCAGAAGCACTCACCAGTAGCCGCCGCTTCGAAAATGCGCTGTCGTTGGCCAGCAGCATCGGACTGAGGTACGCCAATAGCGGCTATCAGCTCGCCTTCCGCGACCTCACCGGGGCCTCCTTGACGCAAAAAGACCCGCAAAGCATCTCCGAGCTCGGCGCACTGAACAGTTTTGAAGATTTCCATGCCGCAACCTCGGATATGGCCTTGGTCAATGGCACATTCGAAGCCAACGGTTCCGAGATTCTCGGCAGTACCTTGCGCAAGGAGCTTCTGGGGTTCCGCGAAGAACCGGTCATCATGATCCTCGGTGAGCTCGATCCGCCACAGGCAGCTTGGCTGGCTACCCTCTCGCGCACCGTGCGCCATGTCGAGATTTTCCTGCTGGTCAGCCACCCCGAACGCTATCTGCCGATACAACATGAATTAGCTCGGACCAGCTGGAAGGTCCATATCCTTCCCGGCAATATGCCGATAGACGAGATGTGGGGATGATGAGCGCTGGCCTTGCGGGGGCATTCAATCAAGCCCTGACAACTGAAATTCCGGCTCCGAGCACTGGACCTGCGCCCGCGATGCGGCTCTTGCTCGTGCGGGTTGCTGCAGCTTGCTGCCTTGCAGTCGCCGTATTGGCCGGCACAGCCTCGCTGTCCGGGGTGATTGAAGGCGCCAGCTGGTTCCCGGCCTTGCTCGTCCCGGTCTTCTCCTTGCACCTGTGCGCTGGTCTGCTACGCGCAGTCCGCCGCTTGCGCTGGGTTGCCTTTCCTGCTGCCGTAGTCGTCGCTGCGGCATCCATTGCGTTGAGCAATGCCAGGGAAATCAACATCTACGGTTTGCCTTTCGCCCAATGGATCTGGGCTGCGCTTACTGAAGCGGGCATGCAACTCGCTACCCAGGTTCCACCGGTAGCCAATTCCCTATACGTGGCCTTCAGCGTATTGTGCTTCACCTTGGCGATCAGCCTGATCGTAGAAATGCTGGCTAGCTCGCGGCGCATGGCCATGCTGATCATCATTCCACTGTCCCTGGCACCCATCATCGCGTCGCTGTTCAAGCAGGAAGGCGCCGGGATCGGTTATCTTGCGCTGCTATTGTTGGCAGTTCTCGGCTATATAGCACTGATCCCGTACCTCTTTGCCCCTGCACCTTCCAAGCATTCCCAAGTAAAGCTTCCTACGCCCAGGACGCTGGGAATCCTAGGAATCAGCGTGATGGCCTGTGTCGGTGTCCTCTTGGCGGCCAGCTTGTGGATGCCCGGTTTCCGCAGCGGCATGTTCCCCGAGGGGCAACGCCCTTCCGGTGATCTGTTGGCCAGCAATGTCGATCCCCTGATCAACCTCGGAAGAGACCTCCGCTCGAACAGCGGGGTACCCATCTTGGACTACTACACAACCGCTGAAGAAGCACCCTACCTGCGCACTCAGGTGATCAAGGATCTTTCCGCAGACCGCTGGGAGCCCAGCGAAAACGCTATGCAGCACACCCTTGATGGCACTTCCGCCGTTTCAAGGAATTTCAGCACGTTCAACAGCACCAACGAAGTATTGCGAATGACTTGGCCTGATGGCATCAGCAGTCCCGTACTACCGTTGCCCAACCAATCCTATTTTGTGCAGGGCATCGTCGGCGATTGGAACTGGACCTACGAGACCTCGGTGGCCAGGCTCACTGGCGACGCCATGGCATCCACCAACGACATTTCGGTGGCCTACGCGGATTTGGCCATCAGCACGCAAATGGTCCGCAATGTCGGGCATATGGGAATCGATACCAGTGACCAGCTGCCCGAAGAATACTTGCGTCTTCCGCAAGATCCAGACAACGGCTTGGAACCATTGTTGCAGCAAACCCTGGATGAAGCCTTCGGCAAGAGGGGGAAGCCTGCCAACGACATTGATACCGCCGTGGCTTTGCAGCATTTCTTCCGTTCCGGAAATTTCGTGTACTCCGAACGCACCCCCCTGCGCGAAGGCTACGACGGGGCAAATCGTCGAGTCGTTGAAGCATTCCTGTCCCGGCGCCAGGGGTATTGCGTCCACTTCGCCTCGGCCATGGCCCTGCTGGCTCGTGAAGCCGGAATCCCTTCGCGCATTGCCGTGGGTTATGCCCCGGGTGAAGCCAGCGGAGAAAATATCGAAATGACCGAGGGTACTGCGCAGAGCATGCTGGAACGGCGCTTGGCAGACGGTACCGAACTCACCGGCTATACCGTCAGTGGAAAGCAGTCCCACGCGTGGCCAGAACTGTATCTGAACGGGCTGGGTTGGATTCCATTTGAGCCCACACCGGGACGCGGTTACTCGCCAAGTTACGCGCCGGAACCGACTCGTGCTCCGAACCCGCAAGAAAGCACAGCACCGCAAGTCCCCACCGAGCGCGGCAACCCGAGCCTCCCGGCCAGCGCCTCCCCCTCTGCTCAGGCACAGCCCGGAGATTCCGGGACCCCGGGTGCAACGGCAATGTGGCTGTTGCCGGCTGTCTTGTTGTTGGTTTTCCTGGCGCTGGGTATCGCCCCGTGGCGCCGTCATCGCCTACGTGAGGAACGGCTAGGGCGCGTGCGTTCTGGCGGCGATGACGCCGCACCAGCGCTGCTTGCCGAGCTGCAGGCTATTGGCGCCGATTACCGGGAAGCAGCCGGCAGCCATGAGTCGGCCGGTGACTACACCACCCGTCTGGGCGAAGACCATCCGCAGATCACCAGGGAATTGCAGTCATTGAAAACTGTCATCCAAGAAAGCTTCTACGCCAACAGGCATCTGAGCGCTGATGACGCTGCCACGCTGCTTGACGCCTTGCATGCGATCCAGGGCAATTTGCGCGGCGAGCTGACCTTGATCCAGCGAATCATGGCGTTCTTGTTCCCGGCCTCGGTGCACCCGCGTCATTCCCGCTCGGGAAAGTACACGCGAATCGATATGTAGCAATCGGGTTAACCGGCCAAGGCCCAACAGGAAGATTCCTGTTGGGCCTTGGCACGAGTTGAAGAATTTACTTCTTGGCTGCGTAGGGATCGGCAATGCCGATGTACTGCACGGTGGTGTATTCCTCCAGGCCCTCGGCGCCGCCTTCACGGCCCAGGCCCGACTGCTTCACGCCGCCGAATGGTGCCGCAGCGTTGGAGATAACGCCCGCGTTGAAACCAACCAGGCCGAATTCGATCTGCTCTGAAACACGGAACATTCGGTTGAAGTCCTGCGAGTAAATGTAGGAAGCCAAACCGTATTCGGTGGAGTTAGCCAGCTTGATTGCCTGAGCTTCATCCTTGAAGGTGGTCACTGGTGCCACGGGGCCGAAGATTTCCTGGCTAAGGATCTTGGCGTCGTTGGCAACATTAGCCAGCACGGTTGGCTGGTAGAAGTAGCCCGGACCGTCAACTGGCGCACCGCCGGTGATGGCAGTCGCGCCGGCGGCGACAGCGGCCTGAACCAGCGAGTGAACCTCGTCGCGGGCCTTTTCTTCGACTAGCGGGCCTACGGTGGTGTCAGCTTCGGTGCCGCGTCCTGGCTTCAGGGCCTTCATCGCTGCAGCGAACTTGGCGGTGAATTCCTCGGCAACGTCCTCGTGGACCAAGAAGCGGTTAGCTGCGGTGCAAGCTTCGCCCATGTTGCGCATCTTGGCGGCCATGGCGCCCTCGACAGCAGCGTCCAGATCGGCATCTTCGAAGACGATGAATGGCGCGTTGCCACCCAACTCCATCGAGGTGCGCAGAACCTTGTCTGCTGCGTCCTTCATCAGCTGCTTGCCCACAGGGGTCGAGCCGGTGAAGGAAACTTTGCGCAGACGGTCATCTTGCATCAGCGGGCCGGAGATCTTCGAGGCCGAAGCGCCCGAAACCACGTTCAGCACACCAGCTGGAAGGCCTGCTTCCATCATCGTGGCTGCGAAAAGTTGGGATGTCAGCGGGGTCAACTTGGCTGGCTTGAGCACCATGGTGCAGCCTGCCGCTACTGCTGGGCCGACCTTGCGGGTAGCCATGGCCAGTGGGAAGTTCCAAGGGGTGATCAGCAGGCAAGGGCCAACCGGCTTGTGCTGGACCAGAACCTTGTTCTTGCCCTCAGGGGTGGTGAGGTAGCGGCCGTAGTGGCGTACGGCCTCTTCGGAGAACCAGCGCAAGAATTCGGCGCCGTAGGTCACTTCGCCATAGGCCTCAGCCAGCGGTTTGCCCATTTCCAGGCTCATCAGCAGCGCAAAGTCATCCTTGCGCTCGGTGACCAGGTCAAAAGCACGGCGCAGGATCTCAGCGCGTTCGCGTGGTGCGGTCAGCGCCCATTCGGCCTGGACTGCGTCAGCTGCATCCAGTGCAGCCATTGCGTCTTCGCTCGTAGCACTGGCCAGTGTCAGCAGCTTCTCGCCGGTAGCTGGGTCAAGCACATCGAAGGTGCCGCCGTCGGAGGCATCTCTCCATTCGCCATTAATCAATAGGCCGGTTGGCACCTTGGCAAGCAGCTCTGCTTCGCGCTGGGCAGTAATCGACATACGAGCATCTCCTGATAGAAAATAATGAAAACTAATCGTCTTTGATGTCTACGCTATTCCTGGCAGGTGGCGGCTGTAAATTGCCGTCTGCACGATAAACGCGAGCATTCATTGTGCATTTAGCCTATGCGACTTCGGCTATTTTTCCGCTTCGTGACGTGCTGCCAGAACAGCTTCGTAGAGCTCGCGTTTCTTCACGCCGAATTTTTCTGCCACTTCAGCCACGGCTTGCTTCATGCGCATGCCTTCGTCCACCAAGGTTGCAACCTTGGGCAGCAAATCCTCGATGGAAGCAGCCTCGGCTTCTGGGGCGCCGTGGACAACCACTACAATTTCTCCGCGTACGCCATCCTCTGCCCAGGCGCGCAGTGCTGCCAGTGAATCTCGACGGACCTCTTCAAACTTCTTGGTCAGCTCGCGGGCTACGGCCGCCTGTCGGTCTTGGCCAAAGGCTTCGATAGCAGCATCTAGGAAATCGCTCAGCCGGTGAGGGGCCTCGAAGAACACCATGGTGCGATCTTCGGTGAGCAAGGAATCCAGGCGCTTACGGCGTTCCCCCGCCTTGCGCGGCAGGAAGCCTTCAAAGGTGAAACGGCCAGTTGGCAACCCGGACAAAGCCAGCGCGGTGAGCACCGCAGAAGGACCTGGTACCGCGGTGACACGGATGCCAGCGCTCAAGGCAGCAGCCACCAATGGGTAGCCAGGATCCGAAACCGCTGGCATGCCTGCATCGGAAACCACCAGCACGGTGGCGCCCTCGGCGGCCAGGTCGATCACCTCGGACAGCTTGTGAGCCTCGTTGTGCTCGTGCAGGCTCATCACCTTCGCGGTGATCTTGATGCCCAAGGCATGGGCGAGGTGGTGGAAGTTTCTGGTGTCCTCCGCGGCGATGATATCGGCACTGGCCATCATCTCGCGCAGACGCGGGGAAGCGTCGGACAAATTGCCAATCGGGGTGGCGCCCAGGACGATTACGCCCTCATTATCTGAGTTCTGCACATCCTTAAGCCTACGCGACGCGGGAAAAGCCCACTTTCTGGACTTTCCACCGGTAGCATGAATTGGTGATGGGCACCTCCGTTTTAGACACTCCGGACACCGGCCACGTACGCTCGGCGCGACAGGCCTTCACTTTCGAGAGCCTGAAACAACGGCTCCTGCCAGTGGTCGCTCCTAGCGGCCCGCTGATGTGGATCATACCGCTGGTCGTGACACTCATTGCCGGCCTATTGCGCCTCGTCAATCTAGCGCACCCGCACTTGCTGATCTTTGACGAAACCTATTACGTCAAAGACGCATTCGCGATGCTGCAAAGCGGATATGAGCGCGAATGGGCTGACGACAGCGATGAAAAGTTCATCGCAGGTCACCCGCAGCTGGAAGATGAATCCTCCTTTGTCGTCCATCCGCCGCTGGGCAAGTGGATGATCGGCGCGGGCATGCTCCTCTTCGGAGAGTTCAACGGCTTCGGCTGGCGATTTTCCACGGCGCTCGTCGGCACCCTCTCAGTCCTGCTGGTCACCCTGTGCGCCCGCTTGCTGTTCGGTTCCCACATCCTTGCCGGCATCGCCGGTTTGCTCATGGCCATCGATGGCCATTCCATTGTCATGTCGCGCACCGCGTTGCTGGACATCTTCTTGATGTTCTTTGTACTTGCCGCCTTCTATGCCCTGCTCAAAGACCGGATACATGGCAGAACCGTGCTTGCCCGGAAACTTTCAGTGCCCGAGGGCAACCGCCCGGACGACTTCTTGCTCGTTCATGGCCCCATGCTCTGGTGGCGTCCATGGCGGCTGATCGCGGCGGTCATGCTCGGCGGCGCAGTTGGCATTAAGTGGTCGGCACTTTCCTTCGTGGCTGTCTTCTGCCTCATGGCGGTGCTTTGGGACTTTGGTGCTCGGCGCACCGCAGGCATTCACAAGTGGCAATCGGCGGCATTTATCCGCGACGGAATGCATTCCTTCTTCACCATGATGCCGCTGGTGCTGCTGACCTATTTGTCCACATGGACCGGATGGCTGGTCACCCAGGGCGGCCGATACCGCCACTGGGCCGAGGAGAATCCCGGTGAAGGCATCAGCTGGCTACCCTCGCCGCTGCGTTCCTTATGGCACTATCACCAGGCCGGCTACGAATTCCACACCGGGCTTGACTCCGAGCATGGCTGGCAATCCTCACCGTGGACGTGGCCCTTCGCCGGGCGTCCAGTGCTGTTCTACTTCGAAGGCTACGACAAGGGGGTCAACGGCTGCGAGCTGGAGCGTTGCACCGAGGTCATCACCGACCTGCCTAACCCCTTGATGTGGTGGGCCTGCACCATCAGCATGTTCTTGCTGATACTTTGGTGGATTGGCGCACGAGACTGGCGCGCCGGCGCGATCCTCTCATCGGTGGCCGCCGGGTTCCTGCCGTGGCTGATGTACCCGGAACGCACCATGTTCTTCTTCTACACCCTGCCGCTGGTCCCGTTCATGGTGCTCGCGTTGACGTATATGATTGGCAGGTTCATTCCACGCGACCCTAATTCCAGTGTCGCGCACCGCTCACGCGTCATCGCACTCACCATATTCATGGCGTTGCTCCTAGTCACATCAGCCTTTTTCTGGCCGATATGGAGTGGAGAAATGATCGCGGATGACTACTGGCGCTTGCATGTGTGGCTCCCTAGCTGGGGCTAGGCTACCTGTGGCTTGGCCACCTATTTCCATGAAATAGGCCACTAAGACGACCAACGATTTTCAAAGGACAATCCTTCAATGCAAGAAGTAACCGTCGAGCTACTCACTGATCTAGCACCAGAGGTAAACACGACGAGCCTACTCCTTGACCGCGTAGCGCGTGGTGCGCAACGCCCACTGTTCAGCGTGCAGCGCGACGGCACCTGGCATGATCTCAGTGCCAGTGATTTCCTCATTGACGTCAAGCGCCTGGCAATGACGCTGATCAATGATGGGCTGCAGCCCGGTGACAAGGTCGCCATTATTTCCCGCACCCGCTATGAGTGGGCCCTGGCAGAGGAAGCGGTTTGGTTCGCCGGAGGCGTGACGGTGCCTATCTACGAAACCTCCAGCGCCTTCCAGATCGAATGGATCCTCCGCGACTCCGGTGCGCGCGTGGTTTTCGCGGAAAACCACGAGCTACGCGCTAACGTCCGCCAGGCGGCGGCTCAGCTCGGCGAATCGGTGCGCACCCACATCTTTGAAGGCTCCGATGCAGCGGACAAGACGCTCATCCCCTCCGCCGGCCTGCACCAGTTGATGGTTCCTGCCACGCAGATCGATGAGCAGCTGGTCGAATCCCGCCGTGCTTCCATGGCCCTTGAGGATGTGGCCACGATGGTTTACACCTCGGGTACCACCGGACGTCCCAAGGGCTGCAATATGACCCACTCGAACTTCGCCATGGTGGCAGACAACCTGGCCGGGCATATGCTCGAAGTGCTCGGAGAAGAGCGCCGAACGCTGATGTTCCTGCCGCTGGCCCACGTATTGGCTCGTGCCGTCCAGCAGACCTGCATCCACGGCGGGTCGGTGATCGCGCATTCCAGTTCCATGGCCAATCTGGTCGAGGATATGTCCGCGGTCAAGCCTGGCTTCCTGCTGGCCGTGCCGCGAGTCTTCGAGAAAATTCGCACCACCGCTTTGGCCACGGCCGAACGTGGCGGCAAGGCCGAGCTCTTCCTCAAGGCCGAACAGGCAGCCATCGAGGTTTCCAAGATCCGTGACGCGCGTTCGCGTGGTCTCAAGGCTCGTATGCCCCTGGGCCTGCGTGCCCGCCATGCCTTGTTCAGCAAGGTGCTCTACCCGAAGCTGCAGGCCGTCTTTGGCGGCCAATGCGGTTACGCGATCTCCGGAGCCAGCGCGTTGAACCAGGACTTGGCGCATTTTTTCCGCGGCGCTGGCATTCAGCTGCTGGAGGGCTATGGCCTGACCGAAACCACCGCGCCGGCCACCGTGAATCAAGCATCGCGAAACCGCGTGGGCACCGTGGGTCGTCCGCTTCCCGGCACCTCCATCAAGATCGCTGGTGACGGTGAAATCCTGGTCAAGGGAATTGGGGTTTTTGCGAGCTATCACAATAACCCTGCCGCCACGGCTGAAGTCTTCGATGAAGATGGCTATTTCAAGACCGGTGATACCGGTGTCTTGGATGATGATGGATTCCTGCAGGTGACTGGCCGCAAAAAGGAACTGATCGTGACCGCCGGTGGGAAGAACGTCTCGCCCGGCCCCTTGGAGGAGATGGTCCGCGCCGGACGCATTGTGGCCCAGTGCGTGCTGGCGGGCGAACAGCGTCCATTTATTACCGCCATGATGACCCTCGATCCCGAAGAACTGGTGTTGTGGGCCAAGGCCAAGGGACTTGGAGCAATGACCCTGGCTGAGGCGGCGATCAACCCAGCAGTGATCGCCGAGGTCCAGATCTACGTGGATACCGCCAACTTGACCGTTTCCAAGGCTGAGTCCATTCGCAAGTTCGTGGTCCTGGAAGAGGAATTCACGGAAGCTTCCGGGCACCTGACCAACTCGTTGAAGCTCAAGCGCCAGAGCGTTCTTGAGGAATTCGAGGGCCGGTTGGAAGCTCTCTACCGCAAGTAACTCTCGCTGAATAAAGCAATAGGGAGCAGTTCATCGTGAACTGCTCCCCCATGCTTTAAACCCTGTGCTAGCTAGTTGCCAATGCCGAACGCGCGGGCCTCTTGGCGCAGCCGTGCTGCCTCACGGCGGCGGCCGGTAGGCCAGCAACTGATCATCACTGCGACAATGGTGGCCAGCACCAGCACGGCAATGCCAATCGCACTATCCAGCCAGTACTGCTCTGGGTACAGGCGGATCAGCGTATCGCTGGCGTTGAAGGTCCAGGTGCCATCGGAGAAGAACAGTGCGTGGAACTGGGTGAAGAAGTTATCCCATCCCATAATCGCTGTGATGGCCAGCGCAGCAATGCCTGCCAAGGCCAAGATTGCCCCGGAGAATAATGCACGCCGTACGCCGCCTGCATAGCGCTTGGCGAGGTACCAAACCCCGATGATCAGGATGACCGCGAGAACCGCTCCGAGGATATAGGCGAACCCGATGAGGTTCTTCACGTCCACCATGTGCTGGACTTCCCCCTCGGTAAACATGCTTGAACCGGTGGAAAGCTTCAGGCCGGCCAGGTATTCCGGGCCGGCAAAGTTGTTCAGGTAATCCACTCCGTAGCTGCCGTAGGTCAGTCGTTCCGCATCGGTGAAACCGAAGGAATCGCTCGGGAATCCCGGGCGGCCGTAGGACAGGGCCAGGAAAGCTGGCGTGGCGACCAAACGGATCGCAGCGATCAGGGTCAGCAACGGGAAGACCAGAGCCACGATCACCTGGGCCGTACGGCCCAGGGCCGGCTTCGAGTTCAGCGCCCGTTCACGCGCAACCCGGCGCTTCACGGCTGCTACAGAAGGCTCCGGTTCTGGCGCGTAGCTGCCAAAGACGCGGTTGCGCGCCTGGGCGACGGCAGCCTTGGTAGTTGGCAGGGATCCGGTCTTCGGAGCGGCAGACACCGGTGGCACGCTTTGCGCGGTGGCTGTCTTCTCGTTGGTTTGTGGCTCAGCCGTTTTCCCGGCAACTGCCTTGGCTTCGCTTTGCGCCTGCTTCTCGGCTTCGATTTCGTGCGGTAGCTTGATGGCGCGAATGACATCTACTACCGGCTCTTTAGCTGCTGGCTTCGCAGCGGAGGCCTTAGCGGCAGGCTTCGCGGCCGCAGTTGGCTTGGCCGCAGCTGGCTTGGCGGCGGCCTGCTTGGCGGCCGCGGGCTTGACCGGCTGCTTGGCTGCCGGAGCTTTGGCAGCAGCAGGCTTGGCCGCAGCTGGCTTAGCGCTAGGGGTGGCGGCAGGCTTGTCCGCCGCTGGCTTCACCGGGGCAGGCTGTGCCTTGGCTGCAGGAGCTGCAGTTGGGTTCTTGGTATCCGCTTCGGTTTTGCCGGACATCGCGCGGCGGATGGCCTCTTTACGGGCATCTTCCCGCTGGGCGGCAGCGTTTGCTTGGGCCTGGTTCTTGTGCTTTTCCAGGCGCGCAGTAAGCTCTTCGGCTTTTTGGCTCAGGCTGGTCTGTGGGCTTGGCATGTTGCCAGTGGCAGCCGGTGCCGGCTGGCCCGTAGATCCTTGCCCTCCAGTGGGGTTCTTCGCCGCCTCAGCCATGAGGAGTCCTCCTGCAATTCGCGCGATGGTGTGCTGTTTTGGGGTTGCTTTACGGGCCAATTACGGCCCATGCGCCTTTAGCATATCCAGCGAGTCGAGTCATCTGACGGATTACCACACCAAAATGGGATTTCAGCTAGGACACAAAGCGGCGCAGCAGATGCTGCCAAAGCGCGGATTCCGGTTCAAGAATTCTTCGAAAGCAAGGTCTAGGATTCTTCGTCACCGGCTGGGAGAACAGCCAAGCGGACCCGAGAGTCAAAGCGCTGAGCACGGATATCGCGGGTACGGACCGAATCAATGGGCGAATTCGATGCGTGGCGTGGTTCGCGAACTTTTGGTTCGCGATCGCGGACGGCATTCACTAAGGCGTTCAGCTCGTCTTCCGGCTCAAGCACGTCTGGGATGGCTCCGCGGATCAGGTTCCAGCCGCTTGGAACCGTCAGACGATTCGCATGTCGGGCGCACAGGTCATAGCAGTGCGGTTCCGGGTACGTCGCCAAAGGCCCAAGAACAGCAGTTGAATCTGCGTATACGTAGGTAAGAGTAGCGCGGGCCGTTTCACGGCAGGCTGGGCGAGAACAAAGACGAAGACCTTCCACGCTTGCCATTCTACTCGGCTGGTCAGCACATCCTTGGGATCTTCGCCCATTTGCGGGCTGATGAGCACAGGCACAGTGTCGCAAGCGTTAGGCTGAGTTAATGAACTCCAAGTCGCCCGATCATCCAAGCGGTCCCCGACGTAGCCGCCACGGACGCGGGCGGCGTGGGCCGCTGATGCCGATGCATCTTCCTGCTTACCGGTCACGGCCGGAAAGATTCGATGATGCAGTGATGGCCAGCGCGCAAAGGCTCTCGCAACGCTGGCCCGGAGAAATTGAAAAGATTGATTTCCTGATTGATCCGGTGCCCAGTGACAAGCTGCTGGAACAGGCTGCTGCACTCGGCGAGCGAGTGCCGCTTGCATCCTCAAAGCCAGCGGCGCCTAGCCGCCCGGCGCGCATCATCATTTATCGTTTGCCCATTGAGCAGATTGCGGAAAACACCGGCGAGCTCCTGGACCTGGTTCATCAGTGCGTGGTGCACGAGGTCGCGCAGCTCTGGATGAAACCCATCTCGGAAGTGGACCCCACGTATTTCCCTGAAGATCCGGACTTCTAGAACGATGTTTTTCTAGCTGCTCTGGGCATGATTTTCACGTGCCGGCGCATGGGAGGCCCGGCCAACGCGCACGGCGCCGATCCAGACCAGCGCAGAACCAACCAAGTGGGCAACCACAAGCAGCTCCGGCAGGCTGGTCGCCGCCTGGAGCACCCCTAGCAGCCCCTGTCCGGCCAATACCCAGACGTAAAGCTTGGCTTTGTGCGCCACGGCCGGTACTTGATCTTTTCTTGCTTGATGCCACATCACCAAGGCGACGATCAGCGCACCCATGGCTGCTGCGGCATGCACGAGAGTGATCTGCAGCCAGTCAAAGCCCATCCGCGGGACCTCGGCCGAGTCTCCGGCATGCGGACCTGAGCCGGTCACCCCAGTGCCGATGATGACTAGTAGGGCGCTGAGAACAACTAACCAGGTTCCCAGTGACTTGAGCGAATCCGTACTGGCCTTCGATCCGGTATTTCCCAGATTCTGGACTTTGTCCCAGGTTGCCGCAGCGGCAGTAAGCAGCAAGGTTGCGGCCAAGAAATGGGCGGCAACTACATAGGGGTTCAGTTTCACCCAGACGGTGATCCCGCCAATAACCGCATTCAGCACAACGAGCCAGAACTGGAACCACGCCCACCGAGTGATGCCCGGTACCGGGTCGCGTTGCAGGCGGGCGGCAACGATGACCCAACCAACTGCTGCGCACAGGACAAAGGTGAGTAGCCGATTGACGAACTCGATGGTCGCGTGAATCCCCATTTCAGCGGTTGGCGCGATGGAGCCGCCGGTGCAGGTCGGCCAGTCTGGGCAGCCTAGTCCTGAACCGGTGACTCGAACGACACCGCCGCCGACAATAATCAGAATCGCTGCGATCATCGCCGATAGCGAAGCTGCCCTGAGCGAACTTCGCTCCAGCGTAATTCGCTCAGCCAGCCACGCGAAAGGAGTCTTCAATTATCCAGTTCCTTAATGGCGGATTCCTAGCCGCCTATGTTCACCACAATGCCGTCGCGTCCGGCATTCGCCTGTGGCATGGCAGCCCAAGCGATGGAACGTTCGGAACCGAGCACCAGCTGGGCCAGATAAGCGTTGGCATCAGTTGAGAAGATTACTGCCTGGGCATCTTCAGAGACAGACTTCGGATCAAAGACAACGTTTTGACCGGCCTTGATCTGAAGTTTCTTCGGTTTCTCCAGCTTGCCGTCTTTGTTGACCACCACTGCTTCCACCGTTGAGTCTGCAGCGACGGCTGCGATGGCGAATTTTCCAGTGCCATTGGCCGACAGCGGCATGGCCTGTGTACCGGCTAGCACGTTGGAGCTTACCGCCCATGCAGTGTCCGAGGAATCCTTGGGGTCCGCACCGCGAACCATCTTCACCGCTGCGGTGACCGGAGCATCGGACTCGACAACAACCGTGTAATAACCGCCAGCAAGCTGGGTCAGATCCACAATCTTCGTCGCGTCGGAATCGACGGCGAGGTTATCGTCAAAGCTGGCGGCGACTTCACCGTCTTCACCCAGGACCTTCACCTTGAATCCGGCGCCCGACGAGCCGGTTGCCGAAACATGCAGTTGTGGAACCAAGGACTTGTTGTCCTTGCTGAGCTTGGAAATATTCTCCTTGCTCTCGATCCACACTCCCGGAATCACTTGGTTGTTGGAAGCTGTCGCGTTGGCGCTAACCAGTTCAACACCCGACGGGGTCAACCCGCGCAATGCGGCCTGCTGGACCGACGCAGTGATTTTTCCGCCAACGCTGGTGATTTCAGCCGAAACAGAATTCAGATCCTGCGCGTAACCACCGAGCACGATGGCTCGGCTCTCCCCCGCTGCAAGAACAATGTTCTGCAACGTCGAAGTGTCGATCAAGCCGTCTGGGCCGCGAAGACGCAGGGACACCTGGGCGGTGGTGTGCGTTGGGTTGGCCAGATGCATCACGCTCGTGGACCCGGTGCTTGTCTGCAGGCCAGTGAATCGCCAGTTGGACGCCGGAGCTTGGCAGGTTGCGGCAGCAAGTCCAGCCAGGTCGCCATCCTTGGCTTGGTAGCTGCGCACGGCGCTGCCCTTCGAAGCGAGTTCGCCCAGTGGCTGCAAGGTGTAGACCTGGGCGTCATCGATATCGTTGGCGGTCGAAATCTTGCTGGCGCGGCCGGTCAGGCCCTCATCGTCAGCGCCACGGGCCTCGGCAGCTTCAGCTTCAGCGATGCGCCCGGTCAGCTCATGCGCGTCGCTGCCATCGAGCTTGGTGAAGGATGACCCCGGAATGCGCTTGGCCAGATCCGAAACGACAATGCTGCGCAGGTTGCTGGAAATGTCCTTGGCACCTGGAGCGAACTGCGCATCGGTGCCTTCCACGCCCTTGAGCAGCTGCGGGGTTGCCGAGCAAACGCTGCTTGAGTCACCTGCTGGCAGGTTCGTCACGGCAGCTGGCAAAGACTTTTCGGCCGGAGCCGGGGCAAAAATTGATCCTGCACCCACTGCAGCACCAGCAGCCGCAACGGCAACCAGGCTGAGCAATACCGCTCCGGTCTTCTTGCGCGTCGGCGCGGCAGCCGCATCCTTGGAGGCCGCGGCGCGGGCCTTGTCCAACTTGTGGCGACGCTTCGATACGTTGCCGTCGGCAGGTTCCGCCTCTGGCTCGGCCGCGGGCGTAGCCATGGCACCGGCAGTAGCAGGTTCTTCCTTCGCGGCGTTCCGCGCGCGAACCTTCTCCAGCTTATGGCGGCGCTTGGCAGCCTTCGGATCTTCCGGTTCTGATGCCTTCTCGGCTTCTTCTCCAGGCTTTGGACCGGCCGGCTGGTTCTTCTCGGCTTTGGTGGAACTGGCGCCAGCTGCGGCACCAGTGCCTGCCACACCGGCAACCTGTGGAGCTGCGCCCTGCTGCTTCGAGGAGTCGCCAGCATCGTTCTGCTTCCCGGAGGACGCAGCTGCATCTCCGGTAGGCAGCTTTCCTGGTTCGGCAGCAGCTACCGGTTCCTGGGCTACAGGTTTCTCCGGTCCAGCGTCCTGCGCGGCAACAGATCCAGCCTTGCTTCCAGCCGTGGCCGTGCCTGCGTCCTTGGCAGGCTCGGCGCCCTCGGTGTGTTCCGGCTCCGCAGCTGCATCAGGGTTGCCAGTGGCGGCCGCTTCAGCGGCAGACGGATTGGCGTGCGCAGCCTCAGGCTGCGTCGACTCGGCCTGAACGGAGTCCGGCTTTGGCGCCGGCTTCTGTTCCGCTGCTTTGCCTTCAGGCTTTGTCTCGGCAGCCACCACAGCTGCTGGGGTTGCCTTGGCGTCCTTGTTCCCGGACTTCACCTCGGGCTGTTGCCCTGCCGTTAGTTCGTCCCGCTTGGCGGACTTGGCTTCAGCCTTCGCAGCTTTCTCCGCGTTTTTCGCGTCGGCTTTGGACCGGGCTTGGGCTTCCTTGGCGCGGGCCTTCTCCAATTTGGCATCGACCTTGGCCCGTGCCTTGGCAGCCTTGGTCTCAGCACGCGATAGTGTCGCCGACACTGGGGTGGCGTCCTTGGCTTCTGGTTGCGCGGAAGCCGGTTTAGGGGCCGGAGTCTGGTCAGCTGGCTTGTCAGCAGAATCCGCTGAGTTCACGTTCTTCTCGTCGCTCACTACTTCTTCTCCTGCTCGGCATCGGCGTCCGAAATCCGGTCGCTGAGCTTCGGGGTCAAGTTCTCACGAATCTCGCTGGCGCGTTCGCGTGCCTCGCGGCGGCTCAGTGGCATGGTGCCGGTAGCCGTTACTGGACTCTGAACTTCCGCGGCAGCCAAAACGGCCGAGCCGTCGGCGAGTTCTTCATTTTCGTCGCGTGGTTCACGGAAGCGGTATTCGTTGTTCCGGTAGTTGGCGAATCGCCGCGAGCTTGGCACTGGAATGGCCAAGAGGACGGTAATCAGCAGAGCTACTGCGCTAAGCACCAGAACGGGGATGGCCATGGAGTCCTTGTGCGACAAAGTCAGCTTGCCACCCTCGGCAGGAAGCTCGTAGGCCTGTGCCCATCGAGTTTCCGAATCCTCGGGATAAGCCACCGACCGCAGGGATTCCCCATCGATGCTGGCACGCAGCTTCGGGTCCGACGCGGTTGCCAGGACCAGGGTGCGCTTGGCATCCGAGGCCGGGATTTCAAGATTGGCGATCTTGCCACGCTGGGTCGGCAATACGGTCACGTCTCCATTGTCAGAGACAACGCGGGCAAAGCCAGCGCTCTGATTCTCTTCACTGGCTTCGTAGTCCACTCGCCACAGCCAGCCGCTATCGGTCTGGCCGACCGATGCCAGCCCCGTTGCGGCATCCAGGATGCGAACGGTCGCCGGGACGGATTCACCAGTCTCGTTGAGCACGACGAAGCCCACGCCCAAGTCACGCAACGACTCACGTGAGTCCAATGCAGATTCGGAAAGTAGCATCGCGACGGCTTTGCTCTGAACCTGCGCGGTGGCAGAGGCTTCATTGCGTTCAGGATCCAGCAGCGGACCGGTCAGTTGCTTGACCTGCGAGTAGCGGCTGACGCTGTCCAGGGTTTCGCCGGAGCCCGAAACCAACTGGCTGTCGATTTCACCGGAGGACCGCGGGCTGAGCACCAAGGTGCGCTCCTGGAATTCGGAGCGGCCCGCATCGGATGCAGTGGCCGGCAGGGTACGGGGCTGCGAGCTGCGGACCTGCTGAGCCGGGTTCATGGCAGTCAACGTTTCTGATTCAGCGGCCGGATTCAGTTGGGCACCAAGCAGCACGGCGCCGGAAGCGAGAACGGCGAGCACGCTGAAAGCGGCCATCAGGCCCATTACTGGACGAGAACCCTGCGTCCGCATCGAGCGCGGCTGATCTTCATGGCGCAGGGCAGCTAACGCGTTGGCGGCAGCTGCAAGCAACGCAAACATGGCAAAGGAGACGTACGGACCGGTGTAGGCGCTCACCGCGGTATGCGAGTCCAAGGTGAACGGGACAAAACCGACGGCCCAACCCGCTGCCAGCGAAAGAACCGCGCCCCACAGCAGGCGCCGGGAGTTTCGACGCATGCTGGCACTATGGCTGAGCGAAGAACTCAAGGTTCCAAAAACAGCCAGGATGATGATTGGAGCACCGACCAGCAGTGCGGCGACCAATGCCCATGGACCGGTGGGCAGGAAGTCCCAACCTACCAGCGAGGCGTTGGCATTGAAGGTTTCCGGGAAGCCCAGCAGCATCTGCCAAGGGGCCGCTGGCGAGAACGCACGCGCTGCACCGGGCTCGGTGAACAGCAGCCGCAGGTCGCCCAGGCCCGCAAACAGCAGCGGAAGGTTCCACACGATTGCAGGTAGCGGGATCCACCACAGGCTGCGTGCGCGGCGCACCGAGAAGATGGCCAAGACGTAAATCAGGATGCTGGCGGTCAGGAAGAAGGAGACGGAGCCGGCAGAAATCATCCAGAGCAGCAACGCGGCACTGGCCGAGGCGGTCCATGCGGACACGGACTGCTGCTTCGGGCTCTTGGGCTTCGCTCCTTCGATAGCCACATGGGCATTCATGGCACGAATAATTGCCAGGAAGAACAGCGGCAGCAAGATATGGACCAGTACCGAGCCGATACGCCCCGATGCCAGCGAAGAGATCAATGAAGGCAATAGCGACCAGATCAATGCGGCAAAGAACCGGACCGCACGCGAACGGCTCACTGCGCCAATACCCCACCACGCGGTCAATGCGGCCAGCGGCATCGCAGCGAAGAAGAGATAGATCGAAGCTTCATTGGCATGGTTGAAAGTCACCAGCGAGAAGAGCCAGAACAGCAAGTCGGAGTTATCCGGTGGCGCGCTCAAACCGGTAGTGATGTTCTGCCACCACGATAGGGCGTTGGCGCCGATTTCCTGGTTGCTGTTGGACAGCGGGCGCAGCGCGCCGCCGGACAGAGCCGTGGATCCAAGCAGGCTGCGCCATGCGATCAAGGATGCTGCCCCGGAGAGCAAGAGCGCCAGAATCAGCGAGAGTACTGCGGTGGTGCGCGGAGGACGGGCGATCCGAACAAAGTCCGAGAAGTTATCACCGCTAGGTTCAACCATCGCGTCGGCGCCACTGCCATCGCCGTAGACTTCGCCATCGGCACGCCCGGTATTTACATTGCGGCGGTATTCGCGCACCTGTGATCCCGAGGCCATCAGCTTGCGGACCTGACGGCGTGGAATTTCGCGAATCTGGGCGACATTGCGGCGTGAAGCGGCCAGCTTGCCCGGGGAGAACAGTCCGCGCAGGACAGAAGCCAAGTGGCTGAACCCATGGCCCGGGTCCTTGGCCAGCAAAGCTACAAGGAAGTGGCCGATGCCGCCGAGCAGCAATCCGATCCACAAAAACGGCAGTCCCAGGGGCGAAGCGAATTTCAAGCGCTGGAAGACTTCCGAGCGTTTGGCCTCGCGCGGGCCTGCCAGCGAGTCGACAACCTCAACCTGGTGGTACATCTTGGCACTTGGAACCACGACCACGCGGTGTCCGGCCAGGCGGTTTCGCCAGCATAGATCCACATCGTCGCCGCGGCCCGGGATAGCCGGGTCGAATCCCCCGAGGTGCTCAAAGACCTCACGACGGATAAACATGCCGGCCGAGGACACGGCAAAGTAATCGCTTCGTCCGTCGTACTGGCCCTGGTCGACTTCGTCGATATCGATCATGGTCAGGCGCTGGGCCTTGCGGTCCACGTTCAGCCCCACCTCAACGAGGTGGCGCGGGTTATCGATGTCCAGCAGCTTGCAACCGGCAATGGATACCGATTCGGAGGCCTCAACGGTCCGTGTCAGCTGTTCCAGTGCATCGGGAGCAGGCATGGAGTCGTCATGGATAATCCATAGCCATTCATCACGGTCCAAACGCGCTTCGGGCAGTTGCGAAACCGCTACTTCCAGTGACAGCCCCAGGGATCCTTCATCGGCCACCAGCAAGGCGGCGTTTGAAGGCAAGTTCGCCCGCAGGACCTCTAGCGATGCGTCAGAGGACGAAGCGTCAACTCCGACAAAGCGTTCGATAGGCCGTGACTGGTTTCGCAGTGCGGCCAAAGTGCGTGGTAAAAAGTCAGCGCCATCGTGCGAAGCAACGATGGCGGTGACATGAATTGGCGGACGAATTAGATTGCTCGTTTCCGTAGACGGCGACGTTCGCGCTCTGAGAGCCCTCCCCAGATTCCGAAGCGCTCGTCATTGCTCAAGGCATATTCTAGACATTCCGAACGGACAACACATGCGCCGCAGACACGTTTCGCGTCGCGAGTCGAACCGCCCTTTTCAGGGAAGAAAGCTTCGGGGTCAGTCTGTGCGCACAGAGCACGGGCCTGCCAGCCCAACTCGCCCTCGTCAACTTCGCCGCCAACACCAAGCCAAACAGCCTTGATGGTTTCGCGCACTTCGTCATCCTCGTCGAGCTCAGGTGCCCACGAACCGACCGAGGAAATTTCTTCGGTCTCGGATAACGTGTCATGTTCTTTCAAGAAGTTGTCGGCCGCGGTCTCCAGATCGGCTGCAACTGCAACCCGTGCGGACTCACCGGCTTGAGGATCGACAAACCAGTCGGATGGTGCGTCCTCCAGCCCATATTGAGCCGACGCAACAGCCGAGGTCGAAAATTCGGAGTACCCCTGCTCCAGATTCGCCATGGTGATGTTGACCTTTCGATTGGTTTGAGAAGATCGGGCCGTCATTGCTCCCGATCCATCCGGCAGCATTTATTCCATCGAACTAGCGAAAAGTGATGAACCTGCCCGGACTCACCATCTAATTACAGCCGTGTAACTCCGCTAGAGTCAAGCGGGGAGGTCATTCTAAGAAGAGTTCTCAGGAAACTCCCGGCACAACACGCCGTCAAAAGATGCAGATGAGGTGGGCGAGTCCCGTCTTAGCTGAATTCTCGGTGAATTCTCAGTAATTAAATTTAAGGACATTCAATGAGCAATAGCCTACAATCAGGAACTTTCGTGGAGAATCTACTCGCGCCACGGCGCAGTTCAGCCTCCCCATGGCTCACCTGGTACTCCGTCCGCGGGGAACGTATCGAGCTCTCCGGTCGGGTATTTGACAATTGGGTCGCGAAAAGCGCCAATCTTTTGGGTGAGGTCTTCGACCTCGATGAAGACTCGCTGGTGGTGCTTGACTTGCCAGCGCATTGGAAGTCCTTGGTCGTGGCTCTAGCCGCACTGCATCATGGCGCCACGCTGGTTGATGCTGGACATGATGATGCCCAGCAGGCATCGGTTTGGGTTACAGCCCAACCGAATGATGAGCGCATCCCCAACAGCTCTGAAATCCTCGCCGTGAACCCGGCAGCTCTCGCGCTGTCCTTCGGCTCGGATCTCGGCCCTGTCGCAGAAGACTTCAATGCCTCCGTGCGTACCTACGGGGATCAGTTCTATCCCTCGCCAGTTCCTGGTGATGCTTCAGCCATCGCAACCAATGGTGACGCCCCCGTCAGCCTAGCCACGTTATTCAATACCGAAGCTAAGGCGCAAGGAACTATTCTAGTGCGTTCCCAGCAACCCGTACTCGCCTTGCTGCCCTACGCCATTGGCCAGTGGAAAGCAGGAGACGCAATTGTGCTAGTGGAAGACGGTGTAGAGATTACCCCGCGCCTTCGCGACGGTGAACGCATCACTTTCGACTACCAACTTGCTAGCTAACGGATCACCGTTGGCACCGTGCCGGTATCGGCCTGGCCAGTAGAATCTACCGTGTCAGCGCCGGTATCGGCCGCCTTCTTGCCCAGAATTTCGTGGTCGTGGGCAAATTCTTCTTCCGCATCCATCGCGCTGCCAAAGACCCAGAAACGGTAGGCGAAGAAACGGAAGATGGTGCCGAGCACCAAGCCGACTACCGAACCGGCGATGAACACCGAGGTCGGATCGGTCAAGCCCAACCAGTACTTGGTGACCCATACACAGGCCGCGGCAATGCCCAAGCCAATGGCATTCATGATGATGAACATCACGAGCTCACGCAGCACATTGGCCTGGCGGCGGTGGCGGAAGGTCCAATAGCGGTTGGCAACCCAAGAGAACATCGTCGCGACGACACCAGCAATGATTTTCGCTTTAACCTGCGAATCGCTCATGGAGCCATGCAGCAGCCAGACGTAGATCCCCGAGTCGATGATGAACGCAACGCCACCGACGACGCCGAACTTCGCCACCTCGCGCCACAGCAACGAGATGAGTCCGACTATTTTGAGTTTGATGCGCTCGAGCAATTGTCCTCCAGGGAATAATGTTCCCGTCTGGCTAGCAGTAACTACGCGCACTTAGCACTACGAGAAGCGCGCGATCTTGCCATTTTATCGGCACTTTCTGGAAATTGACCGAATTGTGAGAGTAATCAGACATCGCGCATGCGATTCTCAACGTCGCTTTCGATACCCTTGTAATCGTGAGCTTTCCAAAAATTGGTGTGATTGGTGGCGGGCAGCTAGCCCGAATGATGGCCCCCGAGGCCCTGAACCTAGGTTTTGAACTGCATGTTCTTGCCGAAGGTCCTGATGTTTCGGCTGCGCGATGCGTTCCAGACGCTCCTGTAGGCGATTACAAAGACCTCGATACCCTGCGCGAATTCGCCAAGGGCAAGGACGTTGTCACCTTTGACCACGAGCACGTGCCCAACGAATTCTTGACCACCCTGATCAATGAGGGCGTCAACATCCAGCCGCGACCGGCAGCGCTGATCCATGCCCAGGACAAGCTGGTCATGCGCGAAGCCATCGAACGCCTCGGACTGCCGAATCCCGCGTGGGCCAAGGTTGAAGATGTCGATGCCCTGATCGCTTTCGGTGAGCAGACCGGCTGGCCAATTGTGCTCAAGACCCCACGCGGCGGCTACGACGGCAAGGGCGTGCGCATGCTGGACAATGTCCAGGACGCCAAGGATTCCGCGGACTGGTTCG
This sequence comes from Glutamicibacter sp., assembly GCF_050701915.1. Lineage (NCBI taxonomy): Bacteria > Bacillati > Actinomycetota > Actinomycetes > Micrococcales > Micrococcaceae > Glutamicibacter > Glutamicibacter sp. The sequence continues at coordinate 46,036 of NZ_JBOGEG010000002.1, read as the reverse complement.
CCAATGGCCCGCTGCTGGCCGAAGACAAAGTCGATTTCTCCCGCGAACTATCCGCTTTGGTAGCCCGCACGCCTTCGGGCGAGGCCAAGGCCTGGCCCGTGGTCCACACCATCCAGGTTGATGGAGTCTGCGATGAGGTGATTGCGCCCGCCCAGGACATTGACGAGGCCACCGCAACCACCGCAGCCGATGCGGCCTTGCGCATCGCGAAAGAATTCGGCGTCACCGGCGTCATGGCCGCAGAACTCTTTGAAACTCCGGGTGTAGGCGCAGGTTTCGTGATCAACGAATTGGCCATGCGCCCGCACAATACCGGTCACTGGACCATGAACGGTTCGGTCACCAGCCAGTTCGAGCAGCACCTGCGTGCGGTCCTGGATCTGCCGCTGGGCGAAACCCGCGAACTGGGCGTGACCGTGATGAAGAATTATCTCGGTGGCGCCAATCAGGACCTCTACTCGGCTTTCCATGCCGCATTGGCCGCCGCGCCCGAGGTCAAGGTGCATGCGTACGGCAAGTCCGTGCGTCCGGGCCGCAAGATCGGCCACGTTAACGTTGTGGCTAACGCAGGGCAAAGCGTGGATGAACTTCGTTCGCAGGCCAATAAGGTTGCCGCGCTAATCCGCGACGGCGTCAAAGCCACCGTCTAGTCTTTATTTTGATCAAGAGCCGCTGCCATCTACCGGGCAGCGGCTCTTACTAGAACACCGCAAGGAAAATCTCATGTCTGAAGCACCACTTGTCGGCCTGGTAATGGGTTCTGATTCCGATTGGCCGGTAATGCGCCTGGCCGCACAGGCTCTGGCCGAGTTCGGAATCCCTTTTGAAGCGGACGTCGTTTCGGCGCACCGCATGCCAGAAGAAATGATCGATTACGGCAAGAAAGCCCACGAACGCGGACTGCGCGCAATCATCGCCGGAGCAGGTGGTGCAGCGCATCTTCCCGGTATGCTTGCAGCTGTTACACCGTTGCCGGTGATCGGAGTTCCAGTTCCACTGGCTAAACTAGATGGAATGGACTCCCTGCTCTCCATCGTCCAGATGCCTGCAGGAGTCCCCGTAGCAACTGTTTCCATTGGCGGAGCACGCAATGCCGGCCTGCTGGCTGTGCGCATGCTCGCAGCGGGAACCGATGAGCTAGCCGAATCGTTACAGGTAAAGTTGCTTCAGTTTGCAGATTCACTGCGCGAGCAAGCCCATGCCAAGGGTTCGGCTCTGCGTGCTGAAGTTGCCAACGAGAATTTCGCCTCCTAGGGAAAGTCCAAAAGTACATGGGTTCTGCCAGTCACCGCGCACCAAGTCCGTTGCGCCAGCCGGAGACCATCAGCTCTCCGCAGCGCAGCAAGCGGGCTCTGATCCTGGTCCTGCTGACCATCTTCTTCCCCGGCGGCGCTCAGCTGGTGGCGGGAAATCGCAAGCTGGGACGGATCGCAGTGTCCATCACCATGGCCTGCTGGCTGGCCATTCTCGCGCTGGCAGCCCTGTACTTCATTGATCGTTCGATCATTCTCGGCTGGGTAGCCCACCCGAACTTCCAGCTGTTCTTGATCATCGTGCTCGGCACGCTGGCTCTGGGCTGGCTGATCATGTTCACCAACACCTTGGTGATTATCCGGCCCAAGCTGCTGGCCCCTGGCATGCGTGCCATCGTTACCGTCTTCACCCTGGCGGCCGTGGTAGCCACCAGCGGTGTCTTCATCTACGGCGCCTCGCTCTTGAATACCGGACGCGAGACCATTGTGGCCGTCTTCGATGAAGGTCCTGCCTTCGAACCAATCGACGGGCGCTACAACATCGCAGTCTTCGGCGCTGACTCCGGTGACAACCGCGAAGGCGTCCGCACCGACGTTGCGGCTCTGCTTTCTGTTGATGCCAAAACCGGCAAGAGCCTGCTGATCTCGGTGCCACGCAACTTCCAGAGCGCGCGCTTCGCCCCGGGCTCTCCCATGGAGGAGATCTGGCCCCAAGGCTACAACTGCGGTGACGAGTGCATCTTCAATGCGATCTACCGCAATGCCGAGACCGAGCACGCAGACGCCTTCCCCGACACCGTGAAGAACGTCGGCGCACAGGCTGCCATGGATGCGTTGGAAGGCACCACCGGGCTTCCTGTCCAGGGCTACGTCATGGTCAACATGGCCGGGTTCGAGCAGTTCGTTGACGCCCTCGGCGGCGTCACCATCAACTCCGGCGGCTGGGTTCCCTACAACGGGAAGTACCACGAAAACAGCACCGTGCGCACCCACTGGTTCGCACCGGGCACCCACGAATTCACCGGCAAGCAGGCGTTGTGGTTTGCCCGCTCACGCGACTTCACCGATGACTACCACCGCATCAAGCGCCAGCAGTGCTTGCAGCAGGGAATCATCAAGCAGTTCAAGCCGCAAACGATCCTGAGCAATTTCACGTCCATCATGGCGGCCGGTGAACAGCTGGTTGAAACCGACATTCCTGCCGGCCAGCTCGGTTCCTTCGTCTCCCTGGCCGAAAAGGTTTCCAAGGAGCCCATGGCCCGCCTGACCCTCGGTGCGCCGGACTTCGAACGCAGCTTCTCCACCTACCCCGACTTCGACAAGCTGCAAGAGCGCATCCAGACGTTGATCGCGAAGCAGAACGAGCCAGAGAAGAAGAAGGAAGAGAAGAAGGACAAGCCTGAGAAGAGCGAGGATACCTCCAAGTCCTCGGCTCCGGAAGAAACCCAGGCCTCCGAAGAGGCGCCAGAAACCACTGACGTGAACAATGCGCCGAAGCTGTCGAATGAGGACACCCAGGAATTCACCCAGCCTGATGGCAGCCCGATCACCGAAGAGTACTTGGTGAATTTGGAAATTGCCGGCTACCGCACGTTGATTTCAGAGATCGCGGCAAATAACGACGAATGCTCGGTTCCATAAACGGTTAAGACCCCCCGACCGCCATGCGACCCAACTACCGCTCCTGAAAGGCAATGGTCAAAAGACGTGTTCGAGTTGAAAAACGCGATAAGGGACTACCACTGGGGATCTGCTTCGCAGATTTCCGATCTGCTCGATCTGCCTGCGGAAACCACTCCGCAGGCCGAGATGTGGCTCGGTGCCCATCCCGGGTGCCCGAGCCGGATCTCCGATAGCGGTACAGCGCTCAATGATTTCATCGCCCAGGACCCAGAGCACATTTTGGGGGCAGCAGTCACCCAGCGCTACGGACGATTGCCCTACCTGTTCAAGGTGCTCTCGGCGACCCAGCCGCTGTCGATCCAGACGCACCCAACGCTGAAGCAGGCGCAAGAACGTTTCGCCCGGGAAAATGCGAGCGGCAAGCCGTTGGACGCCACTGACCGCAACTACCGCGATGACAACCACAAGCCGGAGATGCTCTTTGCCTTGACCGACTTTGTGGCGCTATCCGGCTTCCGCCAGCCGGCGCAGATTGTTGACGACCTGCAGATCCTCGCGGCGCACCTGCCTGACTCGGCACATGCCTCGATTGGCCAGCTGGTCAGCCTGCTGCAGGGCACCGATCCGCTGGCCCGGACTTTCAAGCATGTTCTAACCGCTGGGGACGAAATTTCACGGCTGGTAGGGCAGATCAGCGAAGGCGTGGCAGGCAGCCCCGTATTGCACGGCAATGCGCATTTCGCCGAGCTAGTTTCAATCAACAAGATCTATCCTGGCGATCCAGGGGTTTTGGTAGCCCTGCTGCTGAATTTGATCTTCCTGGAACCTGGCCAGGCCATCAGCCTGGGTGCAGGCAACGTCCATGCCTACCTGCGCGGTTTGGGAATTGAGGTCATGGCCAATTCGGATAATGTGCTGCGTGGCGGACTGACCAGCAAGCATATCGATGTTCCCGAACTGCTGGACGTCACCATTGCTACCCCCTCCCCTGCCCCGATTCTGGAGCCGGTGGCCCTGGATACCCACGACCGCCTGTACAAGCCGGACTTTGAAGAGTTCCAGCTGCAGGTTCTCGATCCCACCGAGCCGGGCCTTGCCGCTGATCTGCAGCTGCACGGTGCCGCTGTGCTGCTGTGCACCGCCGGTGAGTTCCTAATAGCCACCCGTGAAGGTGAACGCAACATCAGCCGTGGGCAGTCGTTGTTCCTCACCGCAGCCGAACTGCCAGCCACGGCCACTTTGCAGGGCACCGTACCGGGCCAGCTCTTCGCAGCCAGCGCTCAGATCGACTAGCTGCACGGACCAGCCCCTTCGTGGCGTCACTGGGGTCCCCACCGAAAAACTGCGAGCCATGGACTTGATTCAAGTCCATGGCTCGCAGTTTTGCAATTAGATGTGGATTAGCGGGTGTAGGCTTCCCACTTATCCTGATGGTGCTCACCCTCGACGAAACGGATGGTGCCGGACTTGGCACGCATCACGATCGACTGGGTGTGGATGCGGTTGTCCTTGTAGCGGACACCGCGCAGCAGATCGCCATCGGTGATGCCGGTCGCTGCGAAGTAGCAGTTATCCGAGGTCACCAGGTCGTTCGTGGTCAGCACGCGGCCCAATTCGTGGCCGGCGTCGATTGCCTTCTGCTTCTCGTCGTCATCAGTTGGCCACAGGCGGCCCTGGATCACGCCGCCCAGCGCCTTGATAGCGCAGGCGGTCACGATGCCTTCAGGGGTGCCACCGACACCCATCAGCGCGTCAACGCCGGTGCCTTCGCGGGTTGCGGCAATGGCGCCGGCAACGTCGCCGTCCATGATCAGCTTGGTGCGTGCACCAGCGGCGCGGATCTCTTCAATCAGGCCGGCGTGGCGTGGGCGGTCCAAGATGGTCACGGTCACCTGGCTGATCTTCTTGCCCTTGGCCTTGGCGATCAGGTGCAGGTTCTGCTTCACTGGCAGGCGGAGGTCAACGAGCTCGGCTGCCTCTGGTCCGGTGACCAGCTTCTCCATGTAGAACACGGCCGAAGGATCGAACATCGAGCCGCGGTCGGCTACAGCCAACACTGACAGGGCGTTGTTCAGGCCCAGCGCGGTGAGTCGGGTTCCGTCAATCGGGTCGACTGCGACGTCGCATTCGGCGCCGGTGCCGTTGCCAACCTGTTCGCCGTTGAACAGCATTGGAGCTTCGTCTTTTTCGCCTTCGCCAATCACGACAACGCCGTTGAAGTTCACGGTGGACAGCAGGCCGCGCATGGCGTCGACTGCGGCACCATCTGCGGCATTCTTGTCACCGAATCCAACCCATGGCGAGGAAGCGATGGCGGCCGCTTCGGTTGCACGCACCAGCTCCAGTGCTAGGTTGCGGTCCGGCTCCGCGTCGGAAACCGACAGCCGCGGAGAAAGGTGGGCATAATTGTTCTTTTCGGTCACGAAAGATCCCATCACTGAGTCGTAGTCATTGCGCCTATGCAAACAAGGCCATTCTATCCTCTAGAGTTTTCGCTTTACAGTTCGTGTCGGGAGTGCCTGCTCATAGTTCGACGTGCGTTTGGGCACTCTGGTTCGAATTCCACAGAATCTTCGGGGAGAATGGAAGGCGTGCAACCTGAGAACAACACCGAGAACAACATCCCGGCTACCGGCCATGCGGAAAACGGTACCGAGATGCCTGTTGCGGCCCCGCGAAGCCTGGACGATCCAAATGCCACCTTCGAGGACCTGCCGTTCAAGCCGCAGCTCACCGAGAAGCAGGCTAAGCGCGCGAACCAGACCTTCAAGGGCATGGTGCTGTCCATCGGTTTCACCATTGCCATTCTCATTCCGGTGCTCATGCTCAACCCACCGCCCAAGGACGACGCGTTTGAAAGCGACGTCAACCTGCAGGCAACCGCAGAACAGACGGAGCAGATTTCTGGCTTTGAAATCTTCGCTCCGGAACTGGGCGAAAAGGAATACGCGAATTTCGCCCGCTGGCAGGCTAATGCTGCCCAGGGTGTTCCCTATTGGGAATGCGGCCTAGTCTTCGAAGACAAGAACTTCGTGTGGGTTCGCCAGGCTGCTGAAGCCAACCCGACATGGATTGCCTTGATTACCGATGCGGCGGCGCCCACCGAAACTCGCACCATCGGCGGAGCGCAGTGGGAAGTGCGCATCAAGGACCAGAGCACGTATCTGATCTCCGAGTTCAAGGACTCCACCGTCGTGCTTTCCAGTGACACCTCGGCCGAACAGCTGAACGGTGTTGCTGAACAGGTCGCTAGTGAGCTGAAGTAAGTCACGTTCAAGGGGAATTCCAGTCATATATTCGATATTCGAATAGCATCCCGTAGAATCTGACCTATGCTCCCTGAATCAACACAACCGTCCCTGACGCCTAAAGAGGCTTGGGAAAAGCTCAGCTCAGGCAATTTCCGTTTCGTCAACGAAGACACCCAGCACCCTAACCAGGACAGTGCTCGACGACAGAAGTTGATATCCGGCCAGGAACCTTTCGCTGTCATCTTCGGCTGCTCGGATTCCCGTCTTGCGGCAGAGATCATTTTCGACGTGGGTTTGGGCGACATGTTCGTGGTGCGCACCGCTGGACACGTCCTGGACCCGGCCAGCCTTGGTTCGTTGGAATTCGCCGTCGATATCCTCAATGTCCCATTGATCGTGATCCTCGGGCATAACTCTTGCGGTGCGATCACCAGTGCCATCCAAGCCAAGGAATCGGGCATCATGCCCAAGGGCTTCGTTCGCGACTTGGTCGAGCACATCACCCCCTCGGTCCAGGCAGCCGAGCGCAAGGGCATCACCGACGTGAACGGTACCGTCGTCGAGCACGTCAAGCAGACCACCGACCGCCTCGTCGACCTGTCCAGCATCATCGCGCTGGCCATCGAAGAAGGCCGCACCGCGGTCGCCGGCGTGGCCTACCACCTGCACGACGGCCGCGCTCAGCTGGTCTCCAGCCTGGGCCTCGACTAAGAGCTCCAGACTTCAGGAAAAGCCTTGTAAAACGGCTTTTATTCCCAATTCGGTGAAGCGTCACTGTTGGTTGTGATGTTTACGTCAGAGACCTGTCTTTTGATTACGGTTCGGGCGTACTCTGGGCTCATGACTAACAGTGACGATTTCCGTATCGAACATGACACCATGGGCGAAGTCCGAGTTCCGGCTCAGGCCCTGTACCGCGCGCAAACCCAGCGCGCCGTCGACAATTTCCCGATCTCGGGCAAGACCTTGGAATCCTCGCATATCAAGGCCCTGGCCAAGGTCAAGAAGGCCGCCGCACGAGCCAATCTGGCACTCGGCGTTCTGGATGAAGAACGTGCTGCCGCTATTGTGGCCGCAGCCGATCAGGTCGCTACCGGCCAATTCGATGAGCACTTCCCCATCGACGTATTCCAGACCGGTTCCGGAACCAGCTCGAATATGAACACCAACGAAGTCCTCGCCGAATTGGCAACCCGTGCCTTGAAGGCCCGAAGCAGCGGCACCGAGGTCCACCCGAACGACCACGTGAACGCCTCGCAGTCTTCCAACGACGTCTTCCCGACTTCCGTGCACGTTGCTGCCACCGGAGCGCTGGTCAACGACCTGATCCCGGCCCTCGGAACCTTGGCTTCCTCGCTAGAAGCGAAGTCTGGCGAATTCAAGGATGTCGTCAAATCCGGCCGTACCCACCTGATGGATGCCACCCCGGTCACCCTCGGCCAGGAATTCGGCGGCTACGCTGCACAGGTTCGCTACGGCATTGAGCGCATCGAGGCTGCCCTGCCACGAGTCGCCGAGGTTCCCCTGGGCGGCACCGCAGTAGGCACCGGCATCAACACCCCGGACGGCTTCCCGCAGCAGGTCATCGAGTTCCTCCGCGAGGACACCGGCCTGCCAATCACCGAGGCGCGCAATCACTTCGAAGCACAGGCCAACCGCGATGGACTGGTCGAGGCCTCCGCTGCTTTGCGCACTATTGCTATCTCGTTGATCAAGATCGCTAACGACCTGCGTTGGATGGGATCTGGTCCAAACACCGGTTTGGGTGAAATTGCAATCCCTGACCTGCAGCCCGGCTCCTCCATCATGCCCGGCAAGGTCAACCCGGTCATTTCGGAGGCAACCATCCAGGTAGCAGCCCAGGTCATCGGCAATGACACGGCCATCGCTTGGGCCGGAACCAACGGCGCCTTCGAGCTGAACGTAGGCATCCCGGTCATGGCCTCGAACCTGCTCGAATCCATTCGCCTGCTGTCCAATACCTCGACGGTGATGGCCGAAAAGATGATCGATGGCATCAAGGCCAATGTGGAACGCGCGCGCTTCCTGGCCGAGGCTTCCCCGTCGATTGTCACCCCGCTGAATAAGCTCATTGGCTACGAGAATGCCGCCAAGATCGCCAAGAAGGCCGTCGCCGAGGGGCTGACCGTACGCGAAGCAACCATCGCGTTGGGCTTCGTTGAACGCGGTGAAGTCACTGAGGAACAGCTCGATCAGCTTCTGGATGTTTCCACCATGGTGGGCAAGCACTAGCACCGGGCTTCTTACCCCCTGAGCTACCGCAGTCCGTTGCCAACAGCGGATTGCGGTAAGCTTGCTTAACCGCTAAGAGCAGCGTCCTGCCACGCGGCAGCCTCTGCTAGCCTCCAACTATGACTCGCACCACATCTCGGAATCTCAAGAGCATCGGACTTTGGATCTGCGGCATCCTCGTCCTGTCCTTATCCGCATTCTTCGTCTTCGCTCCGGGCATAGTCGAAAACACCCGAAACAAGATTGCGGTCAAGGACCTCCCGGAAATAAGCGGCGAAGCCGCCAAACTGCATTCCAAGCTCCAGATCGCCGATATGCATGCCGATACATTGATGTGGAACAGGTCTTTGCTCAAGAGCTCTAGCCGCGGCCACGTAGACCTGCCCCGCCTGGAAAAGGGAAATGTCGCACTTCAGGTTTTCTCGTCGGTATCCAAATCTCCCGTGGGCCAGAATTACGACTCCAACAGTGCTGGATCGGATAACATCACGCTGTTGGCCATCGCCCAGCTCCAGCCGCCTAGGACCTGGTTCTCGCTGCTGGAACGCTCACGCTATCACGCCTGGAAACTGCGTGATGATGCCGCGAAATCCAATGGCACCCTGCGTGCCATCACGAACGTTGCCGAGCTCGAGCAACTCTTCAAGGACCGCGCCAGCGGCCGCCAGGTCACCGGGGGCCTCTTCTCGGTAGAAGGCCTGCAGAATCTTGAGGGCAACATCGAGAACGTTGATGTCCTGTTCAACGACGGCATGCGCATGGCAGGCTTCACGCACTTCTTCGACAATGACGTCGCAGGATCCAAGCACGGAGTGGAGAAGGCAGGACTGACCGAATTCGGAGAAGCAGCCATCAGGCGCATGGAAGCGCTCGGCGTCGTATTGGATCTAGCGCATTCCAGCGATGAAACTTTCAACGATGCCATGAAGATCGTGACCAAACCCGTAGTTTTCAGCCACGGCGGTGTGAAAGCTACCTGTGCAGTGAACCGGAACCTCAGCGATGAGCAGATCCGTGCCGTGGCCGGGACCGGTGGTGTTGTTGGCATTGGCTACTGGGACGCTGCTATTTGCACCCTCGATGTGGATTCCGTTGTTGACGCGATGGAGCACGTCATCAAGGTCGCAGGAATCGAACACGTTGGCTTGGGCAGCGACTTCGACGGAGCAACTACCGTCTCATGGGATGCCAGCCAGCTCGCTGTGATCACTCAGGAACTGATGAATCGCGGCTACTCGGATACCGACATTGGGGCCATCATGGGCGGCAATACGTTGCGCGTCTTGCGCGAGGTGCTTCCAGCGAACTAGCTCAGTTCAATCCAATAGCGACGCAGGTCCTCGGTGGAGCCGAAGCGGGGCCCGATTTCGGAAACCGAAGTGACGCTTTCGAGGGCTCCGCCGCAAGCTTCGATAGTTCGCGAAGAAGCAATATTGGAGTCATTGCAGGTAAGCAGGACCCGCGGCAAGCCAAGGTTGCGGGCTTGTTCCAAGGATCCGGCGAGCGCGGTTCTGGCCAGGCCACTGCCACGGGCACTCGGGCGTATGCCGTAGCCTATGTGCCCGCCGACTTCGCGGAGGAAATCATTGCCCAGCTCGTGACGCAGGCTGACCGCGCCCAGGTATTCATCGTCTTGCGCTAGCCACAGCGTGCTTTGGGCAACGAATCCTTCCGGTGGCGTGAAGTTCGGATTTTCCAGATCCTTGAGCAGCTGGACCCACTGTGCGAAGTCCTCCGCGCTGCGCAGATCCCAGCCGTACTTGGCAGCGTAGAAGACCGAGGCACCGTCTTGGTCCGCACCCGCCCATTCCGCTGTGCTTCGCACGAAGGAAGCGTGCAGTGCGGCAGAGGGTTCAATCAATCCAATTCCGGTCATGGGGCAAGTCTATGCTCATGCCAAATAGGATTTGGCGGTCGGAATCGTCAACTTGCGAAGTAGCCACCGGGCCGAGGGTCCAGTGCCCATTGCAGCGCCCGTTCGTGAAGTGGTGGGAGTTCTGGCCGGTCTGCTAGCTCGAAGTACCCCACTTCCAGATTCTCGTCATCGTTGACTTTCGCTTCGCCGGAAAGGTGGCGGGCCTTGAAAACTACATCGAGGTACTGGGCATGATCCCCATTGGGATACACCGTTGGTACTGTCACCCCGACACCCAACAGTTCCGTGATTTCGCATTCAACGCCGGTCTCTTCCAGGACTTCGCGGTGCGCGGTGTGCGATGGTTCCTCGCCAGGATCGATAATTCCTGCGGGCAGGGTCCATTTCCCATTGTCGGCACGTCGCACCAAGAGCACCCTGCTGTCGTGGAGTACAACTATTTTCACCCCAGAAAGCCAAAGCAGTTCATGCCCGATGCGTTTTCGGAGATGGGTGACGAATTCTGGAGTTGCCATGAGTTCATCGTGCCATAAGCAGCACGATAAAAGATCCAACGAGCATGAAGGGCCCGAAGGGGACCGCTGATTTCAGCGTCAACTTCCGCGCGGCCATTCCCCCGATAACCCAGCCGGTGGCCAACACGAAGGTGAGCAATGTTGCGAAGAACAAACTGGGCAAGGAATAGTAGCCGAGGTTCATGCCCAGCACTCCGGCCAGCTTCACATCGCCCATGCCCATGGACCCCGCAGAGATCAGGGTAACGAGCAGATAGCCTCCGCCAAGCAGCAGCAGCCCCAGAAGACCCATAAGTATCCCGTGCGCATCAGCACGGAAGATCCCCAGCAGCGCAACTACCACGATGCTGGCCGCCAACCAGTAAACCACTAGCCGGTTGGGCAGACGATGCGTTGCCATGTCCTCCTTGGACAGGAGGACCCCGAAGCCGAGAAAGCAGGCCAGCTGAAGGACGACCAGAGCTGCGGTGGTCGGGCTTTCCTGGGCCACGTTCCAAATTTCTGACATGTTTAGAGCATAGGCACGTCATCGGCTCTTCGGCAGAGGGATCTTCCTCTTGTGAATAATTCAGCCGCTTCTACAATTAGAGTATGGACGTTCCAGCAGTTCCAGTTCTTTTCCCCGGGCAAGCTGCCCCTGAGTCGGCGGCCCGCCGCCGTTTCCGTGCCTTGGCTCGCTCCGCCCCATGGCTAAGCACCTCTTTGCAGTTCCAGGTTCAAGTTCCGGACATTTACGCCAAACCGGAAGGCAGCCTGGAAGGAATGCTGACCGCCATCATCCGCCAGCGAGAAGCCATAGCCGTGCGCTCGGCCGATGGACAACTGGTGTACCAACAGGAGAAGTTCACCGCAGACCGGAGTCGAGGCTACGTCGCAGCCACTAATTCCTCATGGAAGCTGCCGGCCTCGCTGACCTCCCCGGTATATACCTCTGACCAACTAATACTGCGCCGACCACAAATTTCCGGATTCAATGGGTTGCTGCCCTTGGAGCACTGGGAGTCGATGCTCGATCCAGTGGAGCTTGCCGGCACCGAGCCTGCCTCGCATGATCTGGCCTTTGACCACCCCACCTATATTCACGAGCTGGCAGAGATCACCCATGGCAACCGGCCGGCGTTAGCAGCTGTCCTCACTGCAGGACATAACTACCAGCCCGCGGTCGCCAGCTGTCCGCTTGTTCCTGATGGCACACGAACCCTCGTGGTACTGGATCTGGCCACAGGCGTCTGCTTGAGTCGACGGGTGATGTCCGCGCAGCCGGGGATGCCGCCGGCCCCGGAACTTTCGCTTCAGGTTCTTGCCCACAACCAGTACTACATAGATTCGCTGTTCACGGCCCCGGCTCCCACGCTCACCGATGTCCGGGCACCGATTCCGTGGGAGCTGCGCAGCGAGCGACGTTCCTAGGTTAAGGTGGGCGAATCCAGCAGGTTGGTGACCAGCGCGGCGATAGCAGAGCGTTCCGAACGAGTCAGGGTAACATGCCCGAAGAGCGCATGTCCCTTGAGCTGTTCCACGACCGCCGCAACACCGTCGTAGCGGCCTACATGCAAGTTATCGCGCTGCGCCACGTCATGGGTGAGCACCACCTTGGAATTCTGTCCGATGCGCGATAGCACCGTGAGCAGTACGTTGCGTTCCAAGGACTGGGCTTCATCAACAATGACGAAGGAATCATGCAGCGAACGTCCGCGAATATGGGTCAGCGGCAGCACTTCAAGCATCCCGCGTTCCACCACTTCATCAATGGCGTTCTTCGACACGATAGAACCTAGGGTATCGAAGACCGCTTGCGCCCACGGTCCCATCTTTTCTCCCTCGGAGCCCGGCAGGTAGCCCAGTTCCTGGCCGCCGACGGCATAGAGCGGACGGAACACGGTGATCTTGCGGTGCTCCCTGCGTTCAAGCACCGCTTCCATTCCGGCGCACAGCGCCAAAGCGGATTTGCCGGTTCCGGCGTTGCCGCCAAGGGAAACAATGCCCACGGATGGATCCATCAGCAGGTCCAAGGCGATGCGCTGTTCTGCGCTGCGGCCATGCAATCCGAAGGCCTGCTGATCGCCGCGCACCAGTTTCAAGGTGTTCGCATCAACCTTGCGGCCCAGGGCGCTTCCTCGCGGGGATGTGATGACAAAGCCGGTGTTGATCGGTTCATCGGCTACCGCAGGGTGGTTCAGAAGCCGTTCATGTTCGTAGAGCTTCGCCATGGTATCTTCGCCCAGTTCCAGTTGCTGGATGCCGGTCCACCCGGTCGAGGCTATCAACTCATTGCGGTACACCTCGGCATGGATGCCCATGGCAGAGGCCTTGATGCGCATCGGCAGGTCCTTGGTTACCAGGGCTACGTCCAGGCCTTCATCGAGCAGGTGCTTGGCGACAGCCAGGATGCGTGCATCGTTATCGCCCGAGCGCATGCCCACCGGCAAGACCTCAGGGGCAATATTGTTCAGTTCTATGCGCAGTGTTCCACCGGTTTTGGACACTGGCACTGCCTGGGCTAGTCCACCATGGCTGGCAATCAAGTCATCAAGCAAACGCAAGGCTTGACGTGCAAAGAAACCCAGATCGGGATCCTTGCGCTTATGTTCCAGCTCGGTGACTACAGTCAGCGGGATCACTACATGGTGCTCATCGAAGTGGAACATGGCTTTCGGATCAGAAAGCAAGACCGAAGTATCAATGACGTAAGTTCGTACACCCTGCTCGGCTGTTCGTGTCATGGCAGCGCACCCATTCTCGAATCCGGCGTGGGGACTCTCCCCACGCGTAAGTGGGGAATCCCAGCACCGGATGTCCAAGGCGATTCCGGCAATTGATCCGGCTGGCGCTGCATTTGGTCATCTAGTGAGGAACCCTTCGATCAGCTGGGGCTTGTTGCCCTGGCCTTATGATCACCATAGACCTTGAAGCTCTACCGGGAGACTACGTTCAGGTAACGATTAGCTGAACAGCTGAGCCAGGTGCACGACTCGGGACTTAGGTGCCAAAGCGGCGCTGGCGATCAGCGAAGTCGCGCAGCGCGCGCAGGAAATCAACGCGGCGGAAATCCGGCCACAGCGCCTCGCAGAAGTAGAACTCCGAGTAGGCGCTTTGCCACGTCAAGAAGCCGGAGAGACGCTGTTCTCCGCTGGTGCGGATCACCAGGTCCGGGTCTGGCTGGCCCTTGGTGTACAGGGCCGATTCGATGTCTTCAGTAGACAGGCCGGCGGCAAGTTCCTCGATCGTGCGGCCATCCTCGGCGGCCTTGCAAAGCAGTGACTTGAAAGCATCGAGAATTTCACGGCGCCCGCCGTAGCCGATGGCCACATTCACATGGACGCCGGTGCGATTGGCGGTGACGGTTTCCAAGGCGGCAAGTTTCTGCGCCAAGTCTTCAGGCAAAAGGTCCTTGGCTCCCACCTGCTGGACCTTGACCCGGTTGGTCTCTCCCAGGCGGTCAAGGGTCGTGCCGATGACCTCCAAGAGGTCGCGCAACTCGCTGGCTTCCCGGTTGAGGTTGTCGGTGGAGAGCATGTACAAGGTGACCATCTGGATGTTCAGGTCCTCGCACCAGTCGAGGAACTCCAAGATCTTGTCGGCACCGGCCTGGTGGCCTGCCATGGTCGGAGTGCCGGCCAACTTGGCCCACCGGCGGTTGCCATCGACCATCACGCCAATATGGTGCGGAAGCCTGTCGGCAGGGAGGGACTTCGCCAAGCGCCGTTCGTAGTAACGGTACGCAAGGTTCGGAAGCTGCACCTTGTCCCTGCCTTTCGATAGTTTCCAAAAACTCTAGGTTCTAAATCTACCGCTATTTATCTTCCAGCATGGGCATCTGCCCGCTTCACCGCGTCCACGGTGGACACATTGCCCCGGGCTCAGGCGCCCTTTCCGGAAGCGAACAATGAGAACAATCCATCCATCCCCGCGACAGGAATCTGGCAAAGTTCTTCGCGGCAAGGCTGGATCTGAACGGTCTGGGCTGCACCAGGAAGCGACGGATCGTGGCGCACATTCAGACCAAGGCTCAACGCCACGGAACGCACGCGTTTGGCTTCCTCCGAATCCCACTGCGAAATCGCGAGATACTGGACCGGGCTGGAAACTATGCACTGCACTTCCAAAGCCGTCGCTACTTGCGTTGGTGCCTCGCTGGCCAGAGCCAGGGCATGGGCAGAAAGCAGGCGGGCGCTTTCCAACTCTGCCGCCTCTGCTTCGGCGTACTCCCCCGCCGACATGGACTGCAGTGCATGCATCGCCAGCGCCTTGGCGTAGAGCGCCCCCGAAGCCGGCAGCGCATCATCCAGCACCGTGACGGCAGCAATGTTGCTGCGCTGGGCTGCGATGCGCGCGTCGGCTTGGACCGCGTCACGCGGCACCCCGGTTTCCGGATCTACGAAGTCGGCAGCGCGTCCCAGTAACTGGCTGGCACGGGCGGCCCACTGCTTTTCTCCGCTGGCCTGGCCCAATGCCAAGAAGCCCAGGGCCAAGGCGGCGTAGTCCTGCAAGGTGCCTTCGTTGCCGTGCTCGGCACGATTGGCGAAGCTCACGCGAGCCAGCCGCCTGGCGCGTTCATCCCACTGCATCTGCCACACCGACGTAGCGGCCTTCTCGGCGAGCTCCAGGGCTTCGGGCTGGTCCAGGAGAAGCGCAGCTTCAGACAACGCTTCGATGGCCAGGCCGTTCCAGCCGGCGATCACCTTTTCATCGCGCACAGGCATAATTCGCGAGCGGCGCAGGGAGCGCATCGCATCTCGCAGTTCCTGCAGAACGCCGATTTCGCTCTTTTCAGGCACCCTCAACAGCGAGAAGCAGAAGTTCTTCGGGTCCTCGGCCACCGGCGCGAAACGCAGCAACCCCTTGGGCAGGCGCTGAATCAGCGGGTCGGAGACGAGTGCGATTTCCTCGCGATTAAAGGTGTAGTACGCGCCCTCGACCTGGTGGCCATCACGGGATGAATCGGCATCCAGGGACGCGGCAAAGGCCGGAGTGGCGGAAGAAGCGGTGAGCAGTTCCTCGCTGAGGAAGCCGATAATCCCTTGGGCACTGCGCTGGGCCAGCCCGGCAAGTTTCTGCGCGCGCTGGGCCACCTCCCCTTCGGACTTGCGGGCAAATTCGGCTGCCAAGACGCTGGTGCGAGCCGCCAGTGAGAGCAGCCCGGCATTGTCGTAGAGCATCTTTTCGAAGTGCGGGACTGACCAGTTCTCATCAACGCAGTAACGGGCGAAACCGCCGTCGACATGATCCTGCAAGCCGCCGAGGAACATCGCTTCGAGGTGGGTCGCCGCCGCGCCAAAGGCCTCTTCGGCGCGATCCGGGGTGGTGATCACTGCACGCCACAGCGTCTTCAGAGCCCACGTCGGCGGGAATTTAGGTGCCGGGGTGAAACCACCTTCGGGTTTGGTAGCGGCAACCCATCTATCGAGTGCTGCGCCAAAGGCCTGTTCTGCTGGCAGCTGGGACTGCAGCGACAACAGCGAGCTTTGGCGGCCTCCGAGTTCGGCCAGATGCGCGGCGAGCATTTGGGCCTGTTCTTCCAGAGAATCCCGCTTGGTTTCCCATGCCTCATGGACGGCGTTGAGTACCTGGCGGAAGCTTGGGGTCTTGCCACGAGGTGCCTTCGGATAGTACGTGCCCGCATGTACGGTACGCCCGTCAGGAAGGGCGAAAATCGTCATCGGCCAACCACCGGCACCAGTAAGCGCCTGGGTGGCCAGCATGTAGGTGTCATCCACGAGCGGATGCTCTTCGCGGTCCACTTTGATGGCTACGAAGTTTTCGTTCAGCAGCGCCGCGATTTCAGGATCGTCGAAAGACTCGTGGCTCATCACGTGGCACCAATGGCAGGCAGCATAGCCGATGGAAAGCATCACCGGTACATCGCGCAACCGGGCCTGTTCGAAGGCTTCGTCCCCATAGGGGAACCAGTCGACAAGTTGGTGCGAATGCTGTCTGAGATATTGGCTGGATGAGCCAGCGAGTCGTTGAGCCACGCAATCATGCTATCGCGCAGCTCACAAAGTACCTACTGCTGTTCGTCGGTCTTCGGGTCGTGTGGCTCGTCGGATTCCTGAAGCTTGCGCTCTTCTCCCTTGGCCACCATTTCCTGCTGCTTTGCCTCGGCTTCCGAGGTGTAGCGCACGCGGCGAACTCGACGGACCATGTCTCGAATCAGGAAGATCACGGCAACCACCATGGCTGCGGTGAAAATGAATCCAAGGAATCCTGGACCGTATTCGCTGCTGGTCTCCGTGCCGACGCCGAGGGTCGAGGAAGTCAGAGCCAAGGATTCGAAGATCGTATTCACGATGAAAAGACAACTCATTTCTAGTACTGGAAAGCGCTTAGTACTATCTTAGTCCGGCAAACAGGTCGGCCTCGGGCAACTCGGTAGCTACCTTGGAGGAGATCAGCGTGTAGTCCTCCCACGGCCAGTGCTCCGCGTAGACGTGTTCCGGCACGGCGAAGAAGAAACCTTCCGGGTCGATTTGGGTTCTGTGCGCCAGCAGCGCCTGATCGCGCTGCGAGAAGAAATCTGCGCAGTTGATCTGGGTTGTCGTGGTGTGTGGGGAAACCCACTTGAACATCTGGTTTTCTTCGTCCGCTTCCCACTGCGCAACGCGCTCGGTGTATGGAGACTCGTAACCGGCTTCCAGCATCGCGTAGTGCAAGGTGCGGAAACGATCCGGTGCGAAGGCGCGGTCGTAGTACAACTTGCTGACCGACCACGGTGCACCCAGTTCCGGGTACATTTCGGGATTAGCCGCATGCTCAAAAGCAAAGGTCGAAACCTTGTGGCAGTGGATATGGTCCGGGTGGGGGTAGCCGCCATTTTCGTCATAGGTCGTGATGACATGTGGACGGAATTCACGGATCAGCTTGATGATACCGGCGGCAGCGATTTCAACTGGCTGCAAGGCGAAGGCGCCGAAGGGCAACTCCGGCAGCGGATCTCCTTCCGGCAAGCCGGAGTCGACATAGCCCAGCCAGCGGTGCTTGACGCCCAGGACTGCAGCGGCCTCGGCCATTTCGGTGCGCCGGACTCCCGCGAGGTCGCGGTGCGCATGGGCGAGTTCGCCAGCGGCAGCGTTGAGGATATCTCCGCGCTCTCCACCGGTGCAGGAAACGACCATTACTTCGGCGCCAGCATCAACATAGGCAGCCATCGTTGCAGCACCCTTTGAAGATTCGTCGTCCGGGTGCGCGTGAATAGCCATGAGTCGCAGACCCTGCGAAGGAGCAATTTTCTTCACGTCGTGAATCTCCACTTATCTTCTTTCCTTATGCCACGTTTTGGACAGCCCGAGGCCTCAAATCTGTCCGTCATCCATAACAACTCACAGCCGACCACCGGTTATTCCCCCATGCTGAAAGACGGTAAACTTGAGCAAGGAACCAACGTACGGCATTCCCAGTTCAAATGCCGCCAGGCAAGAGAGTGGTGCAAGGCAAATAATGTCTGATCCAAGCTTAACGGCTCGCTACAACAACCCCAAGAAACGCAGTCTTTCTAAGAAATCGCGTAACTGGCTAATTGGTGCCGCGCTCTCCGTCGGCGTTGCGGGGGCCGCCTATATCGGCTTCAGCAACTACAGCGCCATCAGCGCACAGGACATCGAGTTCGAGGTCATTTCCGCAACCAAGGCCAAGGCCATTGTCGCGGTCGAATACAACACCAAGCACCGCGTGCAGTGCGATATTCGTGCGATGAACGAATCCAAGGCCATCGTCGGATACGACACCGTATTGCTTGATCCTGGAGAAGCTACCGGGCACATCACCCAGCGCCTGGAGATTGACCTGCACACCGACAACCTTGCGACCACCGCTGGCGTGGAGTCGTGCTACGAGGTTCCGCAGGAATACAAGGGTTAATATTTCAGCTTCTTCATCCCCTAATAGCTGAATCTATTGGGCTTAAATCGTTTTGGCGACTACTATCGTTGAAAAGATACGTTTCGCCCCGCATCGGCGCATGGTTCTAGCTGAGCATTAGGACATGGGCCTGGCGGGGTCTTTGCTTGCATCGCCAATAACGTGCAAGCCCTCAGATCCGTACCGAATCCGACTTCGTCGACGCCACCGTTTCGGTGGCGTTCGGCTTTAGGACCTCTTACAGGTTCCAAGGCAAAGCGAAGTCCCTACTGACCAAAGGAAGTACAACGTGAGCACCAACAGCAACGAACCTGTCGTTTGGCTGACTCAGGAAGCCTACGATCGGCTCCAGGACGAACTGACTTTCCTCTCAGGCCCGGGACGTGCCGAGATCGTTGCCCGTATCGAGCAGGCACGTTCGGAAGGTGACCTGAAGGAGAACGGCGGTTACCACGCCGCCCGTGAAGAGCAGGGCAAGGCCGAAGCCCGCATCCTGTATCTGAAGGATCTGCTGCGTCGCGCCGACGTAGGCGATGCTCCAGCCGATGACGGTGTTGTTGAGCCAGGCATGCTGGTTGTCGCCAATATCGCTGGCGATGAGACCACCTTCCTGTTCGGATCCCGCGAAGTTGCTGGTGACACCGACCTCGAGGTCTACTCCGAGCAATCCCCTATTGGCGTTGCCGTGCACGGTGCCAAGGTTGGCGACAAGCTGTCGTACTTGGCTCCAAACGGCCGCGACATCAAGGTTGAGATCATCTCTGCAAAGCCTTACCAAGCCTAGTAATAGGCTTCAGCGCAAAGTCCGAAGGCCGCCAACCCATGTGGGGTGGCGACCTTCCGGCTTTGCTGCTTGCTGGCTAGGCGACCGAACCGCCAGCAGTATTGGTGATCTGCGGGTCAAAGCCTTCGGCGCGCAGGTTATTCAGCACCGTCTTGGAATGCTCATGGCCCTTGGTTTCCAGGTCGATGGTGATCGCGACATCGCCCATGGACAGCGAACCACCGATACGGGTGTGGTCCAGACGGGTGACATTGGCATCCGATTCCGCGATGATGTTGGAGATCTGCGCCAGCGAGCCGGGACGGTCTGGAAGCATCATGCGAATCGTCAAGAAGCGACCGGCCGCAGACAGGCCACGCTGGATCACCTTGAGCATCAGCAGCGGGTCGATGTTGCCGCCAGACAGGATTACCGCAGTGGTTGCCGGGTTGATTCCGTGCGCTTCCAGCTTGTTCTCCAGCAGTGCCGCAACGCCCACCGCACCGGCAGGTTCCACCACGAGCTTGTTGCGCTCTAGGAGCACCACCAGAGCTCGTGCGAGTGTATCTTCCGATACCGTCACCACGTCATCAACTAGTTCCTTGATGATCGCGAAAGGCAGCTGTCCTGGCTTGCCTACGGCGATGCCGTCAGCAATGGTGTGCACGTTATCCAGCGGGACCAGCGCGTCCGCGGCCAGGGATGGCGGGTAGGCTGCGGCGTTCTCCGCCTGGACACCCACAACCTTGATCTCGCGGCCCAGTTCGCGGGCCTTGGCCTTCAGCGCGATGGCAACGCCGGCCAGCAGTCCACCGCCGCCAACACCCATCAGCACGGTGTCTACCTCAGGAAGTTGTTCGAGCAGTTCCAAGCCAATGGTGCCTTGGCCGGCAATGATGTCCGGGTGGTCGAAAGGATGCACAAAGACTGCCCCGGACTCGTCAGCAAAGCGCTGCGCCTCGGCCAGCGCTTCATCCACGGTGTCGCCAAAAAGCACGACTTCTGCACCATGATCACGCGTCGCAGTCAGTTTCGGCAATGCGACGCCTCGCGGCATATAGATTCGAGCCTTGATTCCGAGGTGGCTGGCGGCCTGGGCGACGCCCTGCGCGTGGTTGCCTGCCGACGCGGCGACCACACCGCGAGCCTTCTCGTCGTCGCTGAGCTTGGACATGCGTACATAGGCACCGCGGACCTTGAAGGATCCGGCGCGCTGCATATTTTCGCATTTGAGGAAAACTTCGGCGCCGACATGCTGGGACAAAACGCGGGAATGCTCCACCGGGGTGCGGGCAATAACCGGTTTGAGTACTTCAGCCGCGGCTTCGATATCAGCCAGCGTAACCGGCAAAGTAGGTTCAGTGCTCATGGTCTATTCCTCATCTGCTGTGGTCTCAGGGGGCCGGGTTTCCGGCGAAGCTAGTGGTGCGGTGGCAGTGCCTGTAGCCGTTACAGGTGGGTTGGACTTCGCTGGGTCGTTCGCTTTCGGGTTCTCCACCAATATTTGGCTCCCGTAGTGTTCAATCACGAATTGGTCGGTTTCCCATGTTCGGCCCGACAGGTATTTCACGACCGCGTTGATTACTGCCAGTAGCGGAACGGCGAAGAGTGCCCCTGGAATGCCTGCGAGCATTGTGCCGCCGGCGACTGCCAGGACAACTGCCAGCGGATGCAGGCTTACTGCCTTGCCCATAATGAGTGGCTGCAGGATGTTGGACTCCGCCTGCTGGACAAGCAGCACTACGGCCAGCATGATCAATGCGTTGACCCAGCCATTGGCTACCAGGGCGAGCAAAACTGCCAAGGCACCGGTAATCAGTGCACCGACGATTGGGATGAAGGAGCCGATAAAGACCAGTACGCCCAGTGGCATCGCAAGTGGTACGCCCAGGAAGAATGCACCAAATCCGATGCCGATGGCGTCGATCAGCGCAACGACCATCTGGACTCGCACGTAGGTGACCAGCGAGGCCCAGCCCCGGGTCAAGGCTCCGTCCATCGCCGGGCGGGCGCGGCGCGGCAAGAGGTTAACCAAGAACAAACCGATCTTGCGTCCGTCAAGCAGCAGGAATATCAAGGCGAAGACCGCCAGCAATGTGCCTGTCAGGATCTGCCCGATCGCAGAGGTCCAGCTGATTGCTTCACTCAGGATGTTGGTGGCATTGCCGCGAAGCTGGACGAGGGTATCGTCCAGGACCTTTTGCAGATCGTCGTTGGTCAGCTTGAGCGGACCGTTGAACAGCCAGTCCTGGACCTGCTCGATGCCCGAAAGCGCTTGGGTCCAAAGGGCGGTAAAGCCGGCCGAAAGTTTTTGCCCTGCAACCGATAGTCCTGCCGTTACCAGTGCAAGGAAGCCGATGAGTGTTATGCCGACGGCCAACCCGCGAGGTACCGCAAGCTTGGAGTTCATCGTATTCACAACCGGTGAAAGCAGCCCTGCTAGCAGCGCTGCGATGAAAACCGGGATGACCAGCAAGGAGACTTTTGAAAGCGCCCACACCAGCACGCCCACTGCTGCGACGATGATCAGGAAACGCCAGGCCCACGCGGCTGCCATGCGCATGGCATAGGGCATGTCCTCGGCACTTTTGAAATCCGTCAGATCCGGACGTGGTGTGGCAGGGGTTTCCGCCGGCTTACTAGGAAGTGAGACACGAAAACGGCGTAGACGTTCCAACCGGCTGCTCTTCATGGAACCACGCTATCGCGTTTGCCAGAGAGCGTCTTGATCCATGTCTCAATTGTGACAAAAAACAAAGACCAGTGCCCGATATGGGCACTGGTCCTAGAAATCTAATTCAATATGTTTATTTGCCTCGGCCACAGGTAACCAGATTGCGCAGGATGCATCTTCCTGGTCATGCCAGCTTGAAGGCCACGGCTCATTAGGCACTGCACGGCCCCTACCTCCGGCGGCGCATGACCGCTTCAAGTACCCTCTCCTCAGCGTCCTCACCAGGCTTAATGCCAGCGGGAACCTTGAAGAAGAAAATTGCGCCCAAAGCCCACCAAATAGCGAAGATGACCCATGGCTCCCAGCTCAAGGATGCCGGCATGCCAGGCATGTAAAGGCTGAAGAGCGCAGCGGTGAGAAGGACCGAAGTCCAGCCGATAACAATTCCAGCATTTCCGTTACCGCCAACGCGCAACGGCCTATCCATCTTTGGCTCGCGTTTGCGCAGCACAAGGAAGGTTACCGATACCAGGAAGTAAGCCACAATTATGCTTGGCGCTCCCGAGTCCACGAGCCACCCCAGCATTTCAGCGCCGAAGAATGGCGCCAGCATTGAGATTCCGCCGATGAAGACCAGGGCGTTGGCTGGAGTGCGGTACTTGGGATGCAATTTGCCAAACCAGGAAGGAAGCATGCCACTTCGGGCCAGCGAGTAGACCAATCGCGAAGCTCCTAGCAATAGCGAGTTCCATGAGGTCAAGATGCCGGCGATGCCACCAGCAATCAGCACCTTGGCCATCAGCTCCGAACCGAACATGGCCCCGAATGCATCTGCCGTTGCAATGTCAGCTCCAGCTAGTTGCGATGCAGGCATGGCTGACGATGTGGTCACGACAACCATGACGTACCAAATGGTGGCCAAGACTACGGAGACGACTACGAGCTTGCCAATTTGCTTGGCCGGGATATTCACTTCTTCAGCGGACTGCGGAATCACGTCAAAACCGATGAACAGGAATGGCACCGCAACGAGCACGGCAAAGAACCCGCTGGTTCCAGGGGTGAAGAACGGTTCCATGTTCTTGGCTTCGCCGCCGGCAAAGGCTCCCACGATCATCAAGGCACCGATAGCCATGAGGAAGAGCACCACGAATGTCTGCAGTACTCCAGCTTGCTTCACGCCGCGGATGTTGATCCAGGTGATCACGATCGCGGAAAGCACGCCTACCAGCGCCCAGGTCAGGTTAACTTCAAACCCGGCAACACTCCAAAGGGGAACCTGGCTCATGCCCGGGAAGATGTATTCCACGGTTCGCGGCAAAGCGACCGCTTCGAAGGCTACGATGGTCACATAGCCGCCGGTAATTGCCCAGGATCCAATAAACGACGGCCGGGCTCCCAAGGCACGCAGGATGAAGTTGTGCTCGCCGCCGGCTTTTGGCATGGCCGCAGTCAGCTCGGCATAGGTCAGGCCAACGACCGCCATGATGCCACCGCCAACGAGCATGGCCAGTACCGCGCCCATCGTGCCCGCGTTATCCAGCCACCCACCGGTCAGCACTACCCAGCCAAAGCCGATCATTGCACCGAACCCTAGGGCCAGGGCATCCAAGTTTCCCAGGGTTTTCACCAAGCCCGGCGGCTTTCCTGATGTTTGATCGACTCTCATTGCGTTCTTCCTGCCAAACTTGTTGTGAGTTGAGTAACTGAATCGCTACAGGAGAATCTAACCAAAGTTTCACATGACTGCCCAATCAGCTGTCATTTTCCACGGTATTCGCGGTTGCGGTCGATCATAAAAATTCATATTTGAACGTGCGCTTAACGCAGAAAGACCAATGCCCGAAATGGGCACTGGTCTTGGCAAGCTATGTTGTTAAGGCTACTCGTCGCCGCGCAAGATCGCGAGAATGCGCAGGATCTCGGTGTACAGCCAGATCAGGGTCATGGTCAGGCCGAAGGCACCGCGCCATGCCATGATGGCTGGAGCGCCCTGGTTAGACAGTTCCTCGATCATGGTGAAGTCAGCAACCAGTGCATAGGTTGCCAGCAGAACGGCAACTACGCCGATAATCAGGCCGAGGACGCCGTGGCGCATGCCGAACATGCCGTCGATGACGCCAGTGAGCATCAGAACCATGTTGAGCAGCGAGAAGGCGATCAGACCGACCATGCCGATCATGAACATCTTGTTCAGCTTGGGAGTCATGCGGTACTTGCCTGAGCGGTACAGCGCCAAGGTTACGCCGGCTACGCACAGGGTAGCCAGCACTGCCTGGATGGCGATTCCCTCAAGGCCTGGCCGGCTTTCAAGGAAACCGGAGAGACCGCCAAGGAACAGGCCCTGGGCTGCGGAGTACAGGAGGATCAGCACTGGCGATGGGCGCTTCTTGAAAGCGTTAACCAGGCCCAGGACAAAACCAACCAAGGCACCTGGCAACATGAGGATCGGCATGCCCCAGCCAATCGCGGCGCCAATTACGACCAAGGCTAGGCAGAGCACGGTCTTGTTGATCGTGGTCCCGATGGTCATGCGGCCGGTGTCGGCGCTGGTTGCAGCAGGCTGCTGGTACATCTGTTGCAGCTGGTCTGCGCTCATATTTGCGGTGTCTCGGAATCCAACAGGACTTCCAGGCTTGGTTCCCCAAGCATCGGAGCGGCTGCTGGAACCAAAGATTGGATTGCCCAATGTCATTCCCCCATAGATTGCGATTGCGCTGGCACTTGGCTAGCTGAAGATCTTTTGCTTAATCCTATTGAGCAATGCTGTGAAATCACTCAGTCGGAAGGATGATATGGGGCATTTTTCCGAAGAAAAACTACTCTGTCAGCGATATTCTTGAAAGTTTTAGCATCAAGGTTGCACTGGCAGGTGAATTTGGTGAAATGCACGATGCCTGAAGTTGAACGATGGACGCGCTTTTGCTTTCGGAAAAATGAAAAGACCGGTGCGGACCGGAAAATCCGGAACAGCAACGGCCTTATTCTGTACCCCCAGTGGGACTCGAACCCACAAGCCTTTCGGCAGCTGATTTTAAGTCAGCCGTGTATGCCAATTCCACCATGGGGGCAGGACTCTCAAATCTTACGTGATCGGCAAAGCAAATAAAAAATCCTTCTTTGCTGACGTACGCGAGGGGCCAATTCCTTGGCCCCTCGCATCGTCGTCGATCACCTAGGTCCCAAGCCTACTTCTTTGGCTTGGCTGACTCTTCGAAAGCAGTGCGTGGTGCTTCGAGGTTGTTCAGCTGCAGGGCATCGCGCTTGAAGAACAGCGCAACCAGCCAGTCGCCAACGACGCGGAACTTGCGCTCGAAGGTTGGCATGGCCATGCCGTGGTAGCCGCGGTGTGCCATCCAGGCTGGCCAGCCCTTGAGCTTGATGCCAACAACCTTGGCAACGCCCTTGTTGCGGCCGAAGCCGGCAACGGCACCCAGGTTGGAGTGCTTGTATTCCTTGATGGTGCCAACGCCGTAGCGGGCAGCATACAGGTTCTTCGCCAACAGCTTGGCCTGGCGCACGGCGTGCTGTGCGTTTGGAACGCAGGTGCCATCTGGCAGGCCGCCGGTGACGTCCTTGACTGCCGAGATATCTCCGGCTGCCCAGGCGCCTTCCAGAGGTTCGCCGTTGGCGTCCTTGATGCGCAGGTCGGTGCGGGTCTCGATGCGGCCACGCTGCTCGATTGGGAAATCGGTGGAGCGAACCATCGGGTTGGCCATAACGCCAGCAGTCCAGATCAGGGTGTCGGCGCCGAACTCGCCCGCTGGGGACTTATCGGCCATGTTGATCAGTTCCAGGTTGCCTTCTTCCGCATTGTTCAGCGAAGTGTTCAGCAATACCTCGATACCGCGGCTGCGCAGGTGCTCGACAACCCACTCTGCCTGCTCAGCGGTGACTTCTGGCATGATGCGGCCCATGGCCTCGACGAGAACGAAGCGTGCTTCCTTCGCGTCGATGCGGTCGTTGAGGCCGATCAGGTGGCGAGCCATGTCTTCCAGCTCGGCGATGGTTTCGATGCCTGCGAAGCCGCCGCCAACAACCACGAAGGTCAGGGCGCGCTTGCGTGCAACTGGATCAGTCATGTTCGAAGCGGACTCGATGCGCTCGGCAACCTGGTTGCGCAGGGCGACGGCCTCTTCGATGGTCTTCAGGCCAATGCCGGTTTCAGCCAGGCCAGCGATTGGGAAGGTGCGGGTGACCGCACCAGCGGACATCACGACGTCGGTGTATTCCAGCTCGAACTGCTCGCCGTTGACCGGGGCAATAACAGCCTTCTTGTTGGCATGGTCGATGCTCAGCACACGGCCGTTAACCAGCTCGGAGTGCTTCAGGTGCTGACGGTGGGAGACCACAACGTGGCGTGGTTCAATCTGGCCACCGGCAACTTCTGGCAGGAATGGCTGGTAAGTCATGTATGGGTTCGGGTCGACAACGGTGACGATGCCGCCGTGTGCCTTGACCTTCTTCTGCAACTTCATCGCGACGTACAGGCCTACGTAGCCACCGCCGACGATAAGAATGCGCGGACGCTTCTGGGAGGTTTCGATGATCGACATACTGTTGATTCTACGCGGATTTTTCGAGTTAGTGAAAACATTCACTAACTATTTTCGTATGGTGTGTCACGTCTTCGCCGCCCATGGGCGTTTCCGGCTGGCGCGGTTCGCATCAAGCTGTCGAATTAAGCGTCGGCAGGCGCGAAAAAGCGGGGTGGAACTTCAGTTTCCACCCCGCATTGAACGCTATTTACTTCTCTTCTTCGGGTATCTCGTCAAACAGATCCCGGCCATCGGCATGATCTGGGACCTGCAACGAGCTCAATGAAGCCGAACCAAGCTGCGCCGCAGCCTTCTCGCGTTGACGACGCACCAGGGTCTGGGTGGTGCCTGCAATGATCACCAGCAGCAGGAGCGCTCCCCCGCCGACGATGAGCAACGGCTGGAGCGCCGGCGCGGAGTCATCGGGAAGAATTGGCTTGGGCGCTGCGACCTGCTTGAGGTCCGACTTCTCCATCGAGACGCCCGGAGCTGGGGTATCAGCAGTCTTCTCGGTGTTGCGACGATGCACGCGAATCCATTCGCTGATAGTGCCCAGCGGGTTCTCCGATACCGAAGGGACATTCGCAGTCACCGCCGCATGCGCATCAATGATTCCGTAGCCGTAGAGGTTGTCAACGCCGGATGCGCCAGTGTCCTTGGCGGTCTTCAGGATGCGGTTGATGACGTCAGGAGCCTTCATATCCGGGTATTGCGCACGAATCAGTGCAGCAACGCCAGCCACCAGCGGGGCCGCACCGGAGGTACCGGACCAGCGCGCGTAGCCATCATCTGGCAAGCCTCCGACCAATTGCTCGGCGGGGGCTGCAACGCCGATGGAAATACCTTCGGTTGAAGAATCCTGCGAAGCCTTGCCGCTGGCATCAACGCCGCCCACGGTCAGCACCCCTGGAATGGTAGCCGGAGCGCCCACCTGGCTCATGCCACCCGAACGGTTACCCGCAGCGGCAACAATTACTACGTCATGGTCTTCTGCGTATTTGAAGGCCTCATCCCAGCTTTCCGGCCAAGCCGGGCTGGTTGATCCGAGCGACATGTTGATGACCTTGGCTCCGGAGTCCACGGCCCATTTCACGGCACGGGGGATCTGGGTTTCCACTGGAATCTTTGCCGGGTTGCCTTCGCCCATCCACAGCGACACAGAAAGCAGGTCCGCTGCTGGCGCGACGCCAAGCACGCCGTCATTACCGCTCTTCAGCTTTGGAACCTTTTCGTACTCAGGTTCTTCAGGAATGTCTTCGTCATCTTCTTCAGCGGTCTTCTTGGCCTTTTCCCAGGCAGCCTTCAAGCGCTCGTTCTCAGATTTAATCCGCTTGATTTCGCCCTTGTTGTTGCCGCGGCCGGCGAGCAAGGTCGCCACCAAGGTGCCGTGCTCGCTCATGACTCCAATGGGCCTGTTGCCTTTTTCGCCGCCTGAGCCGGACATATCGGCACCGCCAACAACCGCGCCCTTCAGATCCGGATGCGAAGTATCAATGCCGGTGTCGATAACCGCGACTTTAACGCCTTCGCCCTTGGTCGTCTTGTGCGCTTCAGCCACGCCCAACGATTTGAGCCAGTATTCGGACTCACGCATGTTGTCGGCGCGGGCAGGTGCGCCCACGCTAAGCAGCGTGAAGGCCAACAGCGCTACGACAAGCAGAGAGCTGAGCTTGAGGAAGCCCATTCCTTTCCTGGCACGCAAAGCTGAGCTCAAGACATCTCCTTGGGTCGGTGACTGGGTGACAGGTTTAGGCAACGGCAGCTGAAGCCGCGATTCCCTCGAGAATATCGTGTTCGGAAGCAATCAGAACCATTTCACGGTTCCCGCTGGCCTGCTCAAGGTAATGAAGGATGCGTTGCACGATGGCTGCGCCGGCTTGAATCACATCAACCCGTCCCGGATGCATGAAGCCCAGCGCCGCGCGCTCTTCCCGGGTGTAGGAAAGCATGCTGGCGGTCGCTTGGCGCATCTGGGCGAAGCTCAGCTGCGCCCCATGTATCTTTTCCGACTCGTATTGCTTCAATCCCAGGGCTTGGGCGGTGAGCGTCGTGAAAGTGCCGGCAACCATGATCACCGCGTCAACCTGCGAAACATCAACGGATCCGGCCAGGGATTCCAAGGTGCTGTCCATGAACTCCAAGGCCTGATCCGAACGCAATCCCGCTTGGTGGAACCGCTCGGTGACGCGCACACAACCCATATCCAGGCTCTTGGCTGCCAATGGGCCGGTGGCATCGCCGAGAACGAATTCAGTGGATCCACCGCCGAGGTCGATCACCAGGCTCTTGCCGCTTTGCCCGTCCCGGACCGAAGCCGCACCGGCAAAGGAAAGGGATGCTTCTTCTTCACCGCTAATTACTTCTGGGGCAACGCCCAGGATCTTGGTGATCCGCTCGGAGAAGACTTCGCGATTCGATGCGTCGCGGGCCGCCGAGGTCGCTGCGAAACGGATCGCTTCTACCCGATGCTCATCGCACAGCTTCTTGTACTCGCGAGCAGCTTCGAAGGTACGTTCCAAGGCCTCGGGAGCGAAGGCGCCGGTAGCGTCGACGCCCTGGCCCAAGCGCACGATGCGCATGGTGCGCAGCACGTCAACAAGCTGGCCATCGGCATCGACGTCCGCGATCAGCAGACGGATGGAGTTGGTTCCGCAGTCAATACCGGCCACGCGCATTAGGCATCATCCTGGTCAGCGCCCTGCGCGGCTTCACGCGCGGCACGCTTGAGGGCGCGTTCTGCACGCTTGGCCGCCGGGTCCTGCTGTTCCTGGGTCTTCACGTGGCGCGAGCGGTCACGGCTCGGTGCCTCGGATTCGGTGTCCCAAGCTCCGACGCAGTAGCACTTGTCCTTGGTCCACCACTCGGCAATGGCAGCCAGCGCTTCATCACCCAGTGGGTTCACTCCCTCGCCGGCAGCCAGCGAGTGCCCCACCAGCACGTGCAGGCACTTGACGCGGGTCGGCATGCCGCCAGCGGAGACGCCAGCGATTTCCGGAACGGCGCCGGTCCCCGAACGCTGGCCGATGGCATCGCGGTTGGCCAGGTACGACTCGTGGGCCGCGATATAAGCCTGTGCCAGCTGCGCGTCCTCGCCCAGGCGATCATTCATCTCGTTCATCAGCCCGGCAGCTTCCAAACGCGAAACGGCCGCAGTGATGACTGGGTGCGCCAGGTAGTAGGTGGTCGGGAAGGGAATACCCGAAGAAAGGCGTGGCGCAGTAGTAGCTACCAGCGGGTTGCCGCAAACGCAGCGCGCACCGATCTCCACCACATCGCGCACCGGGCGGTTCAGCTGGCGGGAGAGGGTGTCAAGGTCAACTTCGCTGGGTACTCGTCCGGCGGCGTCAAGGGCTTCGCGGATTGGCTGTTCAGTCACGGTTATAAGTCTCTTCGTGTTTAAAGTGGTTAGTCAGTGGCAGAACGTCGGACAGAGTCGAGCAGAGCATCAACCCATGGAAGTTCCTGGCGCACCTCGAAGGTGCTTCCATTGCCTTCGGCGGGCGTCTCTTCATCCTTAGGGCGTTCGCCCACCACCATGTAGAGCTTTTCACCAGGCATAACCAAGTTTATCCGCTCGCGTGCCTGCTGCTTGATGTACAGCGGGTCATCCCAGCGCGCGATCTCTGCCTTGAGGTCATCGCGCTGCGTCTCCAACGCTTCGATCGAGGCATGCAGCTCGTTCAGCTCCGCCATCTGCGTGCGGTAGAAATTCACCGTGGGCACGAGCATCACTGCGAAGAATGCCAGGACCACGATCAAGGCGGCGATACGGCCGGAAAACCGGTGCGCCGCAATGGGTTCGCCCTCGGGGACCTGGTTCTGGTCAACCGGCTTCTGCCCCGGCTTGCGGCGTACCGCAGCGGAGAACTTCATGCGGTCATCGCGCCGGCGTTCGTTCTGCTTTTCCTTGGCGCGTTCGCGCAGCGGCACCTTCGGCTTCGGCGCGTAATTTCCGGCAAATTTTTTCGGCGCACGTGACGCATCTGACGCTGAGCGTGGCGTCGATTTCGGCTTTGCGGCAGCGCTTTTCGGCTTCTGCGCAACGGAGGCAGCCTTCATTGGGCGTGGTGCTACAGGAGTTTGTTTGGCCGGCGCCTGTGGCCTGACTATGCGCAGAGCGTCGGTAGGCGGTTCAGCTTCGGAGCCTGCACCGGCATGTTTCGTCTGGTCAACCGGGGTTATAACGGCTTCTTCAGCCGGATCCGGAGTATTACGGCGAGGCATTCGCGGTGGTCGCTGAGCCATACTCCCCCAATTCCCGTGGTGCTTTTCGTGCGGTGTTGCCGTGGACTTGGCAAGATAATTCCATTAAATAACGAAAAGCCCGCCGGTATCCACTACCGACGAGCTTATTCGCTATTACTGAAAATTAGCTGTTGAAACGCGGGAACGCGCTACGGCCAGCGTAGACCGCCGAGGCACCCAGGTCCTCTTCGATGCGCAGCAGCTGGTTGTACTTGGCTACGCGCTCGGAGCGAGCTGGTGCACCGGTCTTGATCTGGCCGGCGTTGGTTGCCACGCAGATATCGGCGATGGTGACATCTTCGGTTTCACCCGAACGGTGCGAGGTGATGGTGGTGTAACCGGCACGCTGCGCCATGGTCACCGCATCGATGGTTTCGGTCAGGGTACCGATCTGGTTGACCTTCACCAGCAGCGAGTTGGCGGTGCCCTTGGCGATGCCATCGGCCAGGCGCTGCGGGTTGGTGACGAACAGGTCGTCGCCTACCAGCTGTACCTTCTCGCCAATGGCGTCAGTCAGGGTCTTCCAGCCATCCCAGTCGTCCTCATCCAGTGGGTCCTCGATCGAAACCAATGGGAAGTCGGCAACCAGGCCAGCGTAGTAGTCGCTCATTTCCTGGGCAGACAGCGCCTTGCCTTCGAACTGGTAAGCGCCGTTCTCGTAGAACTCGGAGGAAGCAACATCCAGCGCCAGGGCAATGTCTTCGCCCGGGGTGTAGCCAGCGCGCTTGATCGCTTCGGTGATCAGCTCCAGAGCCGCACGGTTGCTTGGCAGGTTGGGAGCGAAGCCGCCCTCGTCGCCCAGACCGGTGGAAAGGTTCTTTTCCTTCAGCACGGACTTGAGGTTGTGGTAAACCTCGACGCCCCAGCGCAGGCCCTCGGAGAAGGTCGGCGCACCGATCGGGGCGATCATGAATTCCTGGATGTCCACGTCGGAGTCGGCGTGGGAGCCACCGTTGAGGATGTTCATCAATGGCACTGGCAGTACGTGCGCGTTCGGTCCGCCCAGGTACTTGAACAGTGGCAGGTTGGCGCTCACTGCAGCGGCGTTGGCCACTGCCAGGGAGACGCCGAGGATGGCGTTTGCGCCCAGCTTGGACTTGTTGGCGGTGCCGTCCAGTTCAATCATGGTGGCATCGATGGCGCGCTGGTCAGTGGCGTCAAGGCCCTCCAGCTCGTCGGCGATTTCGTCGATGACGGACTCTACAGCACCCAGTACGCCCTTGCCGAGGTACCGGTCTTTGTCGCCGTCGCGACGCTCAGCTGCTTCGAAAGCGCCGGTGGATGCACCGGAAGGAACAGCGGCACGGCCATGCGAGCCGTCGGATAGCAGGACCTCGACCTCGACGGTCGGATTGCCGCGGGAATCAAGGATTTCGCGCGCGTGAATGGCGTCAATCAATGCCATGAGTATGGACTCCTTGTAGAAAAGGGGTGGTCTAGGGGCAGGTCAACCAGCGGTCGCTGATAAGACCGTCGGCGCCATTGCCTGTCTCTAGCCTAGCGCTTCGAAGGTGATTTGGGCGATGTTGTTGCGTCAGTTTCCGCGCCGTATTGCTGGCTCAGGGCCGCCCGCAGCACCGATTCAGCATCCAATCCCAGCTCTTCGGCCCTCGCCGACAGGGCCATTAATTCCTCGGCCAGGGACAACTCATCGACGATTCGTTCACGAACCTGCTCGGTGACAAGTCCGGCCGCGGGCTGCGCCGATCCTGCTCTGGCATGGCGATCGAGCAATTTCTGCGCGAGCGCCAGGGACGGCAGCCCAGCGGGCAGTCCAGCGTTCTTCCGCTTCTTGGGCTGGCCCGCGCGTTCCGCCTGCTTCGCTGCATCCCAAACGCGGATAATCTCATCGACATCCGTGATGATCTGCTGGCGGATCTGTCCATGCTCGTCAAAAATATGCCGGTTGCGACGCAATAACTTCGCGTTCAGCGTTTCGGCGACATCTTCCAGGCCGAAATGATCTTGCTCCTCAGCGATTACGGAGTGCAACAGGATCTGGAAGTACAAATCCCCCAGCTCCTCCTTCAACAGGGCCGGGTTCTGTTCAGCGATGGCGTCCAGGACTTCATAGCTTTCCTCAATGAGGTAGGTGCGCAACGACTCGTGAGTCAGCGCGCCAGTCCAGGCGCATCTGCTGCGAAGGATCCGTACGGTCGCGTTGAGCTGGTCCAGCTGCGTTCTGTTCTCCGGCATAAGAACATGCTATCGAAGCGAGCTTTCAGCCCGCGGCCAATTAGATCCCAATCGCTGCCCTTTCGGGCTAGCATGGCCGTAGTTCATCCCGACGACGCGAAGGATTGCCAATGACCGTCCAAGACACCTCCCAGCTGGAATTCCTGGACCAGCTTCCAGCCAGACTCTTCATCGGCGGCCAGTGGGTAGAAGGTCGCTCCGAGCGCATCCTGCGCACTGCCAACCCTTTCGATGACTCGCTCCTGGCCGAGATCCGTCAGGCTTCAACCCAAGACGTTGACGCTGCCTACGGCGCTGCCGCCGCTGCGCAGCCAAGTTGGGCGGCGTTCTCCCCCGGCAAGCGTTCGAAGATCCTGAACCAGGCCGCAGACTACCTGCAGTCGAACTTCAAGGGCATCCTGGCGCTGCTGATTGCCGAGTCCGGTTCCACGCATCTGAAGGCGAACATCGAATTGGGCGGCACCATCGCGGCCATCCGCGAAGCGGCCACCTTCCCAACCCGCGTGCATGGAAAGATCCTGCCATCGAATGCAGAGGGCAAGGAGAACCGGGTCTACCGCGAACCGGTCGGCGTGGTGAGTGTCATCAGCCCGTGGAACTTCCCGATGCTGCTTTCGGCTCGGTCCGTGGCACCTGCCCTGGCTCTGGGTAATGCGGTCGTGCTCAAGCCCGCCTCGGACACCCCTCTGGTGGGTGCCTTGGTCCTGGCCAAGGCTTTCGCCGAGGCTGGCCTGCCCGACGGGGTATTGAACGCAGTGGTTGGATCCGGTTCGGAAATCGGCGATTACTTCGTGGCGCATAAGACCCCATCGCTGGTTTCGTTCACCGGCTCGACCCCGGTAGGCAAGAACGTCGGGAAAATCGCGGTCAGCGGCGAGCATATGAAGCGCGTGGCGCTGGAGCTTGGCGGCAACGCGCCCTTCGTCGTGCTCGAAGATGCTGACCTCGACGAAGCGGCCAAGGCAGCGACCCTGGGCAAGTTCTTGCACCAGGGGCAGATCTGCATGGCGATCAACCGCATCATCGTCCAGGCCCCGGTCTACGAGGCCTTCATCGAGAAGTTCATCGAGCAGGTCAGCAAGCTCGGCTATGGCGATGCCGCAGATCCAGCCAACCTCGTGGGACCGATCATCAACGATGCGCAGCTGGAGTCGGTCAGCGGCAAGATTAAGACCGCCCGTGCCCAGGGCGCGCGCGAAGTCCTGGCAGGCTCCATCAACGGCCGCGTGGTCTCACCCCACGTCTTCGCTGATGTCACCAGCGGCATGGAACTGTTCCGCGAGGAGATCTTCGGCCCGGTCGTGGGCATCACCAAGGCCGAATCCGAAGAGCATGCGCTGGAACTGGCCAACGACACCGAATTCGGATTGTCCTCGGCCGTTTTCACGCAAAATCTCGAGAAGGGCGTCGCCTTTGCCCGCGGCATCAAGGCCGGAATGACCCATGTCAATGACATCACGGTCAACGATGAACCGCACGTGATGTTCGGCGGCGAGAAGAATTCGGGGCTGGGCCGATTCAACGGCGAGTGGGCTATTGAGGAGTTCACCACCGATCACTGGGTCGGCGTGCAGTCCACCAAGAAGCAGTACCCGTTCTAGGAATCTAGTGCCCTGGAACCACCGAAGCCGCCCCTTGCATTGAGCAGGGGGGCGGCTTCGGTGGTTGCCTGGCGGCTGAGTCCGGGGATTAGTCGGCGACGTTTTCGTATTCGTCTTCTTCGTAGTCCTCGACCTCGTCCTCGTCCTCCAGCAGGTTGTCGTAGTAGTCGTTGATGTACTCAACGAGCAGCTCGCGCATTTCCAGCGGTACGAAGGCCGCTTCGGCGGCGTTCAGAGTCAGATCCAGCAGATCTTCCAAGTCGTAGTCGAAGGATTCTACCAGCAATTCGAACTCATCGGACAAGGTGGTGCCGGACATCAGGCGGTTATCCGGCGAGATGGTGACATTGAAACCGGTCTGGACCAGCAGGTCGATCGGGTGGTTCCCGATGCCTTCGCCGAACTTGGCGGTAGCACCGGTCTGCAGGTTCGAGGATGGGCACACTTCCAGCGGGATGCCGCGTTCGCGAACCCAGTTTGCTACCGGACCCAGCGATACCAGGCCGGTGTCGTCGCTGAGTTCTTCGCCGTTCTCATCGATAGCGCCGAATTCGATTTCGATATCCTCGGCAACGCGGACACCGTGGCCCAGGCGCTGGGCGCGGCCGATCAGGATGGCTTCCTTGATGGAATCCAGGCCGGCTGCTTCGCCAGCGTGCACGGTGGTGGGGAAGAGGTTCTCGGCCAGCAGGTCGAAAGCTTCCTTCATCACCGATGGCGGGAAGCCGTCTTCAGCACCAGCGATATCGAAACCGACCACGCCACGACCGCGGTGGCGCAGGGCCAGCTTGGCGATTTCCACGCCTTGGTCGCTGTGGCGCATGGCGGTAACGATCTGGCCGATCTGCATCGGGTGGCCCTCGGCGTTGAGCTTCTCGCAGGCCTGGTCCAGGCCTTCCTGGATGGCGTCAACGACGTCGTCCAGGCTCAAGCCATCGCGGCGGTGCTGCTCTGGGGCGTAGCGGACTTCGCCGTAGATGACGCCGTCTTCAGCGAGGTCCTCGACGAATTCGCGGGCTACGCGGATCAGCGCATCGCGGGTCTGCATGACCGCGACGGTGTGCTCAAAGGTTTCCAGGTAGCGTGGCAGCGAGCCGGAGTCGGCTGATTCACGGAACCATTCGCCCAAAGCTTCAGCTTCGGTCTCTGGCAGCTCGTGTCCAATCTCGGCGGCCAGCTCGATGATCGTCTGAGGGCGCAGGCCACCGTCGAGGTGGTCATGGAGCGAAACTTTAGGCAGATCCCGGAAGTCGAATTCGGGATCGTAGTCAGTATGAATCATTTCTTCAGTCACATCACTGAGCCTAGTCGCATTTTCGCGGAACTGACAGCTCCAACGGGTAAAGATCTGCGAGCCACTATGTGACCCTGATCAATACGGGAGGTTAACCCTCGTCGGGGGTTGGCGGGACGGTCTCTCGAACTGGTTGCACCGAGTGCTCTTCGCGCTTCGCAGCACGGCGATGCAAACGCCCCAGCACCCAGCTGACGATCCGGTCGATGATGAATCCAAGCACCACAGCAATGACAATGGAGACGATGATTCCCAGCAGCTTGTTGTCGTGCATCCAGTTGCCGGCCAGCGCACCGATGCTGACGGAATAGGCAGCCCAGGTCAGCACGCCGATGGTGTCGAAGAGGGTGAAGCGCTTGTGGCTGAATCCGGTGGCGCCCGCGGTCAGGTTCACCGCCACACGGCCAATCGGGATGTACCGGGCCGTAAATATCAGCAGAGCCCCCGAGGTTTCAAGTTTCTTCTCGGCATAGTTCAGCACCCGCTGCGCGCGTTGCCCGCGCATCCACTTGAATCCCCTGGATCCAATCTTCCGTCCGATGGCGAAAGTGATTTGGTCGCCGAGCAAGGCGCCGCCGGCACCTAGCAAGCCGATCAGGACAAGGTTGGGAACGCCGGTGTGGATTCCTACCGCGGCCAGTGAAACCAAAAATGATTCACTCGGAACGAGTGGGAAAATCGCATCGATCATGCAGAACAGAAACAATAACGGCAAGATCCACCATGCGCTGGCGGCCTGCGTGATTGCCTCATTAACTAATTCCATGCGTGCTTACATCTACTTTCCCAAAGCGCTCATTGCGATGAATGTCTTTCCATTTTCGCTCGAGACCTAGCTAGTGCGCATCCTACTAACGAGGCGTTGTGGACAATTCCCACCCGCGACCTTGGTAGGAGATAACTGTCTAACGATTGACTACGTCGTTATGGTTCCCGGGAACTTTCTGGGAACCTCCATTGCGACCACTGACGGGCCGATCCCGCCTAGTCTCATTTTGTATTTCTGGTTCAGTTGGCCAAGACGGGCATGGCCCCCACGATTGGCAGGCCATTGGAATCAGTAGTTTCTGCTTCGAATATGAACTGAAATTGCACGGTCCTCGAAAAAGGAAGGCGCAGCCGCTGCAGGCAGCGAGCCCAAGGAAAACTATGGCCCGCGCGGAGAACGAACCGGAGATCACCTCACGCCCAGACAAGCTGGCATACCCGGTTTAGTGCCTCTCCGCTCCTCTAGATGTGCGGCTTCACCCTTGATGCAGCTACTGACATCTCGGTTTTCGCCTCGGCATATCCAGAACAGGCCGGAAATTTCTGCTGGAGTGACGCGCTGTTTCCAGGCGGTTAGGGCGACGACAAGAAAGGAGCCGGGAAACACGGCAAAGTGTTTCCCGGCTCCCTAACTGCGGATCAAATTTCGCCTACTTGGCTGCGATGCGATCCAAGATCAGTCGGGTGTCCGGACGGTCATCAGCCGAACCGATCATGATGGAACGCTGGACCAACTCAATGGCGCGCTCCAGCTTGGCCGGGGTATCGGTCAGCAAGGTGGCAATCGGCTCGCCACGGCGAACCAAGGCACCTGGCTTCACGTGCATGCGCACGCCGGCGCCAGCCTGGACGCTATCCTCCTTGCGTGCACGCCCTGCCCCCAGGGTCCAAGCGGCCAGACCGATGTCCATCGCATCGAGCTTGAGCAGTACGCCCTCGGCGGGCGCCACTACGGTGTGCGATTCCTTGGCTACCGGCAGCTTGGCATCCGGGTCTCCACCTTGGGCCGCGATCATCTTGCGCCAGACATCCATGGCCTTGCCGTTCTTCAGCGCACCGGCGACATCCACGTCTTTGATGCCTGCACCGGCAAGCATCTCGGTTGCCAGGGCAACGGTCAGCTCCACGACGTCGCCCGGTCCGCCGCCGGCCAGAACCTCAACGGATTCCTCGACCTCGATGGCGTTGCCAGCAGTCAGGCCCAGCGGGGTTTCCATATTGGTCAGCAGCGCCACGGTGTTCACCCCGGCATCGGTGCCCAGGTTCACCATGGTCTCGGCCAGTTCGCGGGCCATGGCCTCGTCCTTCATGAACGCGCCGGAACCGACCTTCACATCCAGAACCAGGGTGCCGGT
This sequence comes from Glutamicibacter sp., assembly GCF_050701915.1. Classification (NCBI taxonomy): domain Bacteria; kingdom Bacillati; phylum Actinomycetota; class Actinomycetes; order Micrococcales; family Micrococcaceae; genus Glutamicibacter; species Glutamicibacter sp. The sequence continues at coordinate 7,974 of NZ_JBOGEG010000002.1, read as the reverse complement.
GCCCTCGGCGATCTTCTTGCTCATGATCGAGGAAGCGATCAGCGGGATGGCTTCCACGGTGGCGGTGACATCGCGCAATGCGTAGAGCTTCTTGTCCGCCGGAGCCAGTCCGGTGCCGGCGGCGCAGATGACCGCGCCGACATTGGACAGCTGGGAGAACAGCGCCTCGTTGGACAGGTCTGCCTTCCAACCGGGAATGGCTTCGAGCTTGTCCAGGGTTCCACCGGTGTGGCCCAGCCCGCGGCCCGAAAGCTGCGGGACAGCGACGCCGAAGCTGGCGACCAGCGGAGCCAGCGGCAAGGTGATCTTGTCCCCCACGCCGCCGGTGGAGTGCTTGTCGGTGGTGGCCAGCTTCCTGCCCGATGGATCGGCCAGGGCAGAGAAGTCCATGCGTTCCCCGGAATTGATCATCGCGGTGGTCCAGCGCGAGATCTCGTTGCGGTTCATGCCCTGGAAGTAGATGGCCATGTTCAACGCGGACATCTGCTCTTCTGCGATGGCCCCGCGGGTATAGGCATCGATGGTCCAGTCGATCATCTCGTTGCTCAGTTCGCCGCCATCGCGCTTTGCGCGGATGACTTCGACGGCACTGAATTGCTCGGTAGCCATATCAGGCACCTTCCATTCTGCTGTTGGCCGGTGTGCTCCGGCGCTAGAAATTCAGATTCTGCGGCCCGAACGCGTCAGGCAAGAGGTCTTCGATTCCCACGATTCCGCGGGCGGTCTTGATCAACAGGTCTGCCCCGCGGTGCTCGAAAAGCAGCTGGCGGCAGCGGCCGCACGGGGTAATCAGTTCGAGCTCGCCCTCGCGAAGCTGGCCGAAGCACAGGAAGTATTCCATGGTGCCCCCGCCGGTGGCGAAGAGCTGGCCCACCATGGCGCATTCAGCGCACAGGGTGACCCCGTACGCGGCGTTCTCGATGTTGCACCCGGAAATCAGGCGGCCGTCGCTGGTCAGTGCCGCCGAGCCCACCCGGAAGTTCGAGTAGGGCGCGTAGGCCTGAGACAGCGCGGCCGCAGCCGCAGCTTCGAGCTGCGGCCACGGCGCGTTGTTGCTATCCATGGGAAATCGCTATTCCTTCACGTACGGTTCGCCCGCGGCTGCCGGTCCGCGCGAACGCCCGACCAGGCCGGCCACTGCGAAGATGGTCACCAGGTAAGGCATCATGGCCATGAACTGGCTTGGTACCGGGGTGCCGATGATCGTCAGGATAACCTGCAAGTTATCGGCGAAGCCGAAGAGCAGGGCGGCCAGGAACGCGCCGATCGGGTTCCACCGGCCGAAGATGACTGCGGCCAGCGCGATGAAGCCGCGGCCACCGGAGATTTCCTTGGTGAAGGAGTCGATGGCCACCAGGGTGAAGAAGGAACCGCCGATGCCGGCCACGATGCCGCCGAGGGTGACATTCCAGAAGCGGATCGCGTTGACCTTGATGCCCAGGGTATCGGCTGCCTTCGGATGCTCGCCCACGGCGCGCACGCGCAGGCCCCACTTGGTCTTGAACAGGCCGAACCAGACCAGGAAGACGGCCAGGTACATCAGGTAGCCGATGACCGACTGCTTGAACAGGATCGGGCCGATGACCGGGATCGAGGAAAGCAGCGGGATCTCGACGACCGGCAGGTGCGCCGGCGAGTTGAAGCGCTCCGGGTCTTCCTGCATCACGGTGGTGAACAGGAAGCCGGTGATACCGGAAACCAGTACGTTCAAGACCACGCCGACGATGATCTGGTTGACCACGTACTTGATGGAGAAGATAGCCAGGACCAGTGAGACCAGTGCGCCGGCCAGGCCGGCGGCGATCAGGCCTGCGAAGGCGCTCTGGGTCAGCGAGGCGACCAGTGCCGCGGTGAAAGCACCGCCAAGCAGCTGGCCCTCGATGGCGATGTTGACCACGCCGGCGCGCTCGCACAGCACGCCGGAAAGCGAACCGAAGACCAGCGGCACGGCCAGCACCACGCCACCGGCCAGCAGGCTGGCCAGCGAAATGCTGTTGATGTTGGCGCCGGAGACCACCCAGATCAGGAAGCCCAGCACGAACAGGACGGCCGCGACGGCGACCATCCAGGTGGCCAGCAACTTGCCCTGATTGCGCTGAAGCCAGGAGTAGGCGGCAATGGCCAGCAGCAGCACGCCGAACACGATGTTGGTGATGCGGCCCGGGAAGACCACTTCCGGCAGCTCGAAGGCGTCGCCGGCGCTGTTCAGCGTGAAGTGCGCTGCCTGGTCGTTGCCCAGCAAGCCGAAGCTGAAGAAGACGATCACTGCGATCACCGAAAGGATGATCGGGGTCTTCTTGCTTGGCAAGACGTTAATTGCCGGTTGCAAGGTGGTTGCGGTCACTTGGCACCTGCCTTAGTAGGTTCGAGCTTGGAGCTGCGCTTCTTCTTGCGGTTCATGCCGAAGATGGCCTTGACCAGCGGCGGGGCGGCGATGAACAGCACGATCAGCGACTGCACCACCGATACGATGTCGATCGGGGTTCCGGTGGTGATCTGCATGTTCACCGCACCGGCCTGGAACGCGCCGAAGAGCAGGCCCGCGAGGAAGGTGCCCCACGGGGTGGAGCGGCCCAGCAGGGCCACGGTGATCGCGTCGAAGCCCAGCGAACCGGCGATGCCGCCGGTGAGCACCTTTTCGGTGCCTGCAACCTGGGCCACGCCTGCGGCACCGGCCAAGGCGCCAGCCAGCGCCATCGCGATGATGGTGGTGCGGGCCACGTTGATGCCGGCGGTCTGCGCGGCTTCCGGGTTATGGCCCACGGCGCGGAATTCGAAGCCCACGGTGGAGCGCTTGAACATCCAGGACACGGCCAGCACCAGCAGCACCGCCATCACGAAGCCCAGGTGCAAACGCGATCCGGGGATCGCCGGGAAGATGGCCGAGCTGTCCAGGATGGGCGAGATCGGGTTGGTCTCGCCGGGACGGCGGAAGGCCTGGGTGTTCATCAGGAAGTCGATCAGGTACACGGCCACGTAGTTGAACATGATCGTGAGGATCACTTCGTGGGCGCCGGTCTTGGCCTTGAGCAGGCCAACCAGGCCGCCCCAGATCGCGCCGCCGAGCAGGCCGAAGACGATCACCAGCAGCAGGTGCAAGCCGAATGGCAGGTGCCAGGCGAAGCCGATGTAGGCGGCTAGCACCGAACCGATGATGATCTGGCCCTGGGCACCGATGTTGAACAGGCCGGCGCGGAATGCCACGGCCACGCCCAGACCGGCGCAGATCAGCGGGGTGGAGACGGTCAGGGTCTCCAGGAATGGCTTGAACCCCTGGGCGGAGTTGTAGATCGAGCCGTTGAACAGCGCCACGTAGCTTTCAGTGGCCGCACGCCAGAATTCGCCGAAGAAGGCCGAAGGCTGGGCGAAGAGGTAGCCGGCAGTTTCGCCCACCTTCTCATCGGTTACGGCGATCAGCAGGCCGCCGATGACCAGTGCGACGATGACGCCAAGGATCGAGACCAGTCCCGGCCCCTGGGTGATCTGGCGCAAGAGGTCATTGCCCGGCTTGCCGGAGTCGGGAACCACAGGTGCTTTTTCGCTCACTGTGCTTCTCCTTCCTGGTTGTCGTGCTCGCTAGCTGGCTGGGCTTCAACCGGCTCGTTGTCCGCCTTCGCGAATTCGGCCTGGGCCAGGGCTTCTTCCTGCGAAACGCCGGCCATCATCAGGCCCAGCACTTCGCGGGAGGTATCCCCCGGCACGATTCCGTTGATCTTGCCCTTGTAGAGCACGGCGATGCGGTCGGCCAATTCCATGACCTCATCCAGCTCGGTGGACACAATCATCACCGGGGTTCCCTTGTCGCGCTCGGCCACGATGCGGCGGTGCAGGAACTCGATGGAGCCCACGTCCACGCCGCGGGTCGGCTGTGAAGCGATGAACAGCTTCAAATCGCGGCTCAGCTCGCGGGCCATGACGACCTTCTGCTGGTTGCCGCCCGAGAGGCTGGAGGCCGGGTTCAGCGGGTTATCGGTACGCACGTCAAAGCCCTGGATCTGCTGCGCGGCGTTCTTCTTGATCGCATCCAGGTTCATCGAGATGCCCTTGCCGAACGGCGGGCGATCGTAGAGGTCCAGCACCAGGTTCTCCTCGATGGAGAACTGGGTGACCAGGCCGTGCACCGAACGGTCTTCGGGAACGAAGCCGAGGCCCGAACGCAGGATCTGCTTGACCGACTTGCCAACCAGTTCCTGGCCGGCGAGCTTGACCGAGCCGTTGGTGACCGGCTGGGTGCCCAGAATCGCTTCGGTCAGTTCGGTCTGGCCGTTGCCCTGCACACCGGCGACGGCAAGGATTTCGCCCGCATGGATATCCAGGGTGACCGAGTTCAGCGTGGTGGTGCCTGCCGGATCGACAACCGTCAGGTCCCTGACCTGCAATACCGCCTGCCCTGGAGTGGCTGCCGCCTTGTTCAGGTTCAGTTCCACCGCGCGGCCCACCATCAGGTTGGCCAGCTCGGTGGTGGAAGATTCCGGAGAGACCGAATCGATGACTTCGCCGCGGCGGATCACGGTGATCACATCGGAGACGGCACGTACTTCACGCAGCTTGTGCGAGATGAAGACGATGGAGGTGCCGTTGGCCTTGAGCTGGCGCATGATGTCCAGCAGCTCGTCGGTTTCCTGCGGGGTGAGCACCGCGGTCGGCTCATCGAGGATGAGGATCTTGGCCTCGCGCACCAGGGCCTTGATGATCTCAACACGCTGCTGCACACCCACCGGCAGGTCTTCGACGATCGCGTCCGGATCCACGTCGAAACCGTAGCGGTCGGAGATCTCGCGGATCTTCTTGCGGGTGACCTGCAGGTCCAGTACGCCACCAGCCTTGGTGGTTTCTGCGCCGAGGGCAATATTTTCGGCCACGGTGAAGACCGGGACCAGCATGAAGTGCTGGTGCACCATGCCGATGCCCGAGGCCATGGCATCGCCTGGTCCGGAGAACTCGACGGGCTTCCCGTCCAGCAAGATTTGGCCCTCGGTCGGTTGGTACAGACCGTAGAGCACGTTCATAAGCGTGGACTTTCCAGCACCATTTTCGCCGAGCAGACAGTGAATCTGCGCGTCATCGACCGTCAGGTCGATATCTTTGTTGGCGTAGAAAGAACCGAAGGCTTTCGAGATTCCTCGTAGTTCGAGTTTCACGATTCCACCATCTTCATTGTTCGTTTGGCGAGGTTCTTGCTTGCAGGTTATTTTGGCCCTTAGGCAGGCATAAAGCGCGTCACCTGCCCACCGCTGTATTGCGGCGAGCGGTGACGCGCTCCATGGCTAGTTCGCCTAGACCTACTTAGGGCTGGAGGCCGAATCGATCTCCAGCTCACCGGAGATGATCTGCTGCTTCAGGGCTTCGATCTCCTTCTTGGTGTCTTCGCCGATTTCCTCATCGAAGTTGTGGAACGGTGCCAGTGCAACGCCCTCATTTTCCAAGGTGCCGACGTACGGGGTCGAGTCGAACTTGCCCTCGGCGTCGGTGCGGATGACATCTTCAACTGCGGTGTCCATGGTCTTGACGACCGAGGTCAGCATGACGTCCTTGTAGTCAGGAGCGGTCAGGAAGCCGTCGGAGTCGACCCACACGAGCTTGGCTTCCTTGCCACCCTTGTTGGCCTCGACCACTGCAGCGCCAGCGCCCTTGCCCACTGGGCCGGCTACAGGCATGACAACGTCTGCGCCGGAAGCGATGAAGTTCTTGGTGATCTGCTTGCCCTTATCCTGCTTCTCGAAGTCGCCGGAGAAGGTTCCGTCCTGCTTCTTCTTGTCCCAGCCCAGCAGCTTGACGTCCTTGCCCTTGTCTTCGTTGAACTTGGCAACGCCGTCAGCGAAGCCGTCCATGAAGATGGTGACGGTAGGGATCTTGATGCCGCCGAAGGTGGCAACAGTGCCGGTCTTCGATGCAGCGGCTGCGGCGTAGCCTGCCAGGTAGGCAGCCTGGGCCGTGTCGTAGATGATCGGCTTGACGTTCTCGATCGGCTTCTCGTACTGGAAGTCGACGATGGCGAAGTTCTTGTCCGGGTTTGCCGCAGCAGCCTCAGCGGTCGCGTCGCCCAGCAGGAAGCCGATGGTGACGGTCAGGTCGCAGCCTGCGTTGACCATGCCGTTGAGGTTGGTCGCGAAGTCGGCGTTCGACTTGGATTCCGCATCCTTGGTCTGGATGCCCAGGTCCTTCTCGGCGTTCTTCAAGCCGCGGAAGGAAGATTCGTTGAAGGACTGGTCGTCGAATCCACCGGAGTCGGAGACAATGCAGCCGACGTAGTCCGGGAATTGGCCAGCCGAGCTGGTCTCTTCTGGTGCAGCGCCGCAGGCGCTCAAAGCTAATGCCGAGATGCCGAGCATGGCGGCAGCCATACCGGTCTTGCGCGATACGAAGCGCATCTGTTCCTCCAAAGAATCTTGCGAGATAATGCGGGAGGCAAGACACCTGACCCTCGTGCAAGGCTTCATTGCCTAGGCCTTACTCGAGCACACCAAAAGTCATAGCATTCCCATCGTTTCCATAGCCTATCGGAGATATGTCACAGGTAAAGACGATAAAGATTACAAACAGATAACTAACTGGCCGCAAAACGGCAAGCGCTTAACGCCAATGCCCAAGTCACTGACCGAATTGTTAAAGCGTCAAAGAAATGTTAAAAACTTTCGGGTTTGATGTGGCCAACGCCCTATGTGGCGCTTGCCTCGCGCACGGCCTGCATGGCGGCGGCCGCCATGATGCGAACCCCCACGCCAATGCACGATTCGTCAGGGATGTAGTCCCCGCGGTGCAGGTCGTAGGTCTTGCCGCCCGGGGTGCGGGTTCCCAGCCGCAGCATCGCACCGGAAACCTTCTGCGTCATCCATGCGAAGTCCTCGCCGCCCATGGACTGCGGAGTCAGTTCGATGGCCTCGGCGCCGAACTCGCGGCGCGCGGCGTCCTCGATCAATGCGGTCTCCGCCGGAGCGTTGACTACCGGTGGCACTCCGCGGGTGTGCTGCAGCTTGATCTCCACTCCGTAGGGAGCAGCGATCTGGCGCACGGCCTGGTCGAGCAGCTCTCCGGCCTCGTACCAGACATCGCCATCCAGGCAGCGCATGGTGCCGGCCAGGTATCCGGTGGCCGGTATCGCGTTCGGCACGCTGCCGGCATGGATCTGGCCCCAGACCACCGAGACGGCCGAGCGCACATCGACCTTGCGTCCGAGCACGGCCGGGACCTGGGTGGCGATCTGGCTCATCGCGAAAACGATGTCTTCGGTCAGATGCGGACGCGAGGTGTGCCCGCCCCGCCCATTGACCTCGATGCGGATGGTGTCGCTCGCCGAGGTGATCGCACCGATACGGGTGCCGATATGCCCGGCGTCGATCCGCGGGTCGCAATGCAGCGCGAGCACCCGCGGCACGCAATCGAGCAATCCCTGCTCGATCACCGACAGCGCCCCGCCGGGAAGCTTCTCCTCGGCGGGCTGGAAGATCACCCGCACGCAGCCATCGAGCTTGCCGGCGGCATGCATCCTGCCCAGGGCCAGGGCCACGCCGAGCATCACGGTGGTGTGGATGTCGTGGCCGCAGGCGTGCGCCACGCCTTCGGTCATCGAGGCGTAGTCCAGGTTGGTTTCCTCCACCACCGGCAGCGCGTCGATGTCGGCACGGAAGGCGATGCGGATAGGGCCTTCGCCGATATCCACGAAGGCGCCGGTGTCGGCCATCTTCTGCGGCGACAGGCCGGCGGCATGCAGGGTTTCGAGAATTCGCTCGGTGGTTTGGTGCTCCGCAAAGGACAGCTCCGGGTTGCGATGCAGTTCCCGGCGGAAGCCGATCAGCTGATCGATGAGCGGCTCGGTGAAGTCGCTGACGGAAGCCGGATAGTCATTTTCATTCACGGTGGACACCTTTTGAAGATACTCGTCCAGCGGCCCGGGAGGACAGTTTTCGCGTAATGTTCACGCGCAGCGTGCAACAGTCGCATGAAGCAGAACGGCGGCGGGCCCCGGTTCTCCGG